>CAZOBN010000028.1:0-40095 GCA_964577835.1 uncultured Rhizobiaceae bacterium
TGACGCGGGGTGGAGCAGCCCGGTAGCTCGTCAGGCTCATAACCTGAAGGTCGCAGGTTCAAATCCTGCCCCCGCAACCAACGCTTTCAAAAAGCCGCCTCAAGAAAGGCGGCTTTTTTTTCGGGCACGGTGACGGTGCCCGTCACGACATGTCGGCGATCGGCCGACGCATTCGATTTCAGCGCCGCTCGCTGTCGCTTATAGGCTTGGTGGTGCCATTAACATGGGAGATTCGATGAGCGGCTACAAAGACCCTAATCTGCAAGACCGTCAGCGTCACGCTGCTGCGGCCAAGAAGGCGATGTTGGAAAAATTCCGCGTGGCGGCCGAAGATCCCGCCGCCGCGGAGCGGCAAGCGACGAGAATGGCGGTGAACGAAGCGCGCGCGGCGCGCATCGCCAAGCGCGAAGCCGTCAAGGCGTTGCGCAAGGCGGAATTGGCTGCACAGGCGGCCCAGGCGGCCGAGCTGGTTCTACAGGCGCAACGCGAAACGGAGAAAGCTGAGGCTCTCATCGCGGCCGAGAAGGCCGAAGCCGAGGTGGCGCTGGCGGCCGAGCAAAAAGCCGCGCGCGATGCTCGATACGCGGCGCGCAAAGCGGCAAAAAAACAGCGGCGGAAAGGTTACTGACTGCTTTGGCCGCCAACGGTTCCGCTCCGCGCGCTGCCGGCGGTTTTCTGACAGCCATGCGGGCCCAGCTGCCCGCCCACGCGGTTGGACGCACGCCTCACCAATTCCCATCCGCGCTTTAACGCTTGAGTGGAGCGTCGCGAATTAAGCCGCACTCTCGATCGTGCTGACAATCCTCTCCTTCGGCAATGAAATGGTGATCTTCGTGCCTTTGCCGAGCGAGGATTCGATCCGGAGCTGGCCGCCGTGCAACTCAACCAGGGATTTTGATAACGGAAGGCCCAGGCCCGTGCCACCGTGGCGTCGGCACAATGCCGATTCGACCTGACCAAAGGGCTCCAATGCCGTGGGAACGTCTTCCGGGGCCATGCCGATGCCCGTGTCGCTCACGCTGACGAACAGGGAGCCGTCTTGCGCAGTTCCCCCGATGACCCGCACCATGCCGCCCCCAGGTGTGAACTTGATGGCGTTTGACAACAGATTCAGGACGACACGCCGCAACAGCGTCGGATCGGCGCAGATCTGCGGCAGGTCAGGCTGGCATTCGCTCGTCAGGACCAGACCGGACGTGATTGCCGCGCCCGACATCAGGCGGGCGCAATAACCGACGACGTCCGCCAATTCGATCGGCTGATCGTGAATTATGAATTTGCCATGTTCGATTTTGGCCATGTCGAGCATATCGTTGACGATGGCCAGCAAATGCCGGCCGCTGTCGTAAATCTCCTTGGGATAGGAGCGATATCGCTCCGGCTTGAGCGGGCCGAACATCTCGCCCATCATGATCTCGGAGAACCCGAGAATGGCATTCAACGGCGTGCGGAGCTCGTGGCTCATATTCGCCAGAAAAGCGCTCTTTGCCTCATTGGCCGCCTCGGCTTTGACCTTTGCCGCGCGGAGCGTTTCCTCGACTTGCTTCGCCTGAGTGACATCCTGGACCACGCCGGTCATGCCAATGGGATGACCTGCTTCGTCGCGCAAAATTTCGCCCTGCTCATGGACGAACCGAATCGACCCGTCGGGGCGGACAACCCTGTAGTCGTCCTGGTAACCGAGACCTGAGCTGATAGCGCCCTTTACTGCCGCGTCCACCTTGCGGCGGTCGTCGGGATGGACGCAGTCCAGGAAGGCCTCGTAGGTGGCAGCGAACTGTCCATGCTCTTGGCCGAAGATTCTGAAGATTTCATCCGACCAGAAGAAGTCGCCGGTCGCGATATTCCAGTCCCAGTGACCAAGACCGGCTATGCGCTGTGCGTTCGCCAAGCGGCGCGCGCTCTCGCGTAGAGCGTATTCCGCGTTCACCCGGTTGGTGATGTCGCGAGCCACCGTAACAATGAAGGAGACGCCTTCATCCTCGCAGTGGATGGGATGGGCAGAGAAGTCCAACGTTCTGACGCTGCCGTCGGGCAATAGCGCGGTGAATTCGTCGCGCGTGTTTTCACCTTTCGCTGCCTTGCAGATCGCTGCCTTCACTCTCCGTGACGTGGCGCCGGCCGTCTGCCACCAAGGAGCCTGCCAGAACAACAAACCCTTCACCGAGGGGGCGTCTCGACCGAGCAGCCTCTCTGTGGACATGTTGACTTCCAAGATCGTGCCGTCGCGGGCGAGGACTGCCAGGTGTTGCAGCGCTTGGTCGAAAACAGCCGTGAACAGCCGCTCCTGTGCCCGGGCGGCCCGCTCGGCGGCGCGCGATTCGCTGAGATCGCGCAAGGCGAGGGTCGCAAGCGGCCGGCCGCGGAAGCGAAAGTAGGAAATCGAAGCCTCGGCGGGAAAGGTGTGGCTGCCGCGTCGAAGGCAGACGATTTCCAAGCGGTCTGTGATCTTCTCCCGCGGGCCGAGTGACTTTAGAGGCGCAAGGATCTGATCGCTCAGCTGTTGCTTACTCGGCAAAAGACGCCGGAATGGCTCACCGATAATTTCATTGGCCGCATAGCCGAAGATCTCTTCTGCTTTGGGACTGAACAAGACGACATGCTCTTGATCGTCAACGGTGACGATTGCATCGCCGGTCGCTTCGACGATACGACGCAAATATTGCCGTTGAGCATGGCCGCGCGCCTTGGCGCGCTTGCGCTCGCTGAGATCACGCAGTGAAACAACGAACTGATCGCCATCAACCGGGCCAAAACACCGGACTGCCACGGGAACGAAACGGCCCGTGCGGGATCGTGCCTTGAGTTCGATCGAACCCCTCGAGCGGGATCTCTCCCGTAAGAACTTCCCAGCCCCTCCGCGGTGTGACAGGGAGGGCAAGATGAGCGGCAGGCTCTGGTCGACGAGGGCCGTGGACGAATAACCGAGAAGATTTCGCGCCGCCGCATTGGTCGACCGGATTGTTCCCATCCGGTCCACAACCAGAACGACAATGTTGATGGCATCGAGCAGCAACGCCGGATCGGGCAATGGCTCGTGCGCTCGGCGGGTTCGCTTTCGGCCGTGTCGCCTGGTCATGGCCGTGATCCTGTGTGTAAGGGCTCGACAAGCACGCCGAGTAAAAGATAAGCGCTCAATAGACGACCCCGAGCATTGAATGCCGGGTCAAGTCTTGCTCCAGGGTACTAAGCGCGCGTAAATACACGGCCCGAACGAACGGCAGATTCCAAAATAAAGCGGCACGCAATATTGAGTATCTGTATTATCAAGCCGGGTTGGCAAATCGGGTTATTAACATGGGTAAAAGGCTGTCGTCGTTTTGCTTGCGCGCCGACAAGTCCATCTATGCTTTGCTCCCGGCGCCAGGACGCGTCATCATCCGATCGCAAGTATTTCCGCGATTACATCCACCGGCAAAATGGTTCGATCTTGTCCGCGAATTACCCGAGTAAGGCGAGGGCCGAGTTTCGGCCCTCGCGAATTGTTCCCCCCACTTCGTGCCGAGAATGCCCGATCCGGGCCACGGCTCTATATGGCCGATTGTCGGGCGACGAAATCGAACGGCGCCGCGGCGACTGTCGCCTGGTAAGGGCGCGTCGCACGATCCTTCGCGAGGGAGAGCGGCTCCAGGAAGTCTATACCATCTTTGAAGGCTGGGCCTTTTCCTACAAGTTGCTGGTGGATGGCAGGCGTCAGATTCTGTCGTTTCTGCTCCCGGGCGAATTCATCGCTCTGCCCTTGCTCCGCATGGACAGTGTGACGTTCTCGGTGCAGGCCCTCACGGATGTTCTGCTCTGCAGCTTTCCCATGAAGAATATGCGGGAGCTCTTTGCACAGGAGAACGGCCTCTCTGCCGAGGCGCAGGCGCGTTGTCTCGCCTATACGGCAGGCCTCGAGGATCGGCTCACCGATCTCGGACGCCGCAACGCGGAAGAACGCCTCGCGCGCCTCTTGCTGGACCTGCATGGCCGCCTTCAGCAGCTCGACGCCTTGAACGATGACGGCAGCTGTCCTTTCCCGCTGCGACAGGAGCACGTCGCCGATGCTCTTGGCCTCACGCCGGTTCATGTCAGCAGAGTCATGGCTCTCCTCAAGGCGGAGAAACTCATATCGACGCAGTCGGGATCGCTGACATTGCTGGATGTGCCGCGGCTTCGCGCGCTGGTGGAACGAGGGCGGTCGTGACCCGTCATGGATTGGAAACCCAAGAAGTAAATGTATGTTACGAACTCCGTATAAGGAGTTTCTTGGGCGAATTAACCAAAAAGTGAGCGGCGCCGCATGAGTCTTCTTCCGCCATTGCTCGGACGAGCGGAACAGGGTGGAGACAGAAATGCGGAAGAATCTTCCCATTACCGATAAAGAATACCAACTGCGCGATGACCAGATGATCGTCTCGCGTACCGACCCGAAGGGCCGGATCACTTTCGTCAACGATACCTTCATTGAGGTCTCTGGCTTTCAGGAAAGCGAACTGATCGGGCAACCGCACAATATCGTGCGGCATCCCGACATGCCGCCGGAGGCGTTCGCGGATTTATGGGCCACGTTGCAGGCCGGATCTCCATGGACCGGCGCGGTCAAGAACCGATGCAAGAACGGCGATTATTATTGGGTCGCCGCCAGCGCGACCCCGCTGCAGGAAAACGGAACGGTGACCGGCTACATGTCGGTCCGAAAGGCACTGCCGAAGGAGCTTCGCGCCGTTGTCGAGCCAGGCTACCGCCTTTTTTCGGAAGGCAAGGCGCGCGAGCTGGCGATCCGCAACGGCATGATCGTCAAGACCGCACTATGGCATCGGATCCTGCGCTCCGGATGCTCGCTCCGGTCGCGGATCATTCGGCACGCCGCTGTCCTCGGGCTTATATTTGGAGCCGTAGCGGCAAGTGTTCATTGGCTGGATCGCATCGAATCATACGGCTTGGTTGGGATCGGCGTGGGTCTTGCGATTGCATTCGGATTCCTCGTCGCGCGCCGGGTGCGGAGCGACTGCGACCTGATCGTCCGGCAAATCAAGCAAATTACACAGGGTGCGTACAACGACCACATCGATGTCTCCCGCGATGACGAATTCGGCGAGGTTCTGCGTCATCTCAAATCCCTCCAGACCAAGCTGGCCTACGATCGCGAGGAAAAACGCCAGACCGAGGAAGCTTTGGGGCGTACCGAGGGGGAAAAGAAGGCGGCGATGCTCAGCCTCGCCGACGATTTCGAATCGTCCGTGCGGCAGGTCGTGGATACGGTCTCGTCCGCTGCGAACGAGCTGCATGCGACGGCTGGCAGCATGTCGAGCACGGCGGAGCAGACCATGCACCAGGCCAGCGCGGTTGCAGTGGCTTCAGAGCGTGCGTCCATCAACGTGCAAACCGTCGCCGCCGCCGGTGAACAGCTGTCCGCGTCCATTTCGGAAATTTCCCGCCAAGTCGAACAATCGAGCCGCATTACGAAGCAGGCGGTGGATCAGGCAAGCCACACGAATGATCAGATACTCAGCCTCTCTGAGAGTGCGAAGCGGATCGACGATGTCGTGAAGCTCATCAACGACATTGCGGGTCAGACGCATCTCCTGGCGCTCAATGCGACGATCGAGGCGGCGCGAGCCGGTGAGGCAGGCAAGGGATTCGCGGTCGTTGCATCGGAGGTTAAGTCACTGGCCAATCAGACAGCGAAGGCGACGGAGGAAATCGGAATGAAGATCAGTGAGATGCAAGCCGCTACCCAGGACTCCGTGACCGCGATCAGATCGATTGCGGAAACAATCGCCAGCATCAATGAGATTGCCACGACGGTGGCGGCAGCCGTCGAACAGCAAGGCGCGGCCACTCAGGAAATCGCCCGCAACGTGGCGGAGGCTGCCAAAGGGACGCAAGAGGTTTCGAACAACATCGCGGGTGTGACCGAAGCTGCGTCCCACACTGGTGCCGCTGCTAGTCAGGTGCTCTCGTCCGTGGCGGGCCTCAGTGCACAGAGCGAGGATCTCCGACAAAAGGTCGATACCTTCATTGCAAAAGTTCGCGCCGCCTAGGGCACTCGGCACTTTCAGGGGGTAGACCGGCGTTCCGCCGCGGCACGCCGGTTCAACCCGCCTCGATGGTTTGATGAGTGCTGGCATGCCCGGCGTGCAGGAACCTGACGTTCCGGGTGGGCCATGCCGATGCCGACGTCATCATGAAACGAGACTTCGGGTCCCCGCGACAGCCTTGAGAAAGCCGTCCCGAAAATGGCAGCTTGTGGTGCCCCGGCCGCGTCAGACAGCCATGCCAGCCACCCAGCCGCTCGCCCAGGCCCACTGGAAGTTGTAGCCGCCGAGCCAGCCCGTCACGTCGACCGCCTCGCCGATCACGTAAAGGCCCGGCACCGCGTTCGCTTGCATCGTCTTCGACGACAGCGCGGTCGTATCGACGCCGCCGACCGTCACCTCGGCCTTCGCATACCCTTCCGATCCGGACGGAACCAGGCGCCACCGGTTGAGCGCTTCGCCCAGGCGAGCGAGGTCGTGATCGGCAATCTCGCCGAGCGGACGGGATGGCAGGTGCCGTTCGGCCAGCGCATCGGCGAGACATTTCGACAGAACCTCGCCCAGCACCGTCTTGGCTTCCGCGCGCGGTCTGGCCTGCTTGCGCTCGAGCAGGAATTTCGTTGCATCCATCCCCGGCAGCAGATCGATTCGGATCTCGTCCCCCGGACGCCAGTAGGACGACGCCTGAAGAATCGCCGGACCCGAAAGACCGCGATGGGTGAAAAGCAGATTCTCGCGAAACGCGCCCGCTCCGCAACTGGCGATCGCATCGACGGCCACGCCGCTCAGCGGCCGCATCAGCCGAAGGTCGAAATCGGAGAAGGTCAGCGGAACGAGCCCCGGCCGCGTTTCCGTGACGGCCAGGCCGAAGCGCTTCGCGACCTGGTGCGTGAAACCGGTGGCGCCCAGCTTGGGAATCGACAGTCCGCCCGTGGCAAGCACGACCGAGGGCGCCGTGAAATCGCCGTGATTTGTCGCGACGCGAAAGCGGTCGGCCTTGGCGATCTCGGAGATCGTATGGCTGAGCCGCAGGTCGACCGCCGCCGCGGCGCATTCGTCGAGCAGCATGCGGACGATCGATTTCGCCGATCCGTCGCAGAACAACTGACCGCGCGTCTTCTCATGATAGGCAATGCGGTGTTTCTCGACGAGGGCGATGAAATCGTGCTGCGTGTAGCGCGCGAGCGCGGATCTGCAGAATCGCGGGTTCTCGGAAAGAAACCGATCGGGTGCGCATTCGAGGTTGGTGAAATTGCACCGGCCGCCGCCCGAGATGAGAATCTTTTTGCCGGGCTCCGCGGCATGATCGAGCAGCAGGACCTGCCGTCCACGCGCCCCGGCGGCGATCGCGCACATCAAGCCAGCCGCCCCGGCGCCCACGATCACAACGTCGAATTCCGCGGTCAATCGGCCTTGTCCCGGTCACGGCGACGTGCATGCGGCGCCGATCGCCGAAACGTCCGTCTTCCGAACCGCTTTCTAGCGGTTCCGGCCGGTCGCGACAATCGTCGAACGGGTCCGGGGCGGATCGAGCGTCCTTTCGGGGGCCATCGCGGTCGGTCGTGGCTGCTGGCGTGTCCGGGGCGCGGTCTCGGAAATTGGGCGGAGACCGGTTGACAGGGATCGGCGCGCGCAGCCATCGAACTCACGAGATAGTACCGCAGCGTCAACTGTGCGGCGCGGCGGCGGCCTCCGCGGCGGCAGGCGGCCCGCTTTCGAGCACAGCGGCCAGCGGTTTGCGCTGTCGCCATACCCAGTACCACAGGCCGACGCACAATGCCGCGCCCACCGCCACCGGCGCGCGCAGGCCGATATGGTCGGCGATCACGCCCATGATCAGGGCGCCGATGGCCGGCACGCTGTGCTGGACCAACGCGTGATTGCTGATCACGCGGCCGCGCATGGCGGGTTCCGAGGATATCTGAATCAGCGTCTGATTGGCGATGTTCTGGACGATGAAGGCAAAGCCGACGACCGCGAGGAAAGGGGCCGCAATCCAGAAATTCGGCGTGGCGACGAACAAAAGCAGGCCGGTGGCGACGATCAGGATGCCGCTGATGCTGAGGACGGTCAGGCCTACGACGCCCTTGTCGCGCCTCACCATCCAGAATGCCCCCGCCATGGCGCCGATACCGTACACGCTGGTCAGCACCGCGAGACCCTCGGGGCCGCGGCTGAAGACCTCGCCGACGAAGCCGGGTAGAAGATCGCTCAGCGGCTTCGCCAGAAAGCCGATCACCACCAGAATGGCCATCTGGATACGAATGCCACGGTGCTGCAGCATGTAGCGCAGGCCGGCCACCATCTCGGCGATGATCGAGCCACGCTCGCGCACCGGCGGACTCGCGACCCGCGCGCTGATCATGTACAGCATCAAGGTGAAGATCAGGAACAGCCCTGCCGCCGCCGCGAACGTCCAGCCCACGCCGGCGAACACGATCAGTCCGCCGCCCACGGCGGGACCGACGAAACGGGACACGTTGAAAATCACGGAATTGAGGGCGACGGCGGAGGCAAGCATGTCGCGTCCGACAAGCGAGTAGAGCACGATCGTGCGCGATGGCCGATTGAACGCGACGACCGATCCGCGCACCAGAACGATGATGAGAAGGAGCCAGATGTCCATCAGCCCGGTCAGCGTCAAGGCCGCCATGGTGACGGCGAAAGCCAGCGACAGGGATTGAGTGCAGCGCAGGAGCTTGAAGTAGTCGACACGGTCGATGACCGTGCCCGCTATCAGCGAAAAGACGAGCAACGGCGCGGCCTCGGCAATGGCGATGGCGCCGAGCCAGGCGGTCGAATGGGTGAGCTCCCACGTCAGCCAGCCCAATGCGACGCGCTGCGTCCACAAGCCGACATTCGACGTCAGATTACCAATGACGAACAGCCGGTAGTCCCTGACCGCCAGGGTGCGCCCCAGCGCCCCGAACGAGCCGGGAAACTTCATGTTGCGGATTCCTTGATTGTGCGGCTCATGACCCCGGGCTTTTTTTGAACGTCGGTAACATCCACCAAACCGGCGAAAAAGAGAAGCCGCAAGCTTTGAATCGATTGGTCATCCGTGACGTTTTTTGTCGCACCGCGGAATGACGAGCGGAACATTCCTGGACATTTCGAAAGACAGTGATGCCAGAAGAGAGGTAATGCGCGGCGCCGGGATTGAGTTTCTGCCGCGCGACAACGATCCTTTGTGCCTGCTGGTCGCCATGCCGGATGGTGCTCGCGATAAGCCCACCCCGCGGGAAGTCTGAGGCAGAGAGCGGGCGTCCAGTATTTCCGGATCGTTATCTGTGTTCTGCGCCGGAGGATCGAGGCCGATCCGGAACGCCCGCGACTGAGCCGGACGGAGCAGGCGGAGCTGCCGTCCAGGCAGGGCCGATCCACGCGGCGATGTGGAGACCCCAAGAGTGCAGATTCCACGGCGCTTTACTCTCGCAAATTTTCCGCTACCCTTCTCGTGCTTTTGCAAAACGCGTCGGCAGGTCTGGATCGGTCATGGCGGAGAGCAGCGAGCGCAGCGTATTGTCGGGCTTCGGCGGCGGTCACGAGGGAACGGCGGATACGGTCACCACTTCGGAGAGCAAGCCCAAGCCGGCGACCGGTTTCACCGCGGCGCGCCGGCATATCTCGGACGAGGAAACCCTGACGTTGACCAGCGTCGGCGTCGATATCGGATCTTCCACCTCCCATCTGGTCTTTTCGCGCCTGGAGCTCGAACATCAGGGCTCGCGCTATGTCATCACCAAGCGCGAGGTGCTGGCCGAATCGGAAATCCTGCTGACGCCCTATATCGACGAAACCACCATCGATTCCGACGCGCTCGGCCGCTTCATCGACGCGCAATACGATCTCGCCGGCCTGACCCGGTGGGATGTGGATACCGGTGCGCTGATCCTCACCGGAGTCGCGGTGCGCCGGCGCAACGCGCGCGCCATCGCCGACCTGTTCGCCCATGAGGCCGGCCGCTTCGTCGCGGTCTCGGCCGGCGACGCGCTGGAAACCACCATGGCGGCGCATGGCTCGGGCGCGGCGGGGCGTTCGGCCGCCGGCGGCGTCACCATGAACGTCGATATCGGCGGCGGCACCAGCAAGGTCGCCATTTGCATCGGCGGCAAGGTGCGCGAAGTCACCGCCATCGACGTCGGCGCCCGGCTGATCGCCATGGACGAGAACCGCCGTGTCGTGCGCATCGAGGACACGGGGCGCTATTACGCCAAGCTCGAGGGGATCGATCTCGCGCTCGGCCGCCAGATGAACGAGGCCGAACTGGATGCCATCGCCGGCCGCATGGCGGATCAATTGATGGAACTGGTCGAGTTCAAGCAATTCCGTGCCGAGAATAAGCATCTGCTGCGCCTGCCCGAGCTGACCTACAGCGGCGCCATCGACGTCATCACCTTCTCGGGCGGCGTCTCGGAATTCATCTACGGCCGCGAGCCACGCAATTTCGGCGATCTCGGCGCGCGCCTCGCCAGGGCGGTCCGCGCCCGGGTCGATGCGCTCGGCATCAAGGTCGAGGCGCCGGCCAACGGCATCCGCGCCACCGTCATCGGCGCCTCGCAATACACCATCCAGGTGAGCGGCAGCACGATTTTCATCTCGCCGGCCCGCGCGGTCCCGGTGCGCAACCTGCCGGCGGTGAAGCCGGACTTTTCGTTCGATGGAGATATCGATCCCGACCGGATCGCCGAGGCGCTGCGCAAGTCCCTGGTGCGTCTCGGCCTCGAGGATGCGCGCACGCCGGTGGCGGTGGCCTTCCATTGGGAAGGCTCCGCTTCCTTCCGACGGCTGGACAATTTCTGCAGCGGCGTGATGGCCGCGCTGCGCACGAGTCTGGACAAGGGACACCCCCTGGTGCTGGTCAGCGACGGCGACATCGGCGGCCTGCTCGGCCTGCACCTCAAGGAGGAGATGAACATCGCGACCCCCGTGGTTTCGATCGACGGCGTCATCCTCGAGGAATTCGACTATGTCGATATCGGCGCCCTGATCGTATCGTCGGGCGCCGTGCCGGTGGTGATCAAGTCGCTGGTCTTCCCGGCCGAAGCGAAGAACGGCTAAGCACCGCCGTCCTGCTTTCGTTGGATCGGCGGCCAAGAACACCGCCGGCAAAACAGATAGCGACACCAGCCGAGTCGAGGCCGTGATTGTGCGCCGAAACAGTCGGAGTATCGTAAGCTAGAAAGTTCACGTCAAAAAAGGGGGAGCCATGACTGAAGATTTAAAGGCGATCGGACGGTTTCGCTGGAAGAGACCGCCGACGCCCTACGAAGCCTTCATCGAGGAAGAGAACATCCCGATCGTCCGCGGCTTGGGCGTCTATGACGCGCGCGAGGTCGAGCTCGGCCCCTGGAAACGCACCGGCGGACGCGGCGCCTATCTCGAGCTCGACGGCATCGGGAACAAGAATGGCATCTACCTGGTGGAGATCCCGCCGGGCGGCGCGCTCAATGCCGAAAAGCACATGTACGAGGAGGTTTACTACGTTCTCGAAGGCCGCGGCTCGACCGAGATCTGGACCGACGGCAGCCCCGAAAAGAAGCAGGTCTTCGAATGGCAGAAGAGCAGCATCTTCTCGCCGCCGCTCAACACATGGCATCGTCTGGTGAACGCCTCCTCCAAGCCGGCGCTGCTGGTTGCCGGCACCAACGCGCCTCCCATCATGACGATGTTCCGCAGCCACAAGTTCATCTTCGACAACCCCTTCCAGTTCGAGGACCGCTATTCCGGAGACGCCGACTACTGGAAGCCATCCGAGCAACTCGCGATCCGGCCGGAAAGCGGCCGCCATATCTATCCCGGCAACCTGCTGCCCGATGCGCAGAACTGCGACTTGCCCCTGGAGAACCATCGGGGCGCCGGTCATCGCAATTTCGCCTGGAAGCTGTCGGGCAATACCTTCATCGGCTTCGTCGCCGAATATCCGCCGGGCCGCTATTCCAAGGCGCATTTTCATCCGGGCGGGCCGGTGCTGGTCTGCGTGCGCGGCAAGGGATATCTGATCACCTGGCCGAGAGAGGCCGGTATCCGCCCGTGGGAGAACGGCAAAGGCCATCTGGTCCAAAGGCTGGATTACGGCGAATGCGGCATCGTCAGCGCGGTGCCGGGCGGCGACAATTGGTATCACGCGCATTTTGGCGTGACCAAAGGGGGATTCCGGGTGCTCGCTTTCCTCGGCGGTTATCCGCGGCTAATATCGGGAGCGCCGCGTGAGGAGACCTCATTCAACCTGGACCAAGCCCAGGGCGGCAACTCGATCGAGTATAAAGACGAAGATCCCCAGATCCGTAAGGACTACGTCGAGGCGCTGCAAAAAGAGGGCGCACAATTCCAAATGCCCGATTCGGTCTACCGTTAAGAGCCGCAGAGCCTAGGTACAGTAAAGTTTGCGGCTCATAAAAAAAGTTTGTGGCTGATCACGCTCATATATGGACGTAACATCCAGCGAGGCGAATCGAGCAAAGCAAACGGCTTCGATTAGAACTCGATGAAGCTTCATAAATGGCCTCAGTCATTCGTCGAATGGATGGGGCAGAAAAAGCACGCGGCGCCAAACGCCGCGTCAGGAGAACAGGGTAACTTCCATTGAGGCTGTACGGCCATTGAGTGGATGTTCTTTTTCCTGCCCCAGCAGGCCCCGAGAGGAGCTTCCGGGGGTAAGGAGGCGGTGCCGGCTGCATTGTGGGCGCAACACGGCTAGCATTGCGCATCAGATGTGCTGCCACGCCGCCACGACGCCGTGCGACGAGATAGGGAAGTTACAAACCGGCCGAAGTAAATGGTTTCCGCGGTATCGCCGACGTTGATGCAATCGGAGCGTGCCTTGCGCATTCATCGAAGTGAGCGGCGTCATCGCCGCCCATCAAGGAGTCTGAACCGCTGATCAGCTCCTAACCTGACGAGGAAACAAGCCCATGGACCATGTTAGTTTCCCCTATCGTTCAAGAAGCCATCTCGCACTCCTGCACGTCATCGCACAAAGTGGCGCGTGGGAAAAGCATGGGCTGGATGTCGCCTATAACAAATTCATCAGTTCCGAGGATTCGCATCGCGACCTGCCCACGGGTGCCGTGGAGTTTGTCGGCGGCAATCACGTTTCGACATATGCGCACCGCGCGCGAGGCGACAAGTGGGTCTATCTCGGCCAGACGGTCAGTTGCGTCAATCACAGCCTGTGCGTCAAGCCAGACTCCGGAATCTTCGGGCTGCAGGATCTGCGCGAGAAGAAGTTCGTCGTCGGCGGCTCGCATCCTTCTCTGAATGACTGGCTCTTCCTCAAGCAACGGGGCCTCGACGTGGATCGCGACGACTACGAGATGATCAACGCGATCAAAGTTAAAAGAGGCAGCATGGATGCCGAGAAAGGCGTTGAGCCGCGAATCTCGAAATGGGAATGGGTCAAGAGCGGCAAGGCGGATGCCTGCTTCCTGACGCCGTTGCAGAGCATGTTCGCAAAAAAGGAAGGGCTCAGGGTCATCGATCTCGAAACCATGCCGATGATCAACTTCACGACGGTTTCCACCAGCATGGATTTCGCCGAGAAACACCCCGACATCGTGGAGCGCTTCCTGAAGGGCATTCTCGAGGGAATTGCCTTTTTCAAAACCCAGCCGGAGCCCTCCAAACGCATGATCAAGGAATGCGGCATGGCCGGCCGCGCGCCGCTGGACGACGAGATGGTGGATGTCGTCTACAACGAGCTGGCACGCATCGTCGACCCCCGGCTCTATCCCGCCATGGACGCGATTACCAACGTCTATCAGGAGGCGATCCGTCAGGACCCCGATGCGAAGAAGGTCAGTCCGCTCAGCCTCTGGGATATGCACTACATCCGGAAGATCGATGACAGCGGCTTCATCGACGCGCTCTACGGGAATCAGAAGCCCAAATAAGTCGCTGTTCCGGGGCGAGCGAGGGACATGCGAACCGCGAATTTAAGAAGTGGAGACAAATAAGAAAGAAGAAGGGAAGGGAGACGATGAGAGGCTGGGTGAGATGTCTGTCGTATGGTGCGTTTGCCGCCGCCTTGATCGTGGCCGTTACGGCTCCGATCCGGGCAGCGGCTCAGGTACCGGCCTGGGACAGGACCTGGGAAGAGATCAAGGCGGCCGGTCAGGCGGAAGGTGTTGTCATTTTCCGCACTGGCGCGACGGAGACGCAACAATATCGCCAGCGGCTGCCCGAGCTCGAGAAAGCGGTCGGCCTGAAAATCCAGCTGCTCTCCGGCTCCCCGACCGAGCTGGCAGCCAAGCTCGTCGCGGACCAGCGGGCGGGAAAGCAGACCGCCGATCTGTGGATCAGCGGCCCCTCGTCCATCGTCAATGTTTTCGTCCCGGCAGGGGCGGTGCAGGATCTGAAGCCGTTGCTGGTCCATCCAGAGGTGACCGATCCCAGCGTATGGTTCGGCGGCGAATTGCCCTGGGCCTCGGACTGGTCTCTGGCGTTTGCCGCGAGCGCGAATTACGGCCTGATCGTCTACAACCCGAAATTGGTCGACCCGAACGAATTCGACTCCTACTGGGATATTCTCAATCCCAAGTGGAAGGGCAAGATCGTCATGCGCGATCCGCGCGCGAACGCCGTGGAAAGCCCCCGGACTTTCTTCTACGCGCAATTGGGGAAAGAGTTCTACACCCGGCTCATCGAAGAGATGAAGCCGGTCATCGCCCCGGATGCCCGCACCGCCGTCGAGTGGGTGGCGCGGGGCAAATACGCGTTCTGCATCATCGGCTGCAATCGTTCCGGCGAAACAGCCGAAGCGGATGGCCTTCCCGTGCGGGCGGTATTCCCCAAGATGCTGAAAGAAGGCGTCCCTGTGGACATGGGCGGCAACGGACTGAGCGTCATCAGCAATCCGCCCCACCCGGCGGCGACCAAGTATTTCATCAACTGGTTCCTGTCGCGCGAAGGCCAGATTCTCTATCAGAAGATCACCGGGAACTTCTCCCTTCGGAACGACATCCCGAGGGAGGGCGTGGATCAGGAGAACATCATTCGGACCGAGGATGAGCGCTATCACTGGTATGGCTGGAGGTTTCCAGAACCGCGCGAAGAATCCCAGAGCTGGCTGCGCGAGATGATGAAGGCGCATGGATATTGACGAAGGGTCCCGGGGGGCGCCGGCGTTCTCTCAATGATCGAGGCTGACGTCGAGCCAGGCCGATGAACAGGTCGTAAGTCTGACAGGGGCGACATTCATGACTGCGTCACAAGCGGTTTTCCCGAGACCAAGGGCGAGGAGAGCGTCGAACGCCGGCCTGTTCATCATGGCGGTTCTCCTCATCGTCTTTGGCTTTTGGATCATCTACCCGATCGTCTTGATTTTGGTGAGCAGCTTTAACGCCGCGGGCTTCGGGCAAGATCCGGTCTGGTCGTTTCAAAACTGGCGCACGGCCTGGTCGGACCCCGGGGTGTTCTCCTCGATATGGAACACGCTCGTGATCTACCTGCTGAATACCGCCATCGGGTTTCCCATCGCCATCATGGTGTCCTGGGCCCTGGCCAGGACCAAGATGCCGTTCAGCGGCGGCCTGGAGTTCATGTTCTGGGTCTCCTTCATGTTGCCGAACGTCGCCACGACCGTCGGCTGGACATTCCTGCTGGACCCCGACAATGGGATGTTGAACAACGCCCTGTCCTACATCGGCATCGGCGCCTTCAATATCTACAGCGTGTCCGGCATCGTCTTCGCTCACCTCATGGCGAACCAGATTTCCCAGGGCGTCATGCTGCTGACCCCGGCATTTCGAAACATGAATCTGGCGCTCGAAGAGGCTGGCAGGACATCGGGAGCTTCCAACCTGCGGACCATGCTCCAGGTCACCTTGCCTTTGATGATGCCGCCCATCCTGGTTGTCTTCATGTTGAAGATGTCCCGGATGATGCAGTCCTTCGAAGTCGAGCAGATCCTGGGCACGCCCATCAACTTCTTCATCTACTCGACCAAGATCTACAATTACATGCACTATTACGAACCGCCGCAGTACGGAACAGCGGCGGCTCTCGCCAGTGTGACCTTGCTGGTCGTCGCATTCATCGTCGTGATGCAGCGATGGCTGCTGGGGGGGCGGCAATACACGACGGTGACCGGGCAGTTCAAGCCCGGCGTCATCGACCTCGGCTGGCTGCAGAAGGTCTTCTTCGCGCTGATCGTTGTCCTGGTGGCGATGCTGACCGTCATTCCGGTCGTGACGCTCATCGGCGGAAGCTTCATGACACGGGTCGGCTTTTTTGAAGCCACACCGCTGTTTACGACGCAGCACTGGCACCTGGTGCTGAGCGACCGGGGCTTCATGCGAGCCCTGATCACCACCCTGACCCTCGCTCTGGGGACGAGTCTCGTATCGCCCCTGATATTCTCCGTTGTCGCCTATGTGTTGGTCCGCACCAAATGGCCTGGAAGGGGCCTGCTGGACACCATCTTCTGGCTGTCCGCCGCGGTTCCCGGCATTCTTGCAGGCCTCGGCATGTTGGTCATGTTTCTCGAGACGCCGATCTTGTCGGCGATCTACGGCACCATCTATGCGCTCGCGCTCGTGATGATCCTGCAAGGCAAGCTGACGTCCACGCAACTGGTCAAGGGCGTGTTGATGCAATTGGGATCGGATCTGGAAGAGGCGGCTCGGATATCCGGGGCAGGATGGATCTACACCTATTTCCGGATCTGGCTGCCGTTGATCCGGCCGACCTTGCTCGTGCTCGGCGTCTACCACTTCGTCTTGGCGGCGAATACCACGTCAAGCATCATCCTGCTGGCCACACGTGACACCCTGACCCTGTCCATCATGACCCTCGAGATGATGACCAGCGAACAAGGGCGCCAGCTGGAGGCGGCCGGTATCGTCAGCTTGATTATCGTGGCGATGACCGTGGGTGTGGCGCTCGTGGCGCGCGCATTTGGGTTCCAGGTCGGAATCAAACATCACTGACGAACGCTCCCGGCGGCGAGAAGCGCCGGACGCGTCCATCTGTCAGGTTACGTTCGGCGTCGCCTTCACGCGTTCCGAGCCGGCCGTCCGGCAAGCGCCTTTTGCGGCCAGTGCAATTCATCGGACGTCAGTGCGTCCAGCACCTCGTAGATGGCCCGCGATTTTTCCTGTTTCCGGTAGACGGCGTGAAAGCTCATTTTCTGGAAGAGATTGCCCAGGTCGGCAAAGCAAAGTCGCTCGTCGGGCGCCGAGCTGGTGCAGAGGGAATGAATGATGGCAATGCCCGCATCCTGCGCGGCAGCCGCAAGCGCGGCCTGACAGGTTCTGACTTCGACAAAGCGATCGACCTGCAGGTTACTGTCGGTGAAAGCTTTTTCGATTCGCAACCGCGTCATGGTGCGACGATGCAGCGTAATGAGCGGATACTGCGTCATGCGCTGAAGCGAAAGCGTGCCGGCGATAACCGGATGATTGCGCGGGCAAGCCAACGACAAACTGCTCTCGACGATCAGCTTGCAATCCAGGTTGCTGGGAACATCGGTAAAGCGACCGAGACACACGTCGATTTTTCCGGCCTCGACAAGCGCCAATGCTTCCGAAGACGTGTAGATCAGAAGCGCCATTTTCGTGTTCGGGAATCTCTTCATGAAATTGGAGATTCTCGGCGTGATGTAGGAGACCAACGCGCTGTTGCAGACGGCGATGGATATGCCGTCCGGAGCCTTGCCGCTCGGTATGGACGAGATGGCTCGTTCCACGGCGCTCAGGATGTTCTCGGTTTCGGCCAACAGATGTTCGCCGGCGGCCGTCAGCACCAGTTTGTTCGGAAACCGTTTGAACAGCTCCACGCCCAGGTCTTCTTCGAGCCGGCGGATGCAGAAGGATATCGCGGAGGTGGTCAGTTTCAGGCGCTGGGCCGCAGTGCGGAGATTGCCCTCTTTGGCAACCAGCTCGAACGCCTTCAATTTCTTCAGATCCAAATTTTCCGGGTTCATGGCGACAGTAAAAAAATTTGCAAGACTATAAAGTAAATCTTGAATTTACAGCGAGCACCGATCCGGTAACAATTAACAGAATGGTCCAGGCCCGTATCGATAATCTATGAAGCTATTCAAATAAATGGGCAGGCCAACAAGAAAAACGACAAGGTCATTGACCTACTAGGTCGATCGACCGGGTGGCGCTTCGAGGCTTTGCGACGGGGAGACCCCTAATGACCGCTCCCAGAGGCATGCAATCAACTCTCTTTCTGGGCGCCGGTCTGTCCGCGCTTTGCTTAGAACTTTAAGGTAAGGGGAGGACGACGCCATGACCGTAACCATGGGAAGCGGATCGTATCAATACGATGTCGCCGAGGGCTGGGGGAAGCTTCCGGAGGGCTACGAGTGGGGCCAGATCGGCGCGGTGGCGGTCGATTCCCAGGATCGAGTGCACGTCTGCACGCGGACGGAACATCCGGTTCTGATCTTTGACCGGGAGGGAAACTTTCTCCGGTCTTGGGGGGAAGGCATTGTCCTCGACCCCCATGGCATCTGCTTCGACGACGACGACAACGTGTACTACGTCGACCGCGAGCCGTGCGTCGTCCTGAAGTTCAACGCCAAAGGCGAGAAGGTCTGGGAAACGGGTGATCGCGATCGCCCGTCGGATACGGGATTCACGAAGGAGAACAAGAGCGCGATCCGCGCCGCGGGACCCTTCAACCATCCCACCGACATCGCCCTGTCCTCCACGGGAGACTTCTACGTCTCGGACGGCGATCGCAATGCGTGCGTCCACAAGTTCAGCGCCGCTGGCAAACTGCTCTTCTCCTGGGGCGAACCGGGCGACGGCCCCGGCCAGTTCAATCGTCCTCACAGCGTTTGGGAGGCGGATGGACGCGTGTTCGTCGCCGACCGGGACAACAACCGCATCCAGGTCTTTACCCCGGAGGGGAAATATCTCGACTCATGGCCCGGCTTCGTTCAGCCCGCCAAGATTTTCGTGGATGGCCGGGGGATCATGTACGTTGCCGAGCTCAAGGGCCGCGTCAGCATTCTGGATTTGAGCGGAAAGCTCCTGGCGCGCTGGGGCGACCCGGTCAAGCGGACGATGGACATCGGCATGTTCGCCGCCGCCCACAGCATTTGGGCGGACCAGCATGGAGATTTCTACGTCGGCGAGGTGTTCAAGGCCAAGCGGCTGCAGAAGTTCGTCCACAAAGGCTAGCTACGGCGAAGCGAGACGCCGGGCATCCAATCGGGGAGGACGTCATGATTTCATCCAGTGACCTTCATGGGCTGATCGGCATGGTGCCCGCCTTCACCACCGAGGACGGCTGGGACCCGCGCGCCAAGAACACCGTCAACGTCGGCGAGCTCGAGCGCGCCTTGGACCGGATCATCCGCGACGGCATGAATGCGGTTGCGCCCATGGCGAGCTCCGGCGAGTGCTACACCTTGCTGTGGGACGAGTTCAAGATCATGACCGACGTCACCATCGCGGTGGCCAAGAAGCGCGTGCCGGTCATGATCGGATGCACCAGCACCAATACGCGCGAGGTTTTCCAGAAGATGGAATACGCGGCCAAGGCGGGCGCGGACGGCGTCTTGGTTGGCGTGCCCTATTACTTCCCCAGCAGCGTGGATAACGCGGTCCAATTCTACCACGACCTGGCCGACGCCTTTCCGCAGCTCGGCGTCATGATCTACCACAATCCCTACAATCACCACGTCACCATCCCGGTCGAGGCATTCAAGCGGCTGGTGGAGAAGCCCAATATCGTGGCCATGAAAGACAGCCATCGGACGCCGATGCAGTTCATGAATCTGCAGGAGATCGTGCGCGGAAAGATCAGCCTCTTCGTCAACCAGATACAGCTCTATCCCTACATGATGATGGGAGCCGCCGGATGCTGGTCGCTCAATGCCTGGATGGGGCCCTCGCCGATCGTGAGGGCTCTTCAGGCCGCCCGGGTGGGAAACTGGGATGAGGTGAAGGAGATCTGCATGGCCATGGCCAAGTCGAGCCCGCGCGGCGATCGCGGCGATGCTTACTCCAGCAAACTTGCCATCAATGAAGCGGGATACTGCTACGCAGGCCCGCCGCGGCCACCCTATCGCATCCTCAACGACGACGCGAAAGAGAGAGCCAAGGAGATGGCCAAGCGGTGGCGGGCCTTGTGTGAGCGCTATCCCGCCAAGATTTCAGCCGTCGCCTAGTGGTCCTCGTGGCACGCCATGTCTGAATCGGCCCCCTGGCTAAAACACAAGAAAAAGAAAGCCAGGGATTCCGCAAGCATGTGGTGAGCGGCCGCAAACGAACGAGGACAACGAAACAAAGGGAATCCACAGGAGGAATCTATATGGGCCGTTCGTATAAAATCGTATCCGGTGATGGTCACTTGGACCTTTCCTCCGATGGATGGGTTCCGTATATCCCGGAGAAGTGGCGAACAAGAGCGCCCCGTCGCGTCACACTTGGCGACGGCAACGAGGCTCTGGTGATGGAGAATCGTCCTCCCATGTCGCCGACCGGCCTCGTCGGCACGGTTCAGAAAGATCTCCCAGTCAGCTTTAACTCGGTGGGCAATGGTCCACCCGAGCAGCGGCTGCGCGAGCAGGACATGGACGGCGTGGAGGCGGAGATCCTCTTTACGCATCCGATGTACATGCGGTTCTGGCGCGGCATAAGGGAGGATGAAGGCTACAAGGCGATGATCCATGCCTACAATCGCTGGCTCGCCGAGGAGTACTGCGCCCATGCTCCAGACCGGCTGCTGGCCATGGCGGTAATCCCGGACACCGGCCTCGAAGATGCTCTGGAAGAGCTGAATTTTGCCAAGGAGTCCGGTTTCAAAGGCGCCTCCCTCCACCGCTTCCCCAACGGCAAGGGCTATCCGACACCGGAAGACGACCAGTTCTGGGCGGCGGCCCTCGAGATGGACATGCCCCTAACGACTCACACGGTGTCAGGGTCGACCCGGTTGACCAATGAGGGGCCGATCTTTCAATACCCCAAGGCGCCCAAGGGCTCGGGCGGAAACGGCCGCGATCCCATCAGCATCATCGGGCGTTTCGCCGGGGAATGCGCCATAATGCCGCTGCAGATGATGTTCGCCGGCGTGTTCGACCGGTTCCCGACGATGCGTTATTACTTTGTCGAGACGCAGATCGGCTGGCTGCCGAACACCCTGTCGCAGCTCGACGAGACCTACGAGCGGCACCGTGATTACGCCTATAATATGTGGGGTTTGAAACCCCCGGCCAAGCTTCCCAGCGAGTACATGCGGGAGCAATGCCTGTGGGGCTTCATCAAAGACCCCCTGGGCGTCCAGCTGCGCGATACCATCGGCGTCGACAACATCATCTGGGGGAGCGACTTCGCTCATGGCCAAGGCTACTGGCCGCATTCCAGAAAGGCCATCGATGAGTCGATGGTCGGCGTGTCCGCGGAAGAGCGACACAAGATGCTGGCGGGAAATGTCATGAAATACTTCCGATTGGATGTCGCCTAGGGGGCAGGACGAGAGCCTCGAAGCGCAGTGGCTCGGATGAGTGAGGTTTCACTCAAACGGAACGAAGAGGCGAGGGAGAGTCCATGAGCACAACTGACCAGTCGCATCAAGAAGAGCTGCGAGTCCTTAAAGAACTGTACGACAAGGTTGGCTTGAGAGGGTATTGGGACATCGGCAGGACAGCCAGCCGCCCGCCGCCCATCGAACCGAAGATCTGGCGCTGGAGCGACATCTATCCTGCCTTGCAGCGCGCGGCGGAAGTCGTGCGGCTCGGTGAAGATACCTTTCGTCGCGCCAACGGCATGAGTACGGGGAGCAGAACCCTGACCGCGGGGTTTCAGTATGTCGGACCGGGAGAGTCGGCCGGCGCGCACCGTCATACGGCCTCGGCGCTCCGCTTTGTGGTGCAGGGGCATGGCGGCTACACCACCTCGGATGGCGTGCAGATGGTCATGGAGCCCGGCGACCTGCTGACCCAGCCCAACTGGACCTGGCACGACCACAACAACTTCAGCAACGAGCCGATGATCTGGCTCGACGGTCTCGACGCCAGGCTGATTCAATATCTCGATGCCAACTTCCACGAAAATTGGACGAAAGGCGAGACCCAGCCTCTGATCGGATCTTCCGAAGAAACACAGCAGCGGCTCTCGCCCGTGCGTTCGCCTGCGGTCACCAAAGCGAAGCGCCGCGTGCCTTATCATTACCGATGGACGGATACGCTTCGCGCGTTGAACGCGGAGGCTGCCGCGGCAGACCCGCATCCGCACGATGGATATTTCCTGGAATACCGGGATCCAATCTCCGGAGGACACACGTTCACAACCATCAGTTGCTGGGTACAGATGCTGCTTCCAGGGCAGACGACCAAGTTCCACCGTCACACGAGCACCACCATTTACCATGCCGTGGCGGGAGAAGGGATGATACGGATCGACAAGAAAAGCCCAGTGGAATTCTCGTGGGGCGAGAAAGACACATTCATCCTTCCTCCGTGGCGCTGGCACCAGCACTGCAACACCTCGCGCACGGAACCGGCAATTCTGTTCTCCGAATCCGACCTGCCGGTGCTGGAGGCGCTGGATCTGTACCGGGAGGAGTGTGACTGAGTTCGACGGTCGTCACGAGATGCGACCCTCGAAATGGCTTGCCTGCAACGTGTCGGCGGTCGGCACGGTTTGGTGAACTCCGAACCGGCGACTTTGGTTGAAGTTCCTGGTGACTTGTCCCAATCGACGACCCTTCAAGAAAGGGCGATCAAAAGAAAGGGAGACCAATGAGAGGCTTCATAACGTTTCTGTCGAAAAGTGCGTTGGCCGCGGCATTGGCAGCGGTTCTCGCTGCTCCGGTCCCGGTGGCCGCCCAGTCATCCGACTGGGAAAAGACCTGGGCGGAGATCAAGGCGGCCGGCCAGAAGGAAGGCGAGATCGTTTTCCGTACCGGCTCGAGCGAGACGAAACAATATCGTCAGTGGCTGCCCGAGCTCGAAAAGGCCGTCGGCCTGAAGATCCAGCTTCTGTCGGGCTCGTCCTCGTCCCTGGCGGCGAAGATCGTGGCGAGCCGCCGGGCCGGGAAGAATATCGCCGACCTTTGGATCGGCGGGCCCTCGTCGATCGTCAACGTGTTCGTCCCGGCGGGCGCCGTGCGGGACCTGAAGCCGTTGCTGGTTCATCCGGAGGTGATAGACCCCAACGCGTGGTTCGGCAACCAGCTGCCCTGGGCCTCGGAATGGACCTTGGCCTATGCCGCCGATGCCAATCACGGTCTGATCGTGATCAACCCGAAGCTGGTGAACCCCGCCGATTTCGAGTCCTACTGGGACATTCTCAATCCCAAGTGGAGGGGCAAGGTCGTCATGCGCGATCCGCGTGGAGACGGGGTGGAGAGCCCCCGGACCTTCTTCTTCGCGGTGATGGGCAAGGAGTTCTACACCCGGCTCATCGACGAGATAAAGCCGGTCGTCGCGCCGGACGCCCGCACCGCGGTCGAGTGGGTGGCCCGCGGCAAGTACGCCTTCTGCATCATCGGCTGCAATCGTGCGGCAGAATTGGCCGAAGCGGATGGCCTCCCGGTGAAGGCGGAGTTCCCCAAGATCCTGAAGGAGGGCATTCCTGTGGACATGGGCGGCAACGGCCTGACGGCCATGAGCGATCCGCCGCACCCCGCCGCGACCAAGTACTTCATCAACTGGTTCCTCTCTCGCGAGGGCCAGATCTTCTATCAGAAGATCACCGAGAACTTCTCCCTGCGCAAGGACATCCCCAGGGAGGGCGTGGATCCGACGAACATCCTTCGCGAGGAGGAGGTGAAATATCACTGGTATGGCTGGCGGTACCCGGAACCCCGCGAACAGTCCCAGGATTGGCTGCGCGAGATGATGAAGACACGTGGATACTAGACAGGGAGTCGCGGCAGCGGTCGGCGTTTGCCGAGAAGGGGCGTGGTTGCATGAACAAGACCGTTGATCCCGCCGACAAGAAGTGGAGGCCGCCGCCGCTCGATACTTATCTCGAGTGGCAGAAGGCGCAGAACATCCCTGTCATCACGGGATTTTTCGTCGAGGACGTCAATACCGCGGAGCTGGCGCACTGGGACCTCAAAGGCGTGCCGGGGGCGTTCGTCATTCTGGAGGGAACCGGCGGCATCAACGACGCCTATATCTGCGAAATTCCGCCCGGCGCAAAGACCCTGCCGCAGAAGCACATGTACGAGGAGATGGTCTACATCACCAAGGGTCACGGCGCGACAACCCTGTGGCAGAGAAACGGAAGAAAGCACACCTTCGAATGGGGGCCAGGCAGCCTGTTTGCGATTCCGCTCAACGCCGACTATCAGCATTTCAATGCGAGTGGAACGGAGTCCATACGTTACTACGCCGTGACGAATTGCTGCTTCGTCATGAACTTGTTTCATAGCGTCGACTACGTTTTTAACAGCGATTACGTCTTCAGAGACCGTTTCGACGCCGAGCAGGGCGAATTCTGCGCGCCGCCGGAACTTTTCGGCCGATTTTTCATGAGCACGAATTTCGTGCCCGATACCCGTGCTCTCGAGCTCGCCGACTATCGCGAACGCGGCACCGGCAGCACCAACATGAAATTCGATCTCGCCGGTAACACGATGGGCGCGCATATCTCCGAGTTTCCCGTCGGCACCTACAAGAAGTGCCACCGCCATGGTCCTGGCGCGCACGTCATCATCGTGAGTGGGCAGGGATATTCCATTCTGTGGCCCGAAGGCAGCGAGCCTCAGCGTATCGACTGGAAGCCGGGAAGCGTGGTGGTGCCGCCGTCGCAATGGCTTCACCAGCATTTCAACTCGGGCGCGATGCCGGCGCGCTATCTGGGCTTACGCTGGAATAACTGGCGCTACCGCTTCATGAAGGAAGCAGGCCGCGAGGAGGAGATCTTTACCAGCATCAAGGATGGCGGCTGCCAGATCGAGTTCGAGGACGAGGATACCGCCATCCATCGCAATTTCGAGGCCGCGCTGCGGAAGGTCGGCGCCACCTGCCGGATGGGCGCCTATCACCCGGCCTGCATGGCGCGGCCGGCGGTCAAGGCCGGATGAGCCGGGGCGAACACGGCCGTAATCCGGGTGGTGGCGGGGGTTCGATCGAAAACAAACGAGGTCGCGAATCGAGCGGGACGATATTGGCATGATCGGCCACCCAAGCGTTGATCCGCAACGCGTGCTCGTCTGATCGATAATCTTTTCGGGAGGTATCTGTGACCGACGTATTAGCGCCCAAGGTGGATCTCGAGGAATTTGCCCGTGAGGTCCGTGTGCGCGCCAACCGGCAGCACGAAACGCCCCAGACCAAGCGCCTGTTGTCGCTGCCACTTTCCATGGAGCGCGCCCGCTATTCCACCCTTCAAAGGGCCCACTGGAACTTGAATCGCCGCGACTGCTGGGCATACGCCCAGGCGCGCGCGCCCCTCGACGTCAAAAAGATGATCTGGGAACACGAAATGGACGAGCTGGCGGGCAACAAGGTGCGCGGGGTCGAGGATCATTATGCCTTGCGGATGCGCGAGGCCGAGACGCTCGGCTTGACACCCGAGGACTTTCGCAAGATGCCGATGAGCGCAGGAACACGGACATGCACCTATGCCTGGCTCTATCTCGTGATGAACAGCCACTGGCTGAAGGGCATTGCCGCCTGCGGGGCGCTGGAAATCAGCAATTCCAGCCAGTGGGTAAAAGGCGGTGGCGGGTCCTACCGGATGGGCAAACGCTTCGAACAGGAGTTGGGAATTCCGTTCGATAAGCAAGTCAACGCCAAGGAACATGCCGAGGTGGATGTCGAGCATGCCCACCTGCTGATGCAAGTTGCCGAGCGTCATGCGAACACGCCGGAGAAGCTCGCCTTGATGATGGAGGGCGTGATCGAGAGTTTCGAGCTCCAAACCATATGGAAAGGGATATTGGTCGACATGTTGGAAGCCATACCCGGCCCCGAGTGAAAATTTCCGGCCGGGGTAGCGCGATCGGAATTCGTCATCGCGGACCCCGGGCGAATCGTCGGCGCCTTTGCGACAAGAGGTCTACGCGGCTGGCGGACTCCAGACCAGTCAAGGACTCTTCAGGACAGGGAACCGAATGAGAAGGAAAGGGAGAGCAATGAAAACGATGATGACACGTCTGGCGTGTGGCGCGTTGGTGCCCGCCGTGCTGGTGGTCATCACAGCTGCTCTAACAACGCTCGCCCGGTCGCAGACCTTGGAAGAGATGAAGGCCGCAGCTCAGGTGGAAGGTGCGGTCGTTATCCATATCGCCCACAGCGCGACGCCGCCTTTTCGTAAGGCGCTACCCGAGATCGAGAAAGCCGTGGGACTGAAAGTTCAACTGCTCTCAGGCTCCTCGTCCACCACGGCAACCAAGATCGTCTCGGAGCAACGGGTCGGAAAGTTCACCGCCGACTTGTGGCTCGGTGGCCCTTCGTCGATCGTCAATGTTTTTGTTCCGGCGGGCGCGGTGCAGGACCTGAAGCCTTTGCTTGTCCTTCCGGAGGTGATCGATCCCACACGGTGGTTCGGTAACGATTTGCCCTGGGCCTCGGGCTGGTCGCTGGCGTATGGCGCTGACGCCAATCACGGCCTGATCGTCTACAACCCGAAATTGCTGGATCCCAACGAGTTCAATTCCTACTGGGACATTCTCAATCCCAAGTGGAAGGGCAAGATCGCTATGCGCGATCCGCGCGAAAACGGCGTGCAAAGTCCCCGGACGTTTTTTTATACGAAACTTGGGAAAGAATTCTACACCCGACTGTTCGACGATATGCAGCCGGCCATCGCCCCGGACGCTCGCACCGCGAGCGAGTGGGTGGCGCGTGGCAAATACGCCTTCTGCATCATGGGCTGCAATCGCGCCGCGGAATTGGCCGAAACCCAGGGGCTCGGGGTCAAGGCGGAATTCCCCAAAGTCTTGAAGGAAGGTTATCCCGTCGATATGGGCGGGAACGGCCTGACGGTCATGAGCAATCCGCCCCATCCCGCCGCGACCAAGTATTTCATCAACTGGTTTCTGTCGCGCGAGGGCCAGATGTTCTATCAGAAAATGACCGGAATCTTCTCGCTGCGGAATGACATTCCGCGGGATGGCGTGGCGCCTGGAAACTTCATCGATGCCGCGGAGACGCAATATCACTGGTATGGCTGGAAGTACCCGGAGGCCCGCGATGAATCCCAGAATTGGCTGCGTGAGATGATGAAGGCACGTGGCTTCTAACAAAGTCGGGCAGGAGGCGGCAGCCGTGTTCGGGAGTCCTGGGCCTCGGGCCCCTGAGACCGGGGATTGCTCATGGGCGTTCCCGGAAGTGTGTTTTCCGGAAGTAAGTCGAGGGCCTTTATAATAAACCGACAGTAGATCTTATGATTACACAGGTGGAAGGCAGGGGGATCATGCGGAACGACTCGTTAGCCCAAGAAGTTCCTGGGGCGGTGGCGGTTGGGAGGGAGATAGAAGGCGCGGGTAAAAACAAGCCCGATAAAGGCAAGGTCGCTATGCGGCTCGAGGGCTTGTGGAAGACATATCCAGGCGCCCTTCAACCCGCCGTACAGGACGTCTCCCTGGACGTGTATGACGGGGAAGTCGTGACATTGTTGGGCCCGAGCGGCTGCGGCAAGACCACTACCCTGCGCCTCGTGGCGGGCCTAGAGGTTCCGGACGAAGGCAACATTTTCTTTGGCGAACGCGCCGTGTGCATAACCTCGCGCCGACTCCTGATTCCGCCCGACAAGCGGAATGTCGGCATGGTGTTTCAGTCCTATGCTGTCTGGCCGCACATGACGGTGGAAGACAACGTGGCCTTCCCGCTCCGGGCGCAAAGATTTCCGCGACGGGAAATCAAGGACCGCGTTCGCCAGGCACTGGATCTCGTCGGCATGGCCGGATTCGAGAACCGCCCGGGGCCTCAGCTGAGCGGTGGGCAACAGCAGCGCGTGGCGATTGCGCGGGCGCTCGTGACGGAGCCTACCGTGTTGCTGCTCGATGAGCCCTTCAGCAATCTCGACGCCAAGCTTCGCGAGCAGATGCGCATCGAGGTGAAGAAGCTTTTGCAGAAGCGGCTAAAGATGACGGTGATGCTCGTCACGCACGACCAGATAGAGGCGCTCAGCCTGTCGACTCGCATTGCGGTGATGAATTTTGGCGTCGTGCAGCAACAGGGCAGCCCGCGGAAGCTCTACGAAAAGCCGGCCAACGAGTTTGTCCGCGATTTTCTTGGCAAGACCCTGTTGTTTCAGGGACGGGTGCAGAGCAGCAACCCGTCGGGGCAGGTGGCCGTTGCGCTGAAGGGCGCGCCGGACTGTGTCATCTTCGGGCGTAACTATGACGCGGCTGTCTTGAAGGTCGACGACTTGGTCCAGCTTGCCGTTCGCCCTGAGGATGTGCAAATTCTCCCGGCGCAAGGGCCTAAGGCGCCCCCCGGAATGATCGGCGGCACAGTCCATGCCGCGCTGTTCCTCGGCGAGCAAATCGAATATCAGATCGAAGTCGACAAACAAGGAGTTGTGGTGATCTGCGGAGAGCGCCACACGCCCATAGAGGACGGCAGCGGCGTCTGGCTGAAGCTACGCCCCGAGGGACATACCGCCTGGCCGTCTGGCGCGATGGCACAATGAGGCGATCCCTGAGCATGCAACTGGATTGGCGCCGATTTTAGAACCGCGTCTCTGACAGCCGTCGTTCGTTAGCAGGGCGCCCGGTCGGGGGGCCGATCGCAATAGTGCCGCGTGCCATTCCTCGACGAGATTGCGCGCAAGCTGCAGGAGCCGGTCGACAGGTTCAAGGCGCTGCTCAGCCTGCAGCCCGCGGTGCCGGAGCAGCGCAACAGGTAATCCGGGGGCAGCGCTCTTAAAGCCCCAACTCGCTCAGGCCGGGATGGTCGTCGGGCCGGCGTCCGAGCGGCCAATGGTATTTGCGCTCGCTCTCAGCGATCGGCAGATCGTTGATGCTGGCGATGCGCAGGCGCATCAGACCGTGCTCGTCGAATTCCCAGTTCTCGTTGCCGTAGCTGCGGAACCAGTGGCCGCTGTCGTCGTGCCATTCGTAGGCGAAGCGCACGGCGATGCGGTTTTCGCGGAAGGCCCAGACCTCCTTGATCAGCCGGTAGTCGAGTTCGCGATTCCATTTGCGCGTCAGGAACGCCTGGATGGAGTCGCGGCCCTGCAGGAATTCCGCGCGGTTGCGCCAGCGGCTATCGGTCGTATAGGCGAGCGCGACCCGCGCTGGGTCGCGCGAATTCCAGGCGTCTTCCGCCATGCGCGCCTTCTGTGCGGCGGTTTCGGCGGTGAAAGGCGGCAGCGGCGGACGGTCCATGAACTCGTTCCTCGCAGAGTGAAGCCGTCATTATCGTTTGGCGGTGAACAGCACGCAAGGTAGTGCTCCGTTACGCTGCGCTGAATTCTGCAGCTTGTGTTTCCGGCGGCGGAGCCCAGCAGCTTCGGCGGATGATCGCTGCGACTCGGCGCGCTGCTGCCGCGTCTAGGGAAACAAATCA
Organism: uncultured Rhizobiaceae bacterium; assembly: GCA_964577835.1. GTDB lineage: Bacteria > Pseudomonadota > Alphaproteobacteria > SMXQ01 > SMXQ01 > CAVVYA01. The sequence continues at coordinate 29,449 of CAZOBN010000028.1, forward strand.
GCGGCTTAGAGCCGCAAAGCGCGTCTTGGCAATACAACCTACAGTTGTATTTGTCACAATTTTGCCACTTGGCTGACAGGCTTTTGCCCCTGGGCATGAACCATGCTTTGGCAATAACCATAACGGCGTATATCGCTTAAGTCGTATGGATTGAGAGGAATAAAATGGCTCCACCGATTGCCGGCCTGAAGCTCACCTTTGCCGAAGAGTTCAATTCATTGAAACTCGGCTCCACCTGGAAGCCGACCGATCAATGGGGCAACCGCTATCTCGCCGGCAATAAGGAGGAACAAATCTATGTCGACCCGTCCTACAAGGGCCTCGGCATCAATCCCTTCGAGGTCGGCAACGGCATTCTGACGATCAAGTCCCGTCAGGCGGGGGGCAACGCAGCGGCGCTCGGCAAGAAATACACGTCCGGCATGTTGTCCTCTCATGGTTCGGGCGGCTTCTCGCAGCAGTACGGCTATTTCGAAATGCGCGCCCAACTGCCGCAGGGCAAAGGCATGTGGCCGGCGTTCTGGCTGCTCGCCGATCACGGCAAATGGCCGCCCGAGCTCGACGTGATGGAATCCATCGGCCAATCGCCGACCTATCTGGTGCAGAGCGTCCATTCCAAGGACGGCAACAAGGGCAAGACCACCTGGACGAGCCAAAATCTCCAGACCAGCTTCAACACCTACGGCATGAACTGGACCAAGGACACCATCACCTACTACTTCAACGGCAAGGCGACGGCGACCTACGCCACGCCGTCCGACATGCACACCAAGATGCACATGCTGCTGAACACCGCCGTCGGCGGCAGTTGGCCGGGCTCGCCCGACAGCAGCACCAACTGGGCCAACGCCAACTACAAGATCGATTATGTCCGGGTCTACAGCAGCGACCCCAACGCCAAGCCGGCACCCCCGGCGCCCGCCCCGACGCCAAGCAATCCGACCCCATCGGGCACGGGCCACGTCGTCCTGAGCCACAAGATGAATGCGTTGGATATGAGCGACAGCTACCGGGCGGCGTACAGCGGCAGCAACGCCTCGCGTAGCTACTCGGCAGGCCAGATGGCGATCGCCGGTGTGAAATCGCCGACCACCGTGAGCGTTGCCTACAGCGGCGCAAAGGACATCACGGTCACCAACAACGGTGCTTGGGGCGGGATCAAGAATGCTTCCGTCAAAACCAGCGACGTGCGCAACATCACCCTGCGCAATTTCGTCGATACGCAGATCGCCGTCGGCGATACCGCGCGCGTGATCACCGTATCGGATGCCAAGCGGGGCAACATCACCGCCGGCAACGGCAGCGACACGATCACCGTATCCGGCCGCAGCGACACCAACGACGTGAACCTGATGACGATCAACGCCGGTGGCGGCAACAACAAGGTGAGCTATACGGGCGGCTGGCAAAACCGCGTCCGTGTCAATACAGGCAGCGGCGCGGACACCATCACCATCTCCGGTAAGGTGCCGGCCGCCGTCAATGCCGGTGCGGGCAACGACCGCATCAACATCAACACGAACAATGGCGTCACGCTCAGCGGCGGCACCGGACGGGACGTGTTTTCGTTCCTCGCCGGCGCCCATGCGACCGTGACGGACTTCAAGCGGGGTGAGGATCGCATGGAGCTGCGCGGCATTGGATCGAGCAGCGTGAAGGTCCGCGCCAGCGGCAACTCGACGCTGATCGACCTGGGCAGCAGCGGTCGCATCACGGTCGCTGGCGTCGTCACAAATTCGTCCGGCCTCGGCTTGTCCTACGCCTAAGCCGGCGTCCCATCTTTCCGTAAACTGCGGCCCGGCGCTTGCCGGGCCGTTTTTTTATGCGGTGCCAACGCGTCGTCACGCGGGTTTTGCAGGGCCCCTGTGAAGCGGACGGGGCGCTCACCCCTAGCGCGCGCCGTCAGGTCTGGCGGACTTGCGGCTTCATGGTCTGCTAACGGGCTCACCCATAGACCCTGCCGGAAATCGGGCAGAGCATGTTATCCTGCCGCCATGCCAGAGATAGTTCCGAGTGCCGCGAACGCCAAAACCGTGCCTGAGGGGCGAGTGCCCGATATGTGCCACGGATTCAACATCGGCGGGGTGGCGATTTCCGGCCGGGTGCTGACCGCGCCGATGACCGGCGTGTCGGACCTGCCGTTTCGCCGGGCTGCCTCCAGATTGGGCGCGCCCTACGTCGCGACCGAAATGGTCGCTTGCGAGATGTTTGCCGCTGGCCGGCCGGATATGGTGCGCCGCGCCGCCGTGGGCGAGGGGCTGCCGCTGATGGTCGTCCAGCTGGTCGGGCGCGAGGCGGCGTGGCTCGCCAAGGGCGCGCGGATGGCCGAGGCCGCCGGGGCCGAGATCATCGACATCAACATGGGCTGCCCGGCCAAGGAAGTGACTGGCGGCCTGTCGGGCTCGGCGCTGATGCGCGATCTCGACCATGCGGAGCGGCTGATCGCCGCGGCGGTCGGCGCGACCACGCGGCCGGTCACCTTGAAGATGCGCCTCGGCTGGGACGACGCTAGCCGCAACGCGCCAGAGCTCGCCCAACGGGCCGAGCGCGCCGGCGTGCAGGCGATCACCGTCCATGGCCGCACCCGCCAGCAGTTCTACAAGGGCTCCGTCGATTGGCGCGCCGTGGCGGACGTCAAAGGCGCGACGTCTCTCCCCGTCATCGTCAACGGCGACATCACCGATGCGGAGGCCGCGCGGGCCGCGCTCGCCCAATCCGGCGCGGATGCCGTCATGATCGGTCGCGGCGCCTACGGCCGGCCGTGGATCGCCGCAGCGATCGACCGCGCGCTGGCGAGCGGCGAGGCCATGGCCGAACCCGGGTTGGCGGAGCGGCTCGCCATCGTGCTCGATCATTTCGCGGATTCGTTGCGCTTCTACGGCGACACGCTCGGACTCAAGGTGTTCCGCAAGCATCTCGGCTGGTATATCGAGAACGCGCCGTGGCACGCGAGCGCCGAGGCGCGCCGCGCCGCCAAGTCGCAACTCTGCCGGCTCGAGTTGCCCGCCGGGGTCGAGGCAGCGCTGACGGAATTGTGGTCGGGCGATCGCCTGTCAGCGGCGGCTTAGGTCGCGACTTGTCGTTCTCCGTCGCACAGGGCGACTCAGACTCACCCCCCCACCTAACCTCCCCCCCTAGGGGGGAGGAAATAGAGTGGAGCGGTTGCGATCATGGCTCTCCCCACGAGGGAGAGCAAATACAGTTTGAGCGGCGATGATCGTTCTTCTCCCTCCCCCTCGACGGGGGAGGGTCGGGGTGGGGGTGAAATGCTTCCGCTGACTCAGGCCTTCGGCGGGGCGCCGAAGAAGGCGCCGTCGCGGAAGATCACCGGCACGGCCTTGTTCTCTTTCGAATCGCCGCGCAGCTCCTCGCCATCGATACCGATACGATAGGGCGGCTTCTGCTTGCGCGGGCTCGGGCTGCCGACGCGGATCATGACCAGCGGCTCCTTGCTCGTCGCGTGGAAGCGATAGAAAGCTCCCTTGGGCAGCATGATGCCTTGGTATTGGCCGAGCTCGATCTCTTCGCCCTCGGGCCCGAAGAACTTCGCCGAGCCCTGCAGGATCATGAAGCTATGGTCTTCTCCGGTGTGGGCGTGCAGCTCGTTTTCGCCGCCCGAGGCGTAGACCTTCATGCGGATGATCAGGTCGTCCGCAGCGGCGACCACCGTATCGGTGCGTCCCTGGTCGAGGAGCTGGGCTTGCAGCGTGAACACCGACGGCTTGGTGTTCTTCGCCATGTCCATTTCTTTTTGCTTGAGCTTGTCGGTGCCGATGGAAGGCTCGACGAAGGCCGGTGTATTCAGCATGTGACATTTCCTGTGGATGAGAGTCGCGCGCGGCGAAGGGAGCATCCTCCCGTCGCCACGCGTCGATCGAGGCTTAGAGCTTCAGGCCGTAGAGGTCGATGACGTTCCGGCTGACCAAGCGCTTCTGCCGGGCCGGCTCGAGATCGCCGATCTGCCTGGCCAGGAAGGCGCGCGAATTCGGCCAGGTCATGTTGGCGTGCGGATAATCGCTCGACCACATGCAATTCTTCTCGCCCCAGATCTTCAGCAAATGGGAGCCGACAACGTCGTCCATGAAGGTAGCGTAGAAGTGATCGCTGAAGATCGTGCTCGGCAGGCGCGAGATTTCGAACTTCTGCTGGGCTGACTGGCCCGGCTTGGTGAAGCGGTTGTAGTAGTAGTCCCACTGCTGCAGGACGAACGGCAGCCAGCCGATCTCGCTCTCGACCAGCTCGACTTTCAGGTTCGGATGGCGCTCGAAGACGCCCGACCAAATCAGGTCGAACACGGTGGTGATCGCGTCGGCGGTCTTGATATTGACGGAGCCGCGCACGACCTCCATGCCGGTGAGCTGCGGCATGAAGCGGTTGTAGCTGTGGCCGCTCAGGATGTGGAAGTTGATCGGCTTGCCAAGCTCGGCGGCGGCCGCCCATAGCTTCTCGTAGTGGCGGGAGTTCAGCGGCAGCGCCGGATCGGGCACCTGCCAGACCAGGCCGCCGAACAATCCCATGTCGGCGCAGCGCTGCATCTCCTTCACCGCCCAATCGATGTCGTAGACGGCGAGGCAGGGCACGCCGAACAGCCGCTTGGGCGAGGTCTTGCAGTAAGCGACGAGCCAATCGTTGTAGAGGCGGAAGGCCGCTTCCTGCACCTTGTGAGGCACCGCGAAGGCGCGCAGCGCGGTCGTCGGATAGAGGATTTCCGCGGCGACGCCGTCGAGGTCCATGTGCTCGATGCGCACCTTGGGATCGAGCCCGCCGGCCGGCCGCTTGTCCTTCGGATAATTGCCGAGCTTCGGCAGCTGGGCGCGCATGTCCGCCGGCAATTCGTCCCACAGCGTGACCGGCTCGTCGATATGTGAGTCGGCCGAGACCAGCAGGCTCGGAATGGCCCGGGCCTTCTGCATGTAGACCTGCTCGACGGTGCGGGCGGACATCTCCTCGATTTTTGTAGCCATATGCGTTTACTCCCTAGCTTTGTAACTCACGCCTGCGTGGACGCGGCATGTCTCAGTTTCCGGCTGCGGTGAGCTCCAGCGCCCGCTCGACGACCGAACGGTCGAACCCGCTGATGCGCTGGACGATCTTCTGCATCTCGACGCCCTGCACCGGTTCGACGTCGATGCGCAGCTTTGCGGCGTCCGCGACGAAGGCCCGATCCTTGACCGTATCGTCGAAGGCCTTGCGCAGGAGCGCCAGGCGGTCGGCCGGCAGATCGGGCGGCGCGATCAGCGGCCATGCGGTGACCTGGGGCGCGAAAATCAGCTCGAGCGCCTGGCGGTCGCGGTCGGTCTTGGCATAGTCTATGATGAAGGGCGTGTCCGGCAGATCGTCCGCCTTTTTCATGCCCATCTGCAGCAGGATGGCGATCTTCTTCTGGTCGAGCCAGTCCTTCGAGCGGCTCTTGACGCTGCCCCACGACCAGCCGAAGCGGCCCTGCACCTCGCCGCGCTCCATGGCGAGCGTGATGTCGTTGCCGCCCGGATAGCCCGACACGACCTTGATCTTGGCTCCGGTGAGCCGCCGGGCGAGCACCGGGAAGCGGCCAGTGTCGTCGGTCGGACCGGTGGCGCCGACCGTCAATTCGCTCCTCAGCAGGTCGTCGAAGGTTTTGAATTCGGTGGTGTGCCAGGCAACGCCGACCGAGACCTCGGAACTGGTGCTGCCGATCGGATTGAATCGGGTCGGGTCGTATTTCGCGCTCTCCGGATTGAACACGGGCTCGATCGAATAGCTGCGCGCCACCATGCCGAGCACGGTGCCGTCCTTGGGCGCCACCGTATAGAGATGCAGGATGGCCTTGATGCTGCCGGCGCCCGCCATATTCTGCGGCACCATGGTCGGCTGACCCGGCAGGTGGCGCGGCATGTGGCGCGACAGCAGCCGCGCGGTGGCGTCATAGGTGCCGCCCGGCGCGTAGCCGATCAATACCGTGATCGTCTTGCCCCTGAAGAAATCTTCCTGGGCGAGCGCCGGCGCGGCGATCCCCCATCCAGCCGCGATGAGCAGCAGCCCCACCATCGTCGTTCTGCGCATGGTCCCCTCCCGGTGAACGGCAGGACCGGGCGGCCGCTCTTGCGGCGGGTCTGCCGGCTCCACTCCCAAACGGCGCTATGACCCTCACGGATCATCAGCGAACATCGTCAAATCCTTGTAATTCTTGAAGTATGAAGCGCCCCGCCGTTTCCGACAACGAATCCCTGGGAAACAGATCATTCACTTTCTGGCAATATTGCTCCCACCATAACGCTGCGGCCACAAACCCTCCCCCTTCAATGGGGGAGGGTGCGAGCGAAGCGAGCGGGTGGGGGTGATTCGCGAGCGTGCCCAACGAGAAGCAATGCGCGGGCTTTGCCCCCCACCCCGGCCCTCCCCCCACGAAGGGGGGAGGGGGACAGCGACTGCAGAGCACGCCCGATATGGCCCTTTGCAGGGAACTATCTTAATCCCCCGTCGTAGCCATGACGGGCCGCCGCGGCGGGCGGGCCGGCAGCACGGGAGAGCAGCATGGTGCGCGTCGTCGGCATCGACCATCTCGTCATCCGGGTGAGCGACTTCCAGAAATCGAAGAGGTTCTACGGCAAGCTGTTCGATTTCCTCGGCTTCGAGGTGCTGGACGAATACCCGGGCGCCATCGGCTGGACCAACGGCAAGACACGGTTCTGGATCGGCCGCGCCGACGCCAAGGGCCGCCAGCGCAAATACCGGATCGGCGACGTCGGCTTTCACCACTACGCCTTCGAGCTGCGCAGCCGCAAGGACGTCGATGCCTTGCAGGCGTTCCTCGCGGAGAACGATACGCCCATCGTCGATGCCGCGGACGAGTATTATGACGACTATTACGCGGTGTTCTTCCTCGATCCCGACGGGCTCAAGCTCGAAGGCATGAATTACGGCGAGGCCCACGCGCGCGCAACGCGCAAGAAAGCCGCGGCGCGCAATGCCGCGAAGCGAAAGACGCAACGCCGCCCAAGCCGAAGAGCCGATTGAAGTCCGGTTCCATCATTGGGCGAATAGCGTTCGCATTTTTTCAAAAGGAATGACGAGCGCAGGCTCCGCAGCCGGCTTACGAGCCACCACGCATGCGCCAGGCGTCGATCACGGCCAGGAATGCCGCGCCGTAGCGCACCAGCTTGACGTCGCCGACGCCGTGGATGCCGCGCATTTCCGCGAGAGAGGCGGGGGCGCGGTCGGCCATGTCGACCAGCGTGCGGTTGGAGAAGATGGCGTAGAGCGGCAGGCCGGCGGCCAGCTCGCGCCGCTTCGCCTTGAGCGCTTCGAGCAGGCTCTGGTTCACCGAAGTCTCCGCCGCCGTCGCCGCGGATTTCGCTTTCCGCGTGCCCGATTTCGCGGATACCGCGATGTCCTCGCGCATCTCGAACGTGATGGTGCCGCGCATTAGATCCCGGCCGGAGTCGGTCAAGGCGAGGCCGCCGTGTCCTGCGATGTCCGGCGCGATATGGCCGGCGGCGGCGAGCTGACGCAGGATCGAGCGCCACTGCGGCGCGCTGTGCTCGGTGCCGACGCCGAAGGTCGGCAGGCGGTCGTGGCCCAACTGGCTCATGCGCTCGGTGATATCGCCGCGCAGCACCGCGATGACATGCTCGGCGCCGAAACGCTGGCCGGTGCGCGCCATGGCGGAGAGCGCCTTGCGCGCCGCCGTGGTGCCATCCATGCGATGAGGCGGATGGCGGCACAGATCGCAGTTGCCGCAGGGCTCCGACGTCTCGCCGAAATAGGCGAGCAGGGTCTGGCGCCGGCAGCGCGGCGATTCGCACAGGCCGACGAGCGCATTGAGACGCTGGCGGTCGATTCGCTTGCGCGCCTCGTCGGCGTCGCCGTCGTCGATCTGGCGGCGGCGCAGCACGATGTCGTCGAGTCCATAGAGCGTCAGGGTATCGGCGGGTTCGCCGTCGCGGCCGGCGCGGCCGATCTCCTGCCAGTAGGATTCGATCGTCTTGGGCATGTCGGCATGGGCGACGAAGCGCACGTCGGGTTTGTCGATGCCCATGCCGAAGGCGATGGTGGCGCAGACGATGACGCCGTCCTCGCGCAGAAAGCGGTCCTGGGCGGCTTCGCGGGCCGGCGTCGCCATGCCGGCGTGGTAGGGCACGGCGGTCAATCCGGCCGTCGTCAGCCATTCGGCGACCTGCGCGGTCTTGGCACGCGAGCTGCAATAGACGATGCCGCTATCGCCGCGATGGCGCTCGGCCAGTTCGAGGATCTGGCGGCGCGCATTGAGCTTCGGCGCCATGGCGAGGAACAGGTTCGGCCGGTCGAAGCCGGCGACGAAGACCTCGGGCCGCGTGGCGAAGAGATGGGCGAGAATATCGGCGCGCGTGGCCGCGTCGGCGGTGGCGGTGAGCGCGATGGTCTGCAGGCCCGGCAACCGCGCGGTCAGGCGCGGAATCTCGCGATACTCGGGCCGGAAGTCGTGGCCCCACTCGACCACGCAATGGGCCTCGTCGACCGCCAGCAGCCAAGGCTTCGCGGCCACCAGCAGGTCCAGAGTATCCGCGCGCGCCAGCCGTTCGGGCGCCAGGTATAGCAAACGGATCTCGTTTTGGCGCACCGCGTCGAGAATGCGGCGGGTCTCCGTCCAATCGTTCGCGGAGGTCAGGCAGGCGGCGGGAATGCCCATGGCGGAGAGCGACGCCACCTGTTCGCGCATCAGCGCGATGAGCGGCGAAACGACCACCACGAGGCCGCCCTTGTGCACCGCCGGCAATTGGTAGCACAGCGATTTTCCGCCGCCGGTCGGCAGCACGGCGAGCACGTCCCGGCCGCCGAGCACGGCGTCGAGGATCGGCGCCTGCATCGTCCGCAGGGCATCGAAGCCGAATACGGCGCGCAGGGTATCGTGAAGGGCGTCGATGGATGGGGTCTCCCGTCGGGGCTCAGTGTAGGCAGTTTCGCCGGTTTGCGGAAGGCGCGAGCGGGCGGTCAATCCTCGCCAGCCTTGGCGACCTCGGGGCGGCGCCAGAGATAGACGCCGATGGCGGTCATGGCGACGGTGGCGGCGAGGCCCACCACATAGAACGACAGCTCCAACCCGACGGCCTCGGCGATGGCGCCCATGGCGAGGGGCGACAGGATCGAGGCGATGCGGTTGGCCGTGCCGCGCAGGCCGATGGCCTTGCCCTGGTTGGCGGCGCCCGCGCCGCGCAGCACCAGCGTGATCACCAGCGGTTGGGCCAGGCCGTTGGCGGCCGAGCGGATGAACATGGCGATCTGCAGCAGCACGTAGGTGGCGAGCAGCGGCGTGATGCAGATGAAGACGATGCCGAGCCAGAGCGAGACCAGCATGATCCAGAAGCCGCTGATGTAACGCACCAGTTTGGCGGTGAGCAGGGAAACCAAGGCTGCCGCGATGGCGCTCGCCGGACTGAGCAGGCCGATGGCGGTGCCGGTGATGCCCATTTCGGTGAGCCAGGCGACATAGAACGAGCTTTGCACCGCATTGCCGAGATGCATCAGGGCGCCGAGCAGCACCACCAGGGCGACGGCGGGTGCGGCGAGCAGCCGGAAGGCGGTGACGTAGTCGCCCAGGTCGGGGAGGAGGGCGCGAAGGCTTATGCGCCGCTGCTGGCCCGCGGTGTGCGAGTGGGTGCCGGCCCTGGGCGGCAGAATCAGGGCGCAGACCACCGAGCCCGAGGCCCACAGCGCCATCATGGCATAGGCCCCCCATGCCCCGAACAGGTCCCACGCGGCGCCCGCGAGCGGTGGCGCGGCGAGTTGGCTGATACGGATGAACAGGCTGAGCCGGCCGGCATAGGAGGTCTTGCCCTGCATATACTGGCCGATCATGGTCTGGGCGCCGATCCAGCCCATGGATTCGCACAGTCCGAGGAACATCTGCAGCACCACCAGCGCCCAGATGCCAGGCGCCGCCGGATAGAGCAGGGGCAGCAGGGCGCCGATCATGGCGCAGACCAGCATGACGCGCCGGGCGCCCAGCCGGTCCATCATCGCCCCGCCGTGGATCGAGAACAGCAGGGGCAGCAGGTGCGGCGCGCTGAACACCAGGCCGAACAGCAGCGGCGAGGGGTTCATGGTGTAGGCGTAGAGCGGCGTGATCACCGACCCGATGTAGAACACCGAGGTGCTGAAGGTGCCGATGCCATAGACCGCGCCCTGGATGCGCCATGAGACATCGTCGTCGGCTGCCGCGGGCTCGCTTGCTGGCGGATCGCTGGGTTTGGCGGTCATCGGCGGCGATACGGCACGGCGTGCTCCCCCAAAGCGCTCGGCAGAAGCGGGGAGGCCGCGGCCGGCAGGCAAGTGATGGTCCAGATGCGCCTCGGTAGTCTGTTTTGCCGAGTTTCTCAAGGTCGAATGACGACAGATGCGGACCGATCCGTCATTCCGCGGCACGACCCGCGGCGGCGCTGTCGTCCGCCGGCATGCGGCGGAAGGCGATGCTCATCCGGTTCGCGCTGTTGATGGCGCAGATGGCCAGAGTGAGATTGGCCAGTTGAAGCCGCAACAGTTTGACGTGGTGGTCACCACCAACATGTTCGGCGACATCCTGTCGGACCTCACGGCCGGCATCGTCGGCGGCCTCGGCCTCGCGCCCGCTTTGCAGCGCGGGCCGCGCTACGCCATGGCCCAGGCCTCCCACGGCTCGGCGCCGGACATCGC
>CAZOBN010000029.1:0-39605 GCA_964577835.1 uncultured Rhizobiaceae bacterium
ACCCGCATCAGCTTCCAGGTCACCTCGAAGATCGACAGCCGCACCATCCTGGGCGAGCCGGGCGGCGAGCAACTGCTCGGCCAGGGCGACATGCTCTATATGGCGGGCGGCGGACGGATCTCGCGCGTGCACGGGCCGTTCGTCTCCGACCGGGAGGTGGAAAAGGTCGTCAATGCCCTGAAAAGCCAGGGCGAACCGGACTATCTGGAAGCCGTCACCGAGGACGACGACAGCGGCCTGCTGCCCGGCTTCGGCGGGGCTGGCGAAGGCTCGGGCGACGCCCTATATGATCAGGCGGTGGCACTGGTCTGCCGCGAGCGCAAGGCTTCGACGAGCTTCGTGCAGCGGCATCTCCAGATCGGCTACAACCGCGCGGCGCGCATCATCGAACGCATGGAAGCGGAAGGCGTTATCAGCACGGCCAACCATGTGGGCAAACGCGAGGTGCTCGGGCGCAATATCGACGAACGTTGAACGCGCCGTTCGACGGGCGCCGAGCGGGCGCTCTGCCGGGCCACCGACCGTTCCTCAATTTCACGGCAGATTTCATATGTTTGACGTCCTGGCGCGGTTGACGCGCCGCGCTGCTCTCGTCGCACTCGCCGCCAGCCTTTTGGTCGCCCCGCTTTGCGGCGCCTTTGCCGCCGCCAAGGCGGTTCCGGCCAAGCTCGACGACAAGCAGAAGGCCGAGCTCGCGCGGGTCGAGACTTATCTCAACGGTATCCGCACCCTGCGCGCCCGGTTCCTGCAGGTCGCCGACGACGGCGCCAACGCGGAAGGGGATGTGCTGATCTCGCGCCCCGGCCTGATGCGCATCGAATACGACCCGCCGGTGCCCCATCTGATCGTCACGACCGGCAATTTCCTCATCTATCACGAGAAAAAGCTCAATCAGACCAGTCACATCCCGCTGTCGAGCAGCCTCGCCGGATTTCTCGTGCGCGACCAGATCCGGCTGTCGGGCGATGTGGTGGTCACCGGTCTGCAGCAGCAGAAAGGCGCGATCCGCGTCAGCCTGGTCAAAGCGGACGAGCCCGAGGCCGGCCAGCTCACCCTCGTGTTCAGCGACGGGCCTCTGCAGTTGCGCCAATGGAGCGTCACGGATGCCCAGGGCGCGGTCACCCGAATCACCTTGGTCAATCCGGAATTCGGCGTGCCGCTCGACAAGAAGCTCTTCGCTTTCGATCCGCCGCAACGCGAGCGCCCGGATCGCTGAGGCGGCTCACGACGAAGTGAATAACAGCCCGTATTTGCCGGTGCGGAATCAGGTCGTCGCATCATTGAACCGCGCAAAAGGCTTCCCACATAACTGAAAGTGCGAAGCGCCGACTTCGCTGAGGGCGGTTCCCCTGCCGCCCTCCCGGCTCGATCGAGCCATGGACGCCCGGCCATCACCCCCTCTGGTCGGGCGTCCGCTTGTACGGCCCGGCTCAGCTTCGATTTCCTCATATTTACTCCGCGATTCCAAGCGGAACCGAGCGAGCCGGTCCATGCGCCCGGCTTAGGTTGAGCCGGGCTTCGTCGCCATGGCGCCGGAAACGGCCGTCGAGAAACCCGCGCGCAAGACGGACTCGGAGCGCGCAAGACGAAAGTGGAAGAGACGTTGAAGCGGCTGGAGCGAGTTGACCAGCCCTCACCATGGCCGGATCTGACCGCGCCATCCCTTCATTTCAGGCGCACCTCTCCATCAGCTCCATCAGCGATCTTAAAGAGCTCTGATTTCTTGAGGACGTTCTTCCACGTTCCATGACCCTTTCTGTAGTCCCGCATCTGCTCCGACAATTTCTTGCCGAAGGGCTGAAGCGTGACCGGTTTGCCGCCGGCCGCAAGGTCGAGTTCGCGATAGATAGCCAGCAGTTTCCTTTGTGTCTCTGTATCGATGACAGACGCTTTTGCGGCGTGAGGCCCAGCGCTGGCCGCAGCCGGTTTCCTTACCGGCGCGGGCTTAGCCGTTTTGTCACCCACGATCATGAAATGGTCGAACGCTAATTGCAGCCACGCGGGTGCCTTCGCTTCGCCGATGCCATCAACTCCCTTGCCATGCTTCCGGATGTGCATGGCCAGTTGCGTGAAGTCGGCATCGCTCGACGCGATGACGGCGTGATCGAACATGTCGCAGTGGAGGAAAGACACCGCGTCGATGGTGAGGGCGAAGTCACTGGCATTCTGCTTGTTGGCGCTGGGCGGCGTCAGCGCCGGCTCGATGTGATGGGCCGCCATGGCCTTCTCCCATTTCTTGAGGCTCACCGGACCGCCGTAGCATCGGGCGATGGTTAGTTTGCCCAATTGACGGCAATGCTCAAGGCAAGCCGACAGGTGCCTGGTGGACGCATTCTCCGCATCGATGAACAGCGCTACTCTGATCTTGTTCGGCATAGGCGAAACCCGATTTATGGGACCAAGTGTTACGGACTATGAACCATCGCGCCGCGATATCAATCCTCTCCGACCGAATCGAAATCCCGCTCGGGCACATGCTGCTCCTGGCGTGGGGTGATGTTGATTGGGCTGGAACTCGATGACCAGCCAGAGCGCGTGGCACGCGATCTGAACCAGCGCTTTGGCGCTTGCGAACCGGCGGGAATCCCAACTAAGTAGGCGCCACCCCATTGGCGCGGCACTCTCCGCGCGATCCCGCCCGCGAGTCCTCATGATCGAGCGCCCAGACTCCCTCGCTTTTCCGACCCCGCCCCTGCCCACGCTGCCGATCGCCGGCAGCGCAGCGCGTTTTCCGGTCGGCGCGATTTATGCCTTCACCGGCACCTATGGCGCGAACCGCGCCGAACCGGCGGTCTTCACCAAGGGCAGCCATACGGTGATCGAGAGCGGCGCCCCCATGCCCTATCCGAGTGCCACCAAAATGCTCGAGCCGGAGATCGAGCTGGTGGTGGCGGTCGGCGCCGAAGGCCGCGACCTCGCGGACGCCGCGGCGGCGAAGCGCGTCGTGTTCGGCTACGCGGTGGGCCTCGACATGACCCGGCGCGACATCCAGCGCGCCGCGCGCAACGAGGGCAAGCCGTGGGACATGGCGAAGACCTTCGACGGCGCCTCGCCCATCGGCGCGATTCACAGGGCCGAAACGATCGGTCATCCCGAGCGCGGCGCCATCACGCTCGACGTCAACGGCGCGCGCGCCCAGGAAGGGGACCTGTCGCAGACGGCCTGGACGCCGCTGACTCTCGTCGCCATGCTCAGCCGCTTCGTGGCGCTGCGGCCCGGGGATCTCGTTTTCACCGGCACGCCGACCGGCGAGATCGAGCTCCAGCCCGGCGACAAGCTCGACGGCCGCATCGACGGTCTCGGCTCCCTCCTCGTCACCATCGGTTGAGTATCGCGCCTCATGTCTCTCCGTATCGCCACCTGGAACATCAATTCCGTTCGCCTGCGCATCGAGATGGTGCGGCAGTTCATCGAACAGACCGAGATCGACGTGCTCTGCCTGCAGGAGACCAAGGCGCACAACGACGTGTTTCCGTTCGACGCGCTGCGCGTGCTCGGCTTTCCCCATATCCACGCCCAGGGCATGAAAAGCTACAACGGCACCGCGATTCTCTCGAAGGTGCCGTTCACCGCCGGCGATGCGCGCCAGTGGTGCGAGAAGGACGATTGCCGCCATTCCATCGCCGTGCTGGCGGACGGCACCGAGATCCATAACTTCTACGTGCCGGCCGGCGGCGACATTCCCGATCCGGCGGTGAATGTGAAGTTCGCTCACAAGCTGCGCTTTCTCGACGAGATGGAGACCTGGTTCGCGGCGCGCGCCAATCCGAAGAACCGCATGGTGCTGGTGGGCGATCTCAACATCGCGCCGCTCGAGACCGACGTCTGGGCGCACAAGGCGCTGCTCAAGGTGGTGAGCCACACGCCGGTCGAGGTCGACCGCCTGACCAAGGTGCAGGCGTCGCATCATTGGGTCGATGCGGTGCGCCATTTCATCCCGCCCGAGCGCCAGCTCTTCACCTGGTGGAGCTATCGCGCGCGCGACTGGGATGCCGCCGACAAGGGCCGCCGGCTCGATCACATCTGGGTGACGCCGAGCCTGCAGGGCGAGCTCGCCGCCGCCGAGGTGATGCGCGACGCGCGCGGCTGGCAATTGCCGTCCGACCACGTGCCGGTGATCGTCACGCTAAAGTGACGAAGGCAAAGGTCCGCGCCCTAGAGGGGCGTCCATCATCCCCCTGACCATCGCAGAATCGCTGGCGCGCCTTCTTTCCCGTCATGCCCCAGCCAAGCCGGAGTAAAGGAAAGGCGTGTTGATGGCTTGCTGCTCGAAACGCGAAGGCAGGCCGCGATCTACCCCCTGCATTTTGGAGCGATTCGAGGAATCCCCCCGAAGACAAAGTCTTCGGGGGTAATCCTTCAGTGGAAAACCACTTTACCGTGGTTTCCCAACCGACTCCCGAATGAATGTTGCACCCGATACAACGCCCCGTCAATAATCATGCTTGTCTGGATTAAGGGAGTGAAGTCGGGGGAAGAGATGGAGATACGCGACGAACTGACCCTTGGCATCGACCTGGGCATTGCTTCATGCGGCTGGGCGATTATCAAGGACGGCGGCCAGAGCCGGGAAATCCTCGATTGGGGCGCCCGGACATTCGACGCGCCGGAAACCGACAAGGAGCGCACGCCAACCAATCAGCTCCGGCGACAGCACAGGGGGCTCCGGAAGGTCATCCGACGCCGCCGGCAGCGGATGGCCGAGATCAGGCGGCTCTTCAAGGCTAACCAATTGTTGGACAGCGACAGCAAGTCCGCCTTGAAAGTTTCCGGTCTCGATCCGTGGCGGTTGCGCGTCGAAGGTCTCGACCGTAGGCTGACGGGCAAGGAGCTGGCCATCGCTCTCGGCCACATCGCCAAACATCGCGGCTTCAGGTCGAACAGCAAGCGCAAATCGAACGAGTCGTCCGACGACTCCAAAATGCTGAGCGCCATCCGCGAAACCAGAGACAAACTTGCCGTCTATCGCACTGTCGGCGAAATGTTTGCGAAAGATGAGGCATTCATCGTCCGAAAGCGCAATCGGGATGGCGACTATTCGCGCTCGGTCCTGCGCGACGATCAGGAACGAGAAACCAGGCTTCTGCTGAGCCAACAGCGCCGCATGGGCAATACGCTGGCAAGCGAGAAGATCGAGCACGATTTCATCTCGATCGCTTTTTTTCAACGCCCCCTGGCCGATAGCGAAGACAAAGTCGGCTGGTGCCCGTTCGAGTCCGACCAGCGCCGCGCCGCGAAACGGTCGCCATCCTTCGAACTTTTTCGCTTCCTCGCCCGTCTAACGACGCTGCGCCCTCAATCATTCAACGGTGATCGCGCCTTAACGCCTAGCGAGATCGCTATGGTCAGCGCCGATTTTGGTAGCCAGAACGGCATGACCTTCAAACGCCTGCGCAAGATGCTCGACCTCGACATTACCACGCGCTTCGATGGCCTGACGCCGGAAGACGAGGGTAAGCGCGATGTCGTCAACCGCAGCGCGGGAAACGGCTGTATGCAGGGCACCAAGGCCTTGCGCGATGCGCTCGGCACAGCAGGTTGGAATACTTTTCGCGATACGCCGGACAAGTTGGACCGCATCGCCTTCGTGCTGACCTTCCGCGAGGACCTGGCCTCGATCCGCAAGGGTCTGGAGGAGATCGGTTTGGCGCCGCTGATCCTCGACGCTCTGATGGCCGGCGTGGAGCGCGGCGATTTCTCGGACTTCAAAGGCGCGGGCAACATTTCGCCCAAAGCATGCCGCGCGATCATCGACCATCTGAGACTCGGCCTCGTCTACTCCGACGCTTGCGAGGCGGCCGGCTACGATCACGCCAAGCGCCCTGAGATCAAGCTGGACCAGATCGCCAATCCGGTGGCGCGAAAGGCTCTGACCGAAGCCATCAAACAGGTGCGAGCCATCGTGCAGGAGTACGGCTTACCTAGCCACATCCATATTGAACTCGCCCGTGAGGTCGGCAAGAGCAAGGAGGAGCGCGACGAAATCAAAAGCGGCATGGAAAGGCGCAACAAAGCCAAGGATCGGTTGGTCGAGGAATTCCGCGAGGCGGTCGGTGCGGCACCGCGCGGCGAGGACATGCTGCGCTTCGAGCTATGGAAGGAGCAGAAAGGCCGTTGCCTGTATTGTGACCAACCAATCGATCCCGGCGCGGTCGTTTCCTCCGACAATGCGATCCAGATCGATCACATCCTGCCGTGGAGCCGCTCCGGCGATGACAGCTTCGTGAATAAGACACTCTGTCACGCGGGCTGCAATCAGGACAAGAAAGGCCGCACGCCCTTCGAATGGTTCGGGAGGGACGAAACGCGCTGGACAGCTTTCACCGCTGGCGTTGAAGGCGTCAAGGAGATGAAGGGGCGGAAGAAACGGAATTATGTCCTGAAAGACGCCAAAATCCTGGAGGAAAAATTCAGACCCCGGAATCTGAGCGATACGAAATATGCGACTCGTCTGCTGCTCGATACGCTTTCCCGCTGGTTTCCGGACGATGGCAAGGTCCACGTTTACGCCCGTCCCGGTCCGCTGACGGACCGGCTGCGCCGCGGCTGGGGAATACAGGACCTCAAGAAAACGCTGGAACCCGATGGGGAGAAGCGCAGGGCCGACGACAGACATCATGCCCTCGACGCTCTGATCGTGGCTGCCACCAGCCAATCTGCGCTGATGGAGTTGACAAAAGCTTTTCAGGAGGCCGAGCGGATCGGCGCGCATCGCGATTTCTCCGACCTGCCGCCGCCGTGGCCGGGATTTGTCGAGGAAGTGCGGGAGAAATTTCCTCGCATCTTCATTAGCCGCGCCGAACGCCGACGAGCGCGCGGCGAAGCGCATGCCGCAACCATCCGTCAGATCGCGGAGTGCGACGGCGATATCGTGATTTTCGAGCGAAAGAAAGTGGATTCACTGACGGAAAAGGATATTGACCGTATCAAGGACCCGGGCCGCAACGCGAAGCTGATCGAGAACATCCGCGCATGGATCGTAGCGGGCAAGCAGAAGAATACCTGGCCCAAATCGCCGAAAGGCGATGACGTGAAGAAGGTGAGCCTCCGCACCAACAAGAAGGCGGATGTTCTGATACGCGATGGCGCGGCTGATCGGGGCGAGATGGTCCGCGTGGATGTGTTTCGAAAGAAAAGCAAGAAGGGAGACTGGGAGTATTTCTTGGTCCCGGTGTATCCGCACCAAGTGGTCGATGCGGTGAACTGGCCAAAGCCGCCTAACCGCGCGGTCGCGCAATCCAAGGAGGAGGATGAATGGTTCGAGATGGCCGACGGCTACGAGTTCATATGGAGCTTGCACCCGCTTTCGTTCATCGAACTGGAAAAGCCGGATGGTACGTTCATTGACGGCTATTTTCGGGGAATGGACAGAAGTACCGGGAACGTGAGTGTTTCGGCGCATCATTCCAAAACGGAGATCGTTAAAGGGATTGGGCCGCGCCGGTTGAACTCCTTACGGAAGATTTCGGTTGATC
The DNA here is from genome assembly GCA_964577835.1 of uncultured Rhizobiaceae bacterium. GTDB lineage: Bacteria > Pseudomonadota > Alphaproteobacteria > SMXQ01 > SMXQ01 > CAVVYA01. The sequence continues at coordinate 7,476 of CAZOBN010000029.1, forward strand.
GCCTGGGCCGTCGTTTCCCCATCGAACGCGAGACCCGCACATGGCATGGCGCGGTCTGCACCTGAGCAAGCCGTCGCGTCTGAGCCTCGCCGATGGCCAGATCGTCATCGGCCAGGACGACGGCGAAGTTCGGCTCGCCCTCGAGGATGTGGCTTGGATCGTGCTCGACACGCCGCAGGCGACATTGACCTCGGCACTGCTATCGGCCTGCATGTCGGCTGGCATCGCAATCATCGCGACCGACGAGACGCATACTCCGTCAGGCATGACGCTACCCTTTCACCGTAATTTCCGGCAGGGCGAAATCGCGCAGCTCCAGGTCGCGCTGGGCGCGCCGCTGAAGAAGCGCCTCTGGCAGAACGTCGTGCGCGCGAAAATCGTGAACCAGGCGGCTGCCCTGGATGCGCTCGACCGTTCGGGCGCGCCGCCGTTACGCGAAATGGCGCGCCATGTCGGCTCCGGCGACCCCGACAACGTAGAGGCACGCGCGGCGCGGGACTATTGGTCGAAACTCTGGCCTGAGTTTCGCCGGGAAGATGAAGGCGACCGCCGCAACAAGCTGCTCAATTACGGCTACGCCGTCGTGCGTTCCGGCATCGCGCGGGCGCTGGTTGCTTCCGGCCTGCTCCCAGCCTTCGGCCTGATGCACGCCAGCGCGACCAATGCTTTCAATCTGGCGGACGATGTGGTCGAGCCGTTTCGCCCCTTCGTGGACGTATTGGCTTGGCAGACGGCGGGCGATGGCCGTCCGAGCAAAGATGATTTGAGCCTCGAGGATCGGCGAACAATGGCCGGCATTCTCTTGAAGGATGCGCGTGTCGGCGCGGAGAAAGTCACTCTGCTCGTCGCGGCGGACAGGGCGGCGGAGTCTTTGGTGCGCGCAATGGAGAGCGGCGTCCCGGACGCGCTCGCTTTGCCAACATTCGGTTCGTAAGCGCATGAAGGCCGGGGAGGTACGCATCTTGTGGATGTTCGTTTTCTTCGACCTCCCTGTCGGCACGAAAAAGGAGCGTCGCGATGCCACGCGATTCCGCAACTTCCTGAAAGACGACGGCTATATGATGCTACAATTATCAGTCTACGCGCGGGTCTGCCGGGGCGAGGAAGCGGCCGATAAACACGTCCAACGCGTGACGAGGCGGTTGCCATCGAAAGGAAGCGTGCGGGCACTCCAGGTGACCGACAAACAGTATGCTCGCATGAAGCTCTTGCTGGGTGAGGCCGGAAAAAATGAAAAAGTTGCGCCGCTGCAAATGGTGCTGCTCTGATTTCGGCTTGTATCAACAGGCGGAAATCAGAGCAGTTCCAGTGGGTTCTGACGTTGGTAGCCTACTCGATGGGAGTCGGTAGGGAAACCACGGCGAAATCGCGCCCGGGGCGGCTTGTCCGCTGAGCCTACTCGATGGGAGTCGGTAGGGAAACCACGGCCGCCCAGGTCGAGGACCGGCTGACGCGCGAAGCCTACTCGATGGGAGTCGGTAGGGAAACCACGGCCGCCTGTGATGCATATGGTATGCTGATCTCAGCCTACTCGATGGGAGTCGGTAGGGAAACCACGGCTGTTGAGGTTGACGAAACGTGGGTCGGCGGAGCCTACTCGATGGGAGTCGGTAGGGAAACCACGGCGCGGCTCGGCGGCGCGCGCGCCGCCAGCCGAGCCTACTCGATGGGAGTCGGTAGGGAAACCACGGCGACGAAACGGTGATGGACGCCGTGAAGGTAAGCCTACTCGATGGGAGTCGGTAGGGAAACCACGGCCTCGCCGGGATGCTCGCGATACACATGGTAAGCCTACTCGATGGGAGTCGGTAGGGAAACCACGGCCTCGATGAGATCGGTGACGCGGCCGCCCCAAGCCTACTCGATGGGAGTCGGTAGGGAAACCACGGCCGAGGCGGTGATGTAGCGTTGCAGAGCGAAAGCCTACTCGATGGGAGTCGGTAGGGAAACCACGGCGCGTCTGCCGCCGCACACCGTCTATGTCGGAGCCTACTCGATGGGAGTCGGTAGGGAAACCACGGCCGCGCGCAAGAGGGACGGCGGCTTTTACAAAGCCTACTCGATGGGAGTCGGTAGGGAAACCACGGCGGACGGCAAGACCAAAGGCGAACCGATGTAAGCCTACTCGATGGGAGTCGGTAGGGAAACCACGGCCGTAATCCGAAGCCGCCCGAGATTTTCCCGAGCCTACTCGATGGGAGTCGGTAGGGAAACCACGGCGCCACGCAGTGCGGTGTCGTGGGCGGTTTCAGCCTACTCGATGGGAGTCGGTAGGGAAACCACGGCCCTCTCTATTGCCGGTCGTCAGGAGGATACAGCCTACTCGATGGGAGTCGGTAGGGAAACCACGGCCACCGGGCGGCACGATCCTCGACCCGTTCGAGCCTACTCGATGGGAGTCGGTAGGGAAACCACGGCCCGCAGCGCGTGCAACGCATCGTAGCGCGCAGCCTACTCGATGGGAGTCGGTAGGGAAACCACGGCAGTGTTATTGTAGCGGCTCCTACAGTCCTCAGCCTACTCGATGGGAGTCGGTAGGGAAACCACGGCTAAGACTACTCGCGAGCGGGAGGCTATTGCAGCCTACTCGATGGGAGTCGGTAGGGAAACCACGGCCCTACTCCAGATATGTGCACAGTCCACTATAGCCTACTCGATGGGAGTCGGTAGGGAAACCACGGCTGAGAAGGAAGCCATTAAGAAGGCCAAGGAAGCCTACTCGATGGGAGTCGGTAGGGAAACCACGGCTTCTTTAGAGCAGCCCGCCGCCGTGGTCTTAGCCTACTCGATGGGAGTCGGTAGGGAAACCACGGCCGGACGCCACAGCGGCCGTTGCCGCGGCTAAGCCTACTCGATGGGAGTCGGTAGGGAAACCACGGCTTTTTCGACGCAGGAGGGTCGGATCGTTTTAGCCTACTCGATGGGAGTCGGTAGGGAAACCACGGCCCCTGTAAGCGTCAAAGTGCGCTCGGCGCGAGCCTACTCGATGGGAGTCGGTAGGGAAACCACGGCTCGCCAAGGCGCTCAACGCCGCGGGCGTGCAGCCTACTCGATGGGAGTCGGTAGGGAAACCACGGCTATGCCGTGACCGTATCCGCGCTCGATATCAGCCTACTCGATGGGAGTCGGTAGGGAAACCACGGCAATTTCATGACTGAGTTCAAAAAGGCTGCGAGCCTACTCGATGGGAGTCGGTAGGGAAACCACGGCTCGGTCGCGCCGGCATCCAGGATATGCTCGAGCCTACTCGATGGGAGTCGGTAGGGAAACCACGGCAAGCGCCTGAAAGTCTAACGCGTTAGACTTAGCCTACTCGATGGGAGTCGGTAGGGAAACCACGGCCGATATCCACGGCGCTCTTGACAAGCGTTTAGCCTACTCGATGGGAGTCGGTAGGGAAACCACGGCGATCGGTTGATGCGGGCGTGGAGGCCGGGGAGCCTACTCGATGGGAGTCGGTAGGGAAACCACGGCCTGAGTAAACAACGGGTGGGCGTTTTGTAGAGCCTACTCGATGGGAGTCGGTAGGGAAACCACGGCCCCGCAGGGTCGAGCCGCGCAGGCGGCCGGAGCCTACTCGATGGGAGTCGGTAGGGAAACCACGGCTCGCAAGGTGCGCTCAAGTCGCTCCTGGCCAGCCTACTCGATGGGAGTCGGTAGGGAAACCACGGCTGCGCAGCTCGCGGACCGCGATGTCGGTCTAGCCTACTCGATGGGAGTCGGTAGGGAAACCACGGCCTGGCGCAAGACCTTCGCCCCGTTCATCGACAGCCTACTCGATGGGAGTCGGTAGGGAAACCACGGCTCGGTTCGGCAACACTATTCGACCGAGCGAAGCCTACTCGATGGGAGTCGGTAGGGAAACCACGGCGACGACCTCGAGCAGTATTTCCAGGGCATGAGCCTACTCGATGGGAGTCGGTAGGGAAACCACGGCGTCGAATCCGTGTTGCTCGCCGCCGGCGAAAGCCTACTCGATGGGAGTCGGTAGGGAAACCACGGCGCCAAGCGCCGCCGCTCCTCTCCCATTACGTTAGCCGCGTATCTCCTCTCAAGGTTTTCGGTGTATGGGAGAGGAGCGGCGGCGCTCGGCGCTCGCGCGCCCAATGCTCTGCAATGCGTTTTGCGTCAGGTCGTGGAGTGCCGCTAAGGCGCCAGGCGGTAGCCGCCGCGTTCGGTGAGAAGAATCTCGGCCGCCGTCGGATCCTTCTCGATCTTCTGGCGCAGCCGGTAGATATGCGTCTCCAGCGTGTGGGTGGTGACGCCGGCATTGTAGCCCCACACCTCGCCGAGCAGGGTATCGCGCCCCACCACCTTGTCCTTGGCGCGGTAAAGATATTTGAGGATCGCCGTTTCCTTTTCGGTCAGGCGGATCTTCTTCTTGCCGGCGGCATCCTGCAGCAGCTTGGCCGCCGGATGGAAGCTGTAGGGCCCGATGGCGAACACCGCGTCCTCGCTCTGCTCGTGCTGGCGCAATTGCGCGCGCAGGCGGGCGAGCAGCACGCCCAGGCGGAACGGCTTGGTGATGTAGTCGTTGGCGCCCGAATCGAGTCCGAGGATGGTGTCGGATTCGGAATCCGCGCCGGTCAGCATGATGATCGGGCATTTGACGCCGGTGCGGCGCATCAGCCGACAGACCTCGCGGCCATCCATGTCCGGCAGGCCGACGTCGAGGATGATGGCGTCGAAGTAATCCGCCTTGGTGATCTCGAGCGCCTTGGCGGCCGAGTCGGCTTCCGCCGTGGCAAATTCCTCATGCAGATGCAATTGTTCGGCCAGCGCGCCGCGCAATTCGCCGTCGTCATCGACCAGAAGCACTCGTTTGTCGTTCATCGCTTCAATCGCCCCGTGCGCCTGCGCGACATGCCCATGCCTGCCGTGCGCAGGATACCCGATCGCCATATACTCGCAACAGTGCCCCACGGACGCATGGAAGCGGCTCGCAACGCGAAATCGGACCATGAGGGCCCGCAGCGAGGGGTGGCCACGGCGGCTGGCCCGTGTTAATCAAATCCGCGCGTTCGAGCGGTTTCCGCGCCGCGCGACGATCCTCCAGTGCCTGTTCATCGATCCGCTTCCGACGACCATGACCATGACCAGCCAGACCAGCCCGACGAACGCCGGAAACCCTGCCGCCGCAACCGGCGACAGCCTGCTCGCGGTCGACCGCGCGGTCGCCGATCTGCGTCGCGGCGGGTTCGCCTTGGTGCGCTGCGCGGGCAACCGGGGCGCTTTGCTGGTGCAGGCTGCCGAGGCGGTTACGCCGCAGAGCCTGGAGCGCCTCGCCGCGCTCAGCGGAGCGGCGGCGCTGCTGGCCATAACCGGGCAGCGGGCAGCGGCCCTGCACATCGGCGAAGGGGCGGGGACGATCGTCACCCTCGATCTTCCGGAAGGCACGGCGGCCCAGTCGGTCCGCGACATCGCCGATCCGGCCTCCACCATTTCGTTCCGCCTGCCGCCGTTGCGCCGGCTCGAGGACAGGCTGCAGAGCTGCACGCTCGCCGCCGTGCGCCTGACCAAGATCGCGCGGTTGCTGCCCGCCGCCCTGATTGCGCCGGTCACCGCGCCCGACCCGCTCGCCTGGTCGCAGAGCCATAGTCTGCTCGCCGTGGATGCCGGGGAGATCATCGACCACGACCAGCGCGCCGCGCGCAGCCTCAAGGCGGTGAGCCAGGCGCGCGTGCCGCTGGCCGAAGCGGACGACGCGCGCATCGTCGCCTATCGTCCGAGCGACGGCGGCATCGAACATCTCGCCATCGTCATCGGCGAACCGCGCACCGACGCGCCCGTGCTGGTGCGGCTTCATTCGGAGTGCTTCACCGGCGATCTGCTCGGCAGCCTGCGCTGCGATTGCGGCGATCAGTTGCGCGGCGCGATCGCCGCCATTTCCCAGGCCGGCAGCGGCGTGCTGATCTATCTGGCGCAGGAGGGCCGCGGCATCGGCCTGGTCAACAAGCTGCGCGCCTATCAACTGCAGGACGACGGCGCCGACACGATCGACGCCAACGAGCAGCTCGGCTTCGACGCCGACGAGCGGGTCTATCTGCCGGCGGCCTCGATCCTGCGCGATCTGGGATTCACCAAGGTGCGCCTGCTGACCAACAACCCAGGCAAGGTCGAGGCGCTCGCCGCCTGCGGCATCGAGGTGGTCGAGCGGGTGCCGCATGCCTTTCCGGCGACGGCGCACAGCGAGAAGTATCTCGCGACCAAGGCGGCCCGCAGCGGCCACCTGTTCTGACGCGAAGCGCGACGCTATCGTCGGGCGCAGATCGGCAAAATCTGCCGCCCGCGCCATCGACGCGCGACCGAAAATGCCCGTCCCGCCAAGCGGTTCTGCCGTTAACCAACTGATTTGTTTGGCTCGCGTGTCTGGCACCGCGCTTGCTTGAGAGTCTGGGCAGACAGATTGCCCGGACTCCCGATGACCCCGATCAGCGCCTTGGCCTCCATCCCACCCGCCGAACCGGCCGCCCGCCCGGCGCCGCCGGCGAACGCGCCCGCGGAGGAGCGCGGGCTGTGGGATCGCATGTGGGGCAAGGAAGGCTTCAGCTTCGGCGCGCTGCTCGACATCGTCAATCCGTTGCAACACATCCCGGTCGTTTCGACGATCTACCGCGCCATCACGGGCGATACCATCGGACCGGCGCCGCGCATGATCGGCGGTGCGCTGTTCGGCGGGGTCGTGGGCCTGATCGCGTCGGCCGCCGATTCGGCGGTCGAAGCCATCACCGGCAAAGACACGGGCCGTCATGTCATGGCCATGCTGCCGGAGCCCGACCCGGTGCCGCAATGGGCCTTTCATGACGAACGGCGGGATCAGCGGCCGCAGATGGCCGGCCTCATGAATATGCCCGATACCGGCACGATGCTGGCATCGGCAACCGACGCCGGCAGCTCCGGCACGCCGGGCGCTTCGGTTGGCGGCGAACCTTCGGCGCTGGCCGCACCGTCGGACGCGGCGGATGGCGCCGCTCCGCTTGCGAACGCCTTATCGGATTCCGCCCAGAACGCGCCTCTGGCCGCGAACCATCCCTTGAACGTCCCGCCGCGGAGCGCCCAGATGGGTGCGGGCGGCCGGCAAGTGCCGCTGGCGGCAAAGGGCCGCTCCGGCGTCATCCCGGCCAATCTCCCCACGCCCCAGAACCTGGCGGCCGATCCGGCCTTGCTGCGTGAAATGCGCCAGGGCGGCCCCGCGGCCGTCCAGAAGCCGACCGGCCGCATCGATACCGCCATCAAAGGCCATGGCCTCGTCGCATCGGGCGCCGACCGGCGCGCCAATACGAACGGCGGCGCACCGCTCGGCGCCTCGGTTTGGCCCGACTATGCGGCGCGGGATCCGCGAGCGACGACGTTCGATGCCGAAACCGGCGACCGCGAGGACGGCGGCGCGAGCAAGCCAGGCACGCGGCGCGGCGGTTCGGCCATTCCCGAGGTAGGGCCGGATTTCCTGATGAAGATGCGGCAAGCGCTGGACAAGTATCGGGCGGTCCGCGCGGCACCGGCGCCGAGCATCGACCTCTCGCACTGACGCACGCGGCGCGGCGCGTTCTGACGCATTCGCCGTTGGTGACGGTGGTATAGTGCGGCTATGGACATATTCGTCGCCGCACGCTCCATCAGTCCGCAACTCGGCACCCTGACCTGGACCGCCGCGGCGGGCCAGCGCACCGTCAAGTGCGCGCTGGGCCGCAGCGGCATCGTCGCGGACAAGCGGGAAGGGGACGGCGCCACACCGATCGGACGATTCCCATTGCGCCGCGTGCTCTACCGCGCCGACCGCCTGAGCCTGCCGCCGACAGCCTTGCCGACCGCCGCCATCGAGCCCGGCGACGGATGGTGCGACGATCCGGCAAGCCCCGACTACAACCGCCAGGTTCGCTTGCCGGTCACGGCAAGCCACGAGCACTTGTGGCGTCACGACGAGCTCTACGACATCGTCGTGGTGCTCGGTCACAATGACGAGCCGCCCATGGCCGGCGCGGGCAGCGCGATCTTCCTGCATGTGGCCCGGGCGGATTACGCACCGACGCAGGGTTGCGTCGCGGTGGCGCGCGCCGATCTGCTGCACCTGCTGGCCGATTGCGGCGCCGAGAATGTTTTGACGGTCAGTCGGGGTTAGCGGGCAGGGATGCCGGCGGGCGGGCACCGAATATCGCGGTGCCGACGCGGACATGGGTGGCGCCGAACCGCACGCCGACGGGATAATCGGCGCTCATGCCCATGCTCAGTTGCACGAGCCCCGCGTTGCGCGCCAATTCGCGCAGCAGCGCGAAATGCAGCGCGGGATCGTCCTCGACCGGCGGGATGCCCATGAGGCCGCGGATCGGCAATTTCTTTTCATCGCGGCAATAGGCGATGAAGTCGGGCGCTTCCTTCGGCAGCACGCCGGATTTCTGCAGCTCCTCGCCGGTGTTGACCTGGACGAACAGGCCCGGCCGGCGTCCGCCGCGCTCGAATTCGGCCGCGAGAGCGTCCGCCAGCCTGGGCCGGTCGAGCGACTGAATGACGTCGAACAAGGCGACGGCCTCGCGCACCTTGTTGGTCTGCAGCGGACCGATCATGTGGAGCTCGAGTCCGGGATGCCGCTGACGCAGCGCCGGCCACTTCGATTGCGCTTCCTGGACCCGGTTCTCGCCGAACACTCGCTGGCCCGCCGAAATCGCCGTTTCGATCGCGGCCTGTCCATGGCCCTTGCTGACCGCGATCAGCGTCACCCCGGACGGCTCGCGGCCGACGGCGCGCGCGGCGATGGCGATTTCGTCGCGCACCCGGTTGAGCCGGTCGACGACGGATTGCACGGAGCGCGGGGAAGGGCTTTGCGGAGCGGGAGTCGCCATGGCAATGTCGGATGCTTTGCTGACAGGAGCGCCTGATATCTCGATGAGTTTAGCAGATGATGCGCGGCGCCTCAATTTGCGAGCCCGCCGTCGCCATGGCCAGGACGAAAGCGCCCATCGGAGGCATGAGAGCAACGCACCGGGACGCCGCGCGCCGGTTCGCTTGCCCCCCCTGATCCTGCTGACCGACGAACGACGGCTCGCCGATCCGACCGCGGCAGTGGCGCGTCTGCCGCGCGGATCCGCGGTCATCCTGCGCCATTATGCCCTCCCCAAAGCCGAACGCGTCACGCTGGCGCGCGCATTGCGCGCGATCACGCGGCAGCGCGGCATCCTTCTTCTGATCGCGGCCGACGGCGAGAGTGGCGTCGAGCTGGCACATGCCGTCGGTACGGACGGCATTCACCTCTCCGAATGGCTGCTGTGCCGGGGCCCGTGGCGCGCCTCGCGAGCCCGCAAGCCGGGCTGGCTGGTGACCGCTGCGGTTCATTCGCCGCGAGCGTTGCGGGCTGCCGCGACGCGGGGAATCGATGCCGCCTTGCTGTCGCCGGTCTTCCCGACCGCCAGCCATCCCGGCGCGCGAACTTTGGGGCCTTTGCGTTTCGCCGCCTGGGCGCGGACGAGTCGAATTCCGGTCTATGCCTTGGGCGGCATCGACGGCCGCTCGGCGGCGCGGTTGCGGCCGAGTCCAGCCTGCGGGCTTGCGGGTATTGGCGCCCTCGGGCCGCCTGTTGACCCGGACGGCTGGACGGTCTAACGCAACGGCAGGGCGTGCAACCATCGCCAAAATGGTAGGGTGCGGCAGCGGAGTGCGACAGCGGCGCGATGACAGAGAACGACATAAGCACGGGAGACTCGCCGGCTGGCGACGCGGGCGGTCGAACCTTCGCCGAGATGATCGCCCCGGTCTCGGCCGACCGATTCTTCGCCGAATACCACGGTCGCAAGGTGCTTCATGTGCCGGGCGCCGCGGATAAATTCGCCGACGTGATGTCCTGGGCGGGACTGAACGCGCTGCTCGACATGACGGCGGTGTGGACTCCGCGCTCGTTCGAAATGGCGCTCGACGGCACCCTGCTGCCGGCGCGCGACTACTGCCGCCCCGGCCTCGATCTTGCCAGTGGCGGCGCCAGCCTGCAGCCGGACGCGGCGCGCGTCACCGCCCTGCTGAAGCAAGGCGCGAGTCTGCTGCTCAACGATATCGATACGCTGAACCCAGGACTGGCGTCCGTGGCATGCGCGCTCGAAAAGGCTCTCGAGTCGCGCGTTCAGGGGAACCTCTATTGCTCGTCGCGGCACCGCATGGCGTTCCCCAGCCACTTCGATACCCATGATGTCTATGCGCTGCACGTCGAAGGCGAGAAGCTTTGGCGCCTCTATGAGGGGCGCCTCGATCATCCCGTCTCTCATCCCGCCTTCAAAGGCCAGCCCGCGTCATTCCACGAATCGTCCAAGGGCAGGATTGCGGCTGAGATTCTGCTGCGGCCGGGCGATCTGCTGTACATCCCGCGCGGCACCTATCACGACGCCATCGCGCAGACCGACGGAACGCTGCACGTCGCCTTCGGCGCCACGGCCGTGATCGGACTCGACCTAGTGTCCGGCCTGTTCGAGCGCGCGGTGCAGGACCCGCTGTTTCGCCGGGACTTTCCGCGGCGCCACGCGCCGGGCGGAGACGCGGCCTTCGACCGGCATCTCCTGGCGCTCGCGCGGCGGCTTTCCGAGATGGCGGCGGATCCGCGCACCGCGGCCGAGTTCCGCGCCTTTCAGGATGCCTACCGATATCCCCGCGGCGGTTTCGACTTGTCAAAAGCCGTGTTCGACAATGGCCACTACCAGGTCACGAGCGGCTTCGCCGTCGTCCGTCGCGGCAGCGCCTGGGTCCTGCGCAAGGCCGACAAGGCGACGGCCATTCCGGCGGGGTTCGACCGCGCGGTGGCGTGGATCGTCGCACGGACGAATTTTGCCACGGCGGAGTTCATCGGGGCCTTTGGCCAGATCGACGAAGATCAGCGTCATGAAATTCTGCGATCGCTCGAAGCGATGGGCGTGATCGCCCGAGCCTTCCGTAAATGACTCTCTGGCGAGACAGACAGACCGGTAGTCTCCCCGCAATCGGTTGATCGTTTCATTATTTTGGCACTAGATTTTGGCCGGATCTCGCAGACTTAGAAACCCCATCTATACAGACAGACCGGTATGAACGTGTGTCTTCATGGCAACGCGTTCTCTCAATCAATCCAATAAGTTCCGAAGAACGTTGCCTGTTTACCATGGGGCTTGTTTTATAGCGCCCGTGCTTTGCGGCACGCCTGAGATGTGATGTCTAGGTCACTTTTTGGGCATTTCGGCGGCGCCAGGATGGCGTTGGCCAAAGACGAATGTCGTCCCTCGTCGACGGTTTTGCAGGGGGATTTAACCGGAGGATATGATGAAAAAACTACTTTTGGGGACGACGGCGATCGTCGGCGCCTCCTTCATGGCCACGGCGGCCATGGCCAAGCCGGAAGTCCGCGTTGGCGGCTATATGAACTTCCAGGTCGGCATGACCAGCCAGGACCGCGAAGGCTTCGGCCCGTCGCCGAGCGGCATTACACCCACCAACCCGGAACGGGGCTACGGCTTCCTGAACGAATCCGAGGTGCATGTCCGCGCCAGCGACAAGCTCGACAGCGGCCTCGCCTGGGCGCTGAAGATCGAGCTCGAGGCCAACGCCGACGACGGCAACGATCCGAATACCGGCGACGTCGATGCCACCACCGCCGACGAAGTGACCCTGACGCTGTCGGGCGCCTGGGGTCAGGCGTTCTTCGGCAACGACGACGGCCCGGCCGACACCATGAGAACCGGCACCAAGCGCGCAATCGAAGCCGGCACCGGCGGCGTCGCCGGCAATTACCGCCGCTGGGTCAACTGGACCACGGCCTCGACCCGCGTCTTTTCGAATGCGGGCGAGATCCGCGACTCGGGCGATTCGACGAAGATCGCCTACATCACGCCGCGCTTCGCCGGCTTCCAGGCCGGCGTGTCGTTCACGCCGGACCGCGACGACGCTGGCCGTATCCGCGCTACGGACGGCCTCGCCGGCGGCGGCGAAGAAAACAACTGGGAATTGGGCGTCAACTACGACCAGAAGTTCGGCGAAGTCCGCCTCAACCTCGCTGCGACGGCCAACTTGGCCGACAACGAGAACACCCTGCGCGAAGATACCCGCTCGTGGCACATCGGCGCCTTGGTCGGCTTCGCCGGCTTCAGCGTCGGCGCCAGCTACAATAGCGATGGCGATCGGGGTCTCGCCAAAACGGCCACCAACGGCGATACCACCGGTTGGGACGTCGGCGTCGGCTACAACATGGGCGCCTGGGACTTCGGCATCGGCTACTTCCGCTCCGAAGCGGGCCGCATCAACAGCACCGGCGAGCATGTCCTGCAAGTCGCTTCTGTCGGCGTGAGCTACGACCTCGGCAACGGCCTGACCACCTACGTCGAAGGCGCGTGGTTCGACGTCGACAGCGCCGCGAACAACGCCACCAGCTTCGACAACGAAGGCATGACTCTGATCACCGGCATCGGCGTGCGATTCTAAGACTCACGTTCGTGCCTGCCTACGAGGGGCGGCGGGTCATCCCGCCGCCCCTTTTTTATTTTTCAAGCGATCGCCCCACGGGCCGCCCGGCAACCGACCGATATCCGGAGAGGAGACTGCCTTTGCGGGTGGGTTCCAGCCGCTCAGGAGGCGCCGCCAACCCTTTCGAGCCGGGCCGCTTCCGAAAGCGCGGTCCATCCCGGCCATCGTCTCGCGGGCGCGGGGAGCGGGCATAAAGAGGGCAAGCGCGACCCCCCAAGGGCACGTTCCGCGTCGCCCCCCGACGGTCATCGTGCCTCGGCGGCGCCCAAGGCGCCGGGATCGCGCCGGCTGAGCGCGGGCGAAACTGTCGCTTTTCCAGCGCCTTCGGGGGGCCTCGGCCAAACCGCTGGCATTTTGTCCGGCCGTTTCCTATACATAGAGCCATGTCGAGATTTGCCGCTCCCCAGCGTTCCCGAACCAAGACCCGCCGCGCGGGCGGTTCGCTCCCCATTGTCGGCGTGCTGCTCGCCGCGCTGCTGCTGCCGCCCTTGCTTGCCGCGTGCAGCAGCCCGCCCGAGGTCGACAGCACCGACTATCCGATGGATGACAGGGAGCGCCAGCGGGCCCGCGCCGAGGCGCGCGGCTCGGGCAGCATCTTCGGCAAGGACGGCCTGCTTCTGTTCGGCAAGAAGAAGGAAGACGGCGGCGCCGGCACCGGCGTCGCGGTGAACAGCTTCCTGTGGCGCGCCTCGCTCGACACCCTGTCGTTCATGCCCCTGTCGGCCGCGGACCCGTTCGGCGGCGTCATCATTACCGATTGGTATACGCCGCCCGAAACGCCGGACCGCCGCTTCAAGGCGAACGCCTATATCCTCGATCGCGACCTGCGCGCCGACGGCATTCGCGTCACGCTGTTCCAGCAACGCCGCGAAACGAGCGGCAGTTGGATCGATACCGCCGTCGACAACCGGACCGCGAAGGATCTGGAAGACGCCATTCTGACGCGCGCGCGTCAGCTCCGCGTCGAACAGGCGAGCCGCTAACGCCCGAGGCGCCCCGATTAGGGGATGCCCCGAATAAATCGGGGCATGACGACGTAAAAGGAAAGTTCCTGTTCCGTCGCTCCGACGAAGGGTGCGAGCGCCCTCAACAACCGTCATGGCCCGATTTATTCCACGGCTGTCCGGTTGAGCATCCAAGTTTCCCAGGGAAACGCCGACAGCATGACATTCGATGGTGGGCACGCGGAGGACGGACACCGATTGTCACAGTCACAAGCGACGGCTTGACGTGGATGGCCCGACTGAATCGGGCCATGACGAAACTGGGCGGAAATCCCATAAAAACCGTCATGCCCCGACTTGTTCGGGGCATCCACGAATCGGCGCTTCCATCCTCCGCAGGCCTCAACCGGACAGTAGTGGATTTATTCGGGCCATCCATCGCCGATGTTGTGTGGTTGTGAAAGGCGGCTGGGTTTATATCATGGCCAACCGGCCAAACGGCACACTCTATGTCGGCGTGACATCCGACCTTGCGCGTCGCATTTGGGAGCATCGTGAAGGCATGGCGGATGGCTTCACCAAGCGTTATGCGCTGAAGCAACTCGTCTATGCGGAGCAACATGACGATATCGAACGCGCCATTCGGCGCGAGCATCGGCTGAAGCATTGGCCGCGCGCGTGGAAAATAAATTTGATCGTCGGGCAGAATCCGACGTGGAAGGATTTGTACGAAACGCTGGTTTGATGTGTGGATGCCCCGATTTAGTCCACGGCTGTCCGGTTGAGGGCTGCGGAGGATGGAAGCGCCGATTCGTGGATGCCCCGAAGTCATGCGAATGCGTGCCTATGCACGACGTCGGGGCATGACGGTTTTTATTGGATTTCCGCCCAGTTTCGTCATGGCCCGATTTAGTCGGGCCATCCACGTCAAGCCATTGCTTGTGACCGCGACGATCGGTGTCCGTCCTCCGCGATCCCACCATCGAATATCACCCTGTCAGCGTTTTTCTGAGAAACTTGGATGCTCAACCGGACAGCCGTGGAATAAATCGGGCCATGACGGAAAGGACGGAAATCCGAGCGAAGTCGTCATGCCCCGACGTCGTACACAGGCACGCATTCGAATGACTTCGGGGTATCCACGAATCGCGGTGCTGATAGTTGTCGGGCAATCAACCATCGCGGGTGGCGGATTCGAGCCACTCAGCCAAAGCGTCGAGCGGCGTCCGGTCGCCGTAGAGCGCATCCTTCCGGGCGGCGATGCGCGCCGCGATCTCCTGACGCCAAACAGGATCGCGTCCGAGCCGGGTTGCGATCTCGACATACTGGGCCTTATTCCGCGCAATCAGCTCCGTCATGCCGATCATGCCGAGAATGGCAAGCCCATGGCGCGCCCGCATGGTTTCGCCGGCAAGCGTCACCACGGGCTTGTCGCAGGCGAGCGCCTCGAGCGTGGAATTGCACCCGGCCCAACCGATACTGTCGAGCACCACGTCGGCCTCGCGGTTGAGCGCGAAGAAATCCTCCTGGCTCAGGCGCGGCAATATGTAAACCCGATTGTCCGAGGATAGGCCGGCGGCGGCGAAGGCACGATAGAGCCGGTCGCTGAAAATCTGCGTGGCGTACTGTTCCTTGTGGGCGATGAAGAGAAACGCCGCATCGGGCAGCACGCGGGCGATGGCCGGAAAGATATCGTCGTGCTCGGGCACAAGCTTGAACAGGCTTTGCGCGCACAGGAACAAGGTCTGGCCGTCCGCCTTGAGCTTGCTCACCCGCGCGGGCGGCGAGCCCCAGCGCGCCGGCGGCCGCGGATAGGCAACCGATAGATTCGGTAGCCGCACCAGCCGCTCGCTGTAGTGGCTATCGGCGTCGGGAGGCTCCATGCCTTCGCTGGACAGGTAATAGTCGATATTGGGCAGGCCCGAGGTCACCGGATGGCCCCAGGTGGTCGCCTGCACCGGCGCGAGGCGCAAGGCCGACGGAATCTGAGCCCGCGCTTCCATGCCGATATCGAGCCAGATCAGAACGTCGAGCCGTTCGGCGGCGATGCGCGCCACGAGCTCCTCCTGACTCAGGGTGCCGCACGCGTGATAGGTCGCGTTCCGCTTGAGCCGCTCGGTGGTTTCGTCCGCCTGGGCAAACAGATGGAACAGGCTGACGGAGAAACGGTCGCGCGGCAGTTCGGTGATCCAGGCGCCGTGGGTCTTGGCCACGCTGTGGCTGTAAAAATGCGCCGACGCAAAACCGACTCGGAGACGTTCGCCGGGCGCGCGCTTGCGCCTGGCGATCGGCTGCGCATGAGCGGGATACGCCGCCTCCGCGATGCGCGCGATCAAGCCGCCGAAGCGGCGCTGCAGCGCGACGTCGTTGCGCCCCTGGTAGTGCAGCAGGAAGTCGGTCTTGTATTGCGCGCCGCGGAGAATGTTCGGCAGATCCGTTTGCGGATGGAGCGGTGTGTCGGCTTCCAGCGCGGCGAGCTGACGGTCGAAGTCCGCGCGGGTTTCCTCGATCTGCGCCTGGTTTGCGTAGATGATCGGGAGAGTCAGCAGGCGTGACCAGCGCACCAGCCAGTTGCGCCCGTCCCGTTGGAGAACGTCATCGAGAATTCGGCGCCCTTCGGCCGTGCGCCCCTGGGCCACGATGGCTTCGCCGAGACAGTATTTCGCGTTTTCATTCTGCGGCTGGCGTTCGAGCACGGTGCGAAAGCACGTCTCCGCCCTGGCGTAAGCGCTGCGCTGATGATGGCAGATGCCCAGATTGTAGAGCGGCATCGCGTTTTTCGGCTGCAGCTCGATCGCTTTTTCGAAGGCCGCGACGGATTCGTCCAGCCGGTGACAGTCGCGCAAAATCAGGCCGAGCGTATTGTGCAGGTCCGCGTCATTGGGCGCCCTCGCCAAGCCTTCGCGGCACGCCTGCTCCGCCTCCGCCAGGCGGTGGCGGAAGTAATGGCCGAGCGCCAGCACGTTGAGCATGTCGGGTCGGCCGGGCGCCGCGCGCAGCACGACCTTGGCGCAGGCTTCCGCCTCGGAGGACCGCTCCTGCTGCTGAAGCACCTTGGCGAGGCTAGCCATGGCGCCGACATGATTGGGCGCGATGGCGATCGCCTTGCGCAGCCAAGTTTCCGCTTCGGATAGCCGACCCAGCATCGCGGTGAGGTTGCCGATATCGTTGAAGACCTCGGGATTGCGCGGCTGCCGCTCGGTCGCCTTACGCAGCAGGTCGTAGCCTTCGTCGAGTCGCCCGGTTTGCGCGGTCAGCACGCCCAGCAAGTGGGGCACTGCCGGGTGATCCGGCTGCTGGGCAATCGCCTGGCGATAGATGGTTTCGGCCTCCTGGTAGCGGCCGGACTGGTGGAGCTTGAGGGCTTGCTGAAGTTCGGGGCTTAACACAGGGGCCTGCTGCGGGATCTGGAGCGGGAGGACGAGGAGTCCGCTTTCTCTACCCCAGGGCGGCGGCGAAGACCAGACCCCGTGCCGCCCTGCACGGGCCCGGGCGACGCCCGGCCGCGCGAAGGACTTGACGGAGCGCGCGAAGCGCGTCATTTGGCAGGGGTCCCGAGATGGCCACCCGCCAGCCCAGCTTTCACCGGCCCAGCTCTCACCGGTTTGCCGCAATGTCTCTGCCGTCCCCGGCCGCGCGGCGCCTTGGGATCGGGCCCGTTTTGAATTACAAGAATAGCCATGAACACCCCTCCTTCGCCGCAATCCCCGTCCCGCTACAATTTCCGCGAAACCGAAGCCAAATGGCGCGAGACGTGGGAGAGGCGCGGCGTCTTCAGGGTCCAGGCGGGCAAGGTCGCCGCCGACACCGCGGCCTATGCCAAGGACCAGCCGAAATACTACGTGCTGGAGATGTTCCCCTATCCGTCGGGGCGCATCCATATGGGCCATGTGCGCAACTACACCATGGGCGACGTGGTGGCGCGCACCAAGCGTGCCCAGGGCTTCAACGTGCTGCATCCGATGGGCTGGGATGCCTTCGGCCTGCCGGCGGAAAATGCCGCCATAGAGCGCAACATCCATCCCGGCGAGTGGACCTATTCCAATATCGCCACCATGCGCGGCCAGCTCAAGCTGATGGGCCTGTCGATCGACTGGGACCGCGAGATCGCCACCTGCCATCCGGAGTATTACCGGCACCAGCAGCGCATGTTCATCGAGTTCCTCGAGGCGGGCCTGGTCTATCGCCGCGAGTCCTGGGTCAACTGGGATCCGGTGGACAATACGGTGCTCGCCAACGAGCAGGTCATCGACGGCCGCGGCTGGCGCTCGGGCGCCCCGGTCGAGCGCCGCCAGCTCAACCAGTGGTTCTTCCGCATCACCGATTTCGCCGAGGATCTGCTCGAAGGGCTGAAATCCCTCGAACGCTGGCCGGCGAAAGTCCGGTTGATGCAGGAGAATTGGATCGGCCGCTCGGAAGGTGCCACGATCGACTTCGAATTGGTCGGCTGCGAGGACCCGCTCACCGTCTTCACCACGCGCCCCGATACGCTGTTCGGCGCGGCCTTCGTCGCCATCGCGCCCGATCATCCGCTGAGCGTCGAGCTGGCCAAGGCCGATCCCGGCCTGGTTTCCTTCATCGAGGAGTGCCGCCGCATGGGCACCACCGAGGAGGCGATCGAGAAGGCCGAGAAGCACGGCTACCGCACCAGGCTTGAGGTGCGCCATCCCTTCATGCCGGGCAGGACGCTACCGGTTTATGTCGCCAATTTCGTGCTCATGGGCTATGGCACCGGCGCCATCTTCGGCTGCCCGGCGCACGACCAGCGCGACCTGGATTTCGCCCGCAAATACAAACTGCCGGTCCTCCCAGTGGTGATTCCCCCCGGCGAAGATCCGGCCACCTTCGCCATCGGCACCGAGGCCTATACCGGCGACGGCGTGCTGGCGAATTCGGATTTCCTCAACGGCTTGAGCGTCCCCAACGCCAAGACGGCGGCGATCGCCAAGTTGGAGGAGCTCACGCGCGGCACCGGCACGGTGACCTACCGCCTGCGCGATTGGGGCATTTCACGCCAGCGCTACTGGGGCTGCCCGATCCCGATCGTCCATTGCGGGACGTGCGGTATCGTCCCGGTACCGGCCGCCGACCTCCCGGTGCGCCTGCCGGAGGATGTGGATTTCTCCGCCCCCGGCAATCCGCTCGACCGTCACCCGACCTGGAAACATGTCGATTGCCCCAAGTGCGGCGGCAAGGCCACGCGCGACACCGACACGATGGATACCTTCGTCGATTCCTCCTGGTATTACGCGCGCTTCTGCGCGCCGCGCGCGGACGAGCCGGTGGACAAGGCGGCGGTCGAATACTGGTTGCCGGTCGACCAGTACATCGGCGGCGTCGAGCATGCCATCCTGCACCTGCTCTATGCCCGCTTCTTCGCCCGCGCCATGAAGCTGACCGGCCGTCTGCCGGTGGCGGAGCCCTTCGCCGGCCTGTTCACCCAGGGCATGGTGTGCCACGAGACCTACAAGGATGCGGCCGGTAAATGGCTGTTTCCCGAGGATGTCGAGAAGCGCGCCGATGGCAGCGCCGCAATGGTCAAGGGCGGCGGTGCGGTGACCGTCGGACGCTCCGAAGCCATGAGCAAATCGAAGAAGAACGTGGTCGATCCGGAAACCATCATCCGCGACTACGGTGCCGATACGGCGCGCTGGTTCATGCTGTCGGACAGTCCGCCGGAGCGCGACATCGAATGGACCACCGGCGGCGTCGACGGTGCCTTCCGCCATGTCAACCGCCTGTGGCGCACGGTCGCCGAGGCGCGTGACGTCATTCCCGCGCCCGGCACCGCCATGCCCGATTCCTTCGGGGGGGCCGCTTTGGCGCTGCGCCGCGCCACCCACAAAACCGTGGCCGGCGTCACCGAGGACATCGACCGCTTCCACTTCAACCGGGCGGTCGCCCGGCTCTACGAATTCACCAACGCCATTCTGGACGCCGACGACGAAGGCGGCCAGGATATGCTGTGGGCGCGCCGTGAAGCGCTCGAAGCGCTGGTGCGCCTGACGGGACCGATGATGCCCCATTTGGCCGAGGAGCTATGGCACATGCTGGGTCATGAAAGCCTGTTGGCGGAGACGCCGTGGCCGGTGGCCGACGCGGCACTGACGCGCGACGACAGCGTGAAGGTCGCCGTGCAGGTCAACGGCAAGATGCGCGGCACCATAGAATTGCCGCGCGACGCCGCCCAGGCCGAAGCCGAGGCCGTGGCCCTCAGCCTGCCCACCGTGGCCGCCGCCATGGCCGGCAAGCCGCCGCGCAAGGTTATCGTCGTGCCCAACCGCATCATCAACGTGGTGGTCTGACATGCAGCCCAGACGACCCTCCCCGTTTCGCCCCATCGTTCTCGGGCTGTTTCTGTTCGGCCTCGCCGCCTGCGGGTTTCAGCCGCTCTATGGCGACCGCGGCGTCCGCTCGGTCTCCAGCGACGAATTGGCGGCGGTTCAGATCGACCTGATCAGGGATCGCGAGGGGCAGATGCTGCGCAACGAACTGCTCGACCGGTTTCAGCCGGCCGGCGGCGCCGTGAAGCCGCTCTATGGTCTGTCGGTCGCTTTGCAGACCAGTCGCGCGGCGCTCGGCATCCGCACCGACGAAACCGCCAGCCGGGCGAACCTGACCATCCTGGCCAGCTACGTGGTGCGCGACATTGCAACGGGAGCGGTTCTGTTTCAAGGCCAGGGACGTTCGATCAACGGCTTCGATATTCTCGATTCGGATTTCGCCACGACCAGCAGCGAAGCCGATGCGATACGGCGCGCCGTCTACGATCTCAGCGAGCAGATCACGACGCGCGTCTCGATCGCGCTCGCCAAATACAAAACCGCGAAAACCGCGCGGCCGTGACAGCACGGAGGGCGGCGCTTCAGGCCAGGTCATGGTGAAGATCTCCCCAGCCCGCGCCGATGCCTTCGTCCGCAAGCCCGATGGGACGATTCGCGCCGTGCTGGTCTATGGCCCCGATGCCGGCCTGGTGCGCGAGCGCGCGGAGACCCTGGTCAAGAGCGTCGCCGGCAGCCTGGACGATCCGTTCCGCACCCGTGAAGTGACCCTCGCGGATCTTAAGGACGATCCGGCCTTGCTGCGCGACGAGGCCAATGCCCTCTCGCTCACCGGCGGCCGTCGCGTCGTGCGGCTGCGCAACGCGACCGATTCGCTCGCCGCGATGCTGGAAGAGATGCTGACCGATTCGACCGCCGTCGGCGCGCTCGTCGTCATCGAGGCTGGCAACCTCGCTCCGCGTTCGAGCCTGCGCGTCCTGTTCGAGGAAGGCGCGGCGGCGGCGGCGATTCCTTGTTACCTCGATGACGAATCGACGCTCGCCGACGTCATCGAACGGAGCCTGCGCCAGCGCGGTCTTTCCGTCGCGCCCGATGCGTTGGAGTTTCTCGCCAGCCACCTCGGCGGCGATCGCATGATCACGCGCAGCGAGCTCGACAAGCTGGCGCTCTATGCGGCGGAACGCAAGACCGTGACGCTGGAGGATGCCGAAGCCTGCATCGGCGATTCTTCCGAGCGCGGCATCGACGACCTCGCCACGGCTTTGACAGCCGGCGATCAGGCGCTGCTCGACCGCACCTATGAGCGCGTGCTGCACGAGGGCGCCAATCCGATTCAGATTCTGCGCCTGATGCAACGCCATTTTGAACGGTTGCACTATGTCGCTGGCAAGACCCGGGCAGGCGGCAATCTGGACGCGGTGATGAAAACGCTGCGCCCGCCGGTGTTTTTCAAGGCCGTGCCGGCATTCAAGGCGGCGATTCGCCAATGGCCCACCGAGCGCATCGGCCAGGCCATGGAGCTGTTGCTCAAGGCCGAGATGGACTGCAAGACCACGGGCATGCCGAGCGAACTGATCTGCGGCCGCGTGCTGATGCAGATCGCCGGCGCGGCGCGCCGGTCCGCGCAAGCGCGATAGCAACCCGGACCAATAAACGGATGCCGCCGTCAGTCGTGGCGACCGGGCTGTTTCTTCAGTCGCCGCAGCACATCGTCGAGCTGATCGAGGGTCTGATAGTGGACCGTCAGTTCGCCGGCGCCGCCGCGAAACGAGATCGACACCTTCAGGCCCAGGAGATTGGAGAGGTCGCGTTCGAGCGCCAGGGTGTTGCTGTCCTTGGGCTGCGACGGCGGTGGCGGCGCCTTGGCCGGTTTCGTCGGCGAGCGCGCCGCCTGAATTAGTTTTTCGGTCTGCCGCACATTGAGGCCTTGCCTGACCACGTCGCGCGCGATGGCTTCCGCATCGTCGACGCCGACCAACGCGCGGGCGTGCCCAGGGGTGAGTTCGCCGCCTTCCACCATCTCGCGCACGGTATTCGGCAGCGACAGCAGGCGCATCATGTTGGCGACGTGGCTGCGGCTTTTGCCCACGGCCTTCGCCAGATCTTCCTGGGTGTGTTGGAATTCCTCCATCAGCCGGCGGTAGCCTTCCGCCTCTTCGATGGCGTTGAGGTTTTCGCGCTGGATGTTTTCGACCAGTGCGATTTCGAGAGCTTCTCGATCGGCGAGCTCGCGGATGGTGACCGGCACTTCGTGCAATTGCGCGAGCTGCGCGGCGCGCCAGCGACGCTCGCCGGCGACAATCTCGTAGGCGTTCGGCTCGTTGGGCAGACGGCGCACCAGGATGGGCTGCAGGATGCCTTTCTCACGCACCGAATCGACGAGAGCCTGAATCTGCGTCGGATCGAAATTGTGACGCGGCTGGAAACGTCCCGGACGGAGGAACTCGATCGGCACCATTTTCAACGGCCGAATTCGATCGATCTCCGCATTATCGGCCGCCTGCGTTTCCTCGCCGAACAGCGCGGCCAGCCCACGGCCGAGATTCTGCCGGCCGGCTTGACGCGTTTTCCTGGTGTCACCCTCGTCGGTCATGCGGCTCCCCCTGCTGCTCGCGCTGCAGCACTTCTTTCGCCAGATGAATGTAGGCTTGCGAGCCCGCGCAGCGCAGATCGTAGAGCAGGATCGGCTTGCCGTGCGACGGCGCCTCGGACACGCGGACATTGCGCGGGATGACGGTGTTGTAGACCTTCGCGCCCAGGAAGCCGCGCACGTCGGCGGAAACCATCTCGCTGAGGTTGTTGCGCGCATCGAACATGGTGAGCACCACGCCCTGCAGCTCGAGCGACGGATTGAGGCTGCGCTTGACGCGCTCGATGGTCTTGAGCAGATGGCTCAGGCCTTCGAGGGCGAAGAACTCGCATTGCAGCGGCACGAGCACGGAATCGGCCGCGACCAGGGCATTGAGCGTCAGCAGCCCGAGCGCGGGCGGACAATCGATCAGGACATAGTCGTAGAGCGCGCGGACCCGGCCGATGGAATCCCGCAGGCGGTATTCCCGCCTTTCCATGTCTATAAGGTCTAGCTCACCACCAGCTAGATCGACAGTGCTTGGCACTACATCGAGGCCCGGGACCCCGCTTTGCACATGACAGTCGGCCAGACCGTAGCGTCCGAGCAGCATGTCGTAGCTGCCGCGCTGGCGCTGATCGTGGCCGATGCCGAGCCCCGTGCTGGCATTGCCCTGCGGATCTAAATCCACAACCAGAACGCGGGTGCCGATCGCCGCCAAGGCGGTCGCCAGATTGATGGCCGTCGTGGTCTTGCCGACACCGCCCTTTTGATTGGCGACAGCGATAATGCGCGCCTGCCGCAAGGTTTGCGGGGCTTCTTTGGGGCTCTGTTCGGAAGGGCCGGCGACAGGGCTAGTCAATTGATCAGACACGGGAAAATTCCCTAAGACGCAGGATGACCCCAGTCGGGCCGGAGCGGCTGGGCCATCGATCGGCGGTCATTGTCCATGTTTTGCCCGCGGCGGTCAATTCGTCCTCGGCCGCCAGCCCTTTTAAGAACAGGCATTGGCCATCCGGCGGGAGAAACGGGGCTGCGTAATCCACAAGTTTATCCAGGGGGGCCAAGGCGCGGGCGGTCACCACGTCGGCGCTCAGCGGGCCAAGGTCTTCTAACCGTTCGTTGTGCACCTGGACGGGTGCAGCGGTCTCCCGGGCTACCGCCGAAAGGAACGTCGCCTTGCGGCTGTCGGATTCGGCGAGGTGGACGGACCATTGGCGCCCCTGCTCCAATCCCAGAATCGCCAAGACCAAACCCGGAAATCCGGCGCCCGAGCCCATGTCGAGGATGGTGATCGGCCTGTCGGCAGGAATCAGCTCCGCGAGTTGAGCGGAATCGAGGAAATGTCGGCGCCATAGATCGACAAGGCTATCCCCGCTGACCAGGTTGATCGCCGTATTCCATTTCCGCAGGAGCGCGGCATAGGTCGCGAGGCGCGCCATTGTTTCACGTGAAACATGAACTTCCTCGGCAAACGCCTCGGGCGTCAGCGGCGCCTCGCGATCAGGCCGATTTGCGGATTTCGCCACGTTTCACATAGCCCAATAGCGCCGTCAGCGCCGCCGGCGTTATTCCGGGGATACGGGCGGCCGCGGCCAAGGTTTCCGGACGCGCCTTCTTCAACTTGTCGCGCACCTCGTTCGACAGCCCGCCGATCCGGTCATAGTCGACCGTCCCGGGGATCTCCAGGGCCTCGTCCTTCCGCAAAGTATGGATATCGATCGCCTGGCGATCCAAATAGCCCGCATAGCGGGCGTCGATCTCCAGCTGATCCGCAATTTCGGCCGGTAGACCCGACAAGTCCGGCCAGATCGTAGCCAGGCGGGCCACGGTCATGCCGGGATAGGCCAGGATATCGAAGGCACTGCGCCGCTTGCCATCCTGATTGACCGGGATGCTGGCCTTGACCAGTTCCGATGGGGTCGCATTCAAGCGGTTGGCGAGGTCGCGGGCTTTGGCCAGGCTGCTGGCCTTGGCCGCGAAAGCGCGGGCGCGGACGGGCCCGACGCAGCCGATCGCTTCGCCCTTGGCCGTCAGCCGCTGGTCCGCATTGTCAGCGCGCAGCGTGAGGCGATATTCGGCGCGTGACGTAAACATACGGTAGGGCTCGGTCACCCCTTGGGTCACCAGATCGTCGATCATCACGCCGAGATAGCCATCGGCGCGGTCGAGCACGAAGGTGCGGCGTTCGCCGCCTGCCCCGCCATGCGCGGCGAGCAACGCGGCGTTGATACCCGCGATCAGGCCTTGGGCCGCCGCTTCCTCATAGCCCGTGGTGCCGTTGATCTGACCCGCCAGGAAGAGCCCCGGTACCCGGCGCGTTTCCAGCGAACGGCCGAGCTCGCGCGGGTCGATATAGTCATATTCGATGGCGTAGCCCGGCCGAAACATCACCGCGCGCTCCAGGCCAGGGATGGTTTTGAGCAGGGCTTCCTGGACTTCCCGGGGCAGCGAGGTCGAAATCCCGTTGGGATAGATGGTCGGATCGTCGAGCCCCTCGGGCTCGAGAAAAATCTGATGGCGCCCGCGCTGGGCGAAGCGCACCACCTTATCTTCGATCGACGGGCAATAGCGCGGCCCGGTGCTGGTGATCTGCCCACTATACATCGGCGCGCGATGCAGATTGGCGCGGATGATGGCGTGACCCGCTTCCGTGGTCCCGGTGATATGGCACGGCACCTGGGGCGTGGTGATCGTGCTGGTCATGGTCGAGAACGGCACCGGAGGATCGTCGCCCGGCTGCAGCTCGAGGCCGGCCCAATCGATCGTCCGGCCATCGAGCCGCGGCGGCGTGCCGGTCTTCAGCCGACCGAGGGTGAATCCAGCGCGCTCCAAGGCGGCGGAAAGTCCGAGACTGGGCGCCTCGCCGACCCGTCCCGCGGGAATCTTGGTCTCGCCCATATGGATCAGGCCGCGTAGGAACGTGCCTGTGGTCAAAACCACTGCGGCGCAGCGAATTTCGTCGCCGTCCGCCGTGATCACCGCACGGGCGGCGCCCGCCTCGTCCAGCTTCAGATCCTCAGCCGCGGCGGCGCGAATCGTCAGATTGGCCTGCTCCGCCAGCAGCCGCTGCATCGCCCGGCGATAGAGCTTGCGGTCGGCCTGGGCGCGCGGCCCGCGTACCGCCGGCCCCTTGCTGCGGTTGAGGATGCGGAATTGAATGCCACCCTGATCGATGGCGCGTCCCATGACACCATCCAGTGCATCGATCTCGCGCACCAGATGGCCCTTGCCCAATCCGCCGATGGCAGGATTGCACGACATTTCGCCGATCGTTTCGATTTTATGGGTGAGCAGCAAGGTCCTTGCGCCGATGCGCGCGGACGCCGCCGCGGCTTCGCAGCCGGCATGCCCGCCACCGATGACGATGACGTCGAATTTATGCGGGGAACTGGACATTTCGGCGAATGTAGGGAGCGCGCGCGTGAAAGTCAAAACTCAGGGTGGTGCTCCGCGGTTGTTTCACGTGAAACGTGAAGTCGCGCTCGGCCGGGCGCTTTGTTTCACGTGAAACATGAAGCGCCTACTTCCCGATGCAGAAATCTTTGAAGATCACGTCCAGCACATCCTCGACCCCGACTCGCCCGGTGATGCGGCCCAAAGCGCGGGCCGCCAGCCGCAGATCCTCCGCCATGAGCTCCTGCTGCGGGGCGTCTTGCGCCCGGGCCAAGCTTTCGCGGCAATCCTGCAGCGCCTCCCGATGCCGGGCGCGCGTGATGGCCGGTGCGCCGCTTGTGTCAAACCGTTGCGCTACCTCGCGCTCCACACATTTCAACAGTTCGGGGATGCCGGCTCCGGTCTTTGCCGAGACCGCCAGCGGCAATTTTCCATCGAGGCCGCCTGGTGGCCCGGCAAGATCGGCCTTGGTCGCCAAAACGATGGCGTTTTCGTCAATCATATCAAGTGTTTGCCGATTCAGGACCGGCATACTGGCGTCGAACAGCACCAGCTTGAAATCGGCCGAGGCCGCGCGGGCACGGGCGCGACGAATGCCTTCGGCCTCGATCTCATCGTCCGATTCGCGCAATCCCGCTGTGTCCGCCAGGATTACCGGATAGCCGCCGAGGTCGAGATGCACCTCGATGACGTCCCGCGTGGTGCCGGCGCGGGCCGCGACAATGGCCACCTCGCGCCGTGCCAACGCATTGAGAAGACTGGATTTACCGGCGTTCGGCGCACCGATGATAGCAATATTTACGCCGTCGCGCAGGCGCTCGCCCCGGTGCCGATCCGTCAGATGTGCGTCTATCTCATTGATAAGGATTGTGATTTCACGTCGGAGGCCGGCCGTGGCATCCGCCGGCAGATCTTCGTCGACGAAATCGATCTCGGCCTCCAGATACGCCAGGCCCCGCATCAGCCGCGCGCGCCAGTCTTCGTAGACGCGGCCCAGTTCGCCATCGAGTTGCCGCCGCGCCTGACGGCGCTGCGCCTCCGTTTCGGCATCGACGAGATCGGCCAGTCCTTCCGCCGCGGTCAGGTCGAGCTTGCCGTGCTCGAACGCGCGCCGGGTAAATTCCCCCCCCTCCGCAAGCCGCGCGCCCGGCAGTCGCGCCAACAGATCCAGCGCCGCGGCGATGCTGGCGCGTCCGCCGTGGAGATGGAGCTCGACCACGTCTTCCCCGGTGAAGCTGCGCGGCGCGGGAAACCACAGCGCCAGGCCGTCTTCGACAGCGTCACGACTCTGCGGGTCGAACAGCTGCACGCGCGTGGCGTGGCGCTGCGGCGGCACGGCGCAGCGGCACAATTGCGCGAACACGTCGCGAGCCCGCGCGCCGGAAATGCGAAACACCGCAATGCCAGCGCGTCCCGGCGCGCTCGCCAAAGCAAAGATCGTATCGGCCGCGTCCTTGCCCATCTGCCGGTCCATTCCGCCGTGCCGTTCGTTGAAAGAGGGTTGTTCTCATCGGCGGACGCGCCAAACTAGGGAATCGCCGGCGCGACCGCAACGGTGCGCCGTTTCGCTTTCTCGTCTCATCTTCGCTTTCGATTGGATCCGCGCATGTCCGTCAATCTCCTGGCCCAGGAAACCAGCCCCTATCTGCTGCAGCACAAGGACAATCCCGTGCATTGGCGGGCCTGGGGTCGCGAGGCGCTCGCCGAGGCCAAGCGGACTGGAAAGCCGATCCTGCTCTCGGTCGGCTATGCGGCGTGCCACTGGTGTCACGTCATGGCCCACGAGAGCTTCGAGGATCCACGAACCGCGCAAGTGATGAACGATCTTTTCGTCCCCATCAAGGTGGACCGCGAGGAACGGCCCGACATCGACACGATCTATCAGTCGGCGCTGGCGCTGATCGGCGAGCAAGGCGGCTGGCCGCTCACCATGTTTCTGACACCGGACGGCGAGCCGTTCTGGGGCGGCACCTATTTTCCGCCGGAGCCGCGCTACAACCGTCCCGCCTTCCGCGACATCCTGGCGAAAGTCTCCGAGGTCTATCACAACCAACCCGAGGCGGTGGCGCGGAACGTCGCGAACCTGCGCGATGCTCTCGGCAAGCTCGGCCAGTCGCAGCAGGGCGCGCTGATTCCGGCGACCTTGGTCGATCGCATCGCCGACCACATGCAGCAGCAGTTCGATGCGGTGCACGGCGGCCTGGGCAACGCGCCGAAGTTTCCTCACGTCAGTCACTACGAGCTGATGTGGCGCGCTTACTTGCGCACCGGCAACACGCAATTCCGCGACGTGGTGGTGCTGAGCCTGGACAAGATGAGCCAGGGCGGCATCTACGATCATCTCGGCGGCGGCTTCGCGCGCTACTCCACCGACCAGTATTGGCTCGTGCCGCATTTCGAGAAGATGCTCTACGACAACGCCCAGATGATCGACATCCTGACGCTCGTCTGGCAGGAGACGCGCTCGCCGCTCTATGCCGCGCGCGTCGCCGAAACCATCGGCTGGGTGTTGCGGGAAATGATCGCGCCAAATGGAAGTCAGGGCGGTGGCGGCTTCGCGGCGACCCTCGACGCGGACAGCGAAGGCGTCGAGGGAAAATTCTACGTTTGGAGCGAAACGGAAATCGATTCCGTGCTCGGCGCGGACGAGGCGTCCGTGTTCAAGGGCTACTACGACGTTCGGCCGGGCGGCAATTGGGAGGGCCACACCATTCTCAACCGCACCCACCGGCCGCTGTGGCCGGACGAGGCCACCGAAGCGCGGCTCGCCGACGCGCGGCGCAAGCTGCTGGCGGCGCGCGACCGACGCGTTCGCCCGGGCTGGGACGACAAGGTGCTGGCCGACTGGAACGGCCTGATGATCGCCGCCATGGCCAATGCGGGCGCGGTCTTCGAGCGCGAGGATTGGGTCGCCGCCGCGATGCGAGCCTTCGATTTCGTCGCGGAAAGCATGAGCGATGACGACAGGGGCGGCGGGCGCCTGGTGCACTGCATGCGGGCCGGAACGAAGCGCGGCACCGGCATGCTCGACGACTATGCGCAGATGGCGCGCGCCGCCCTCATGCTGCACGAGATCACCGGCGAAGCGACCTATCTCGAGCGCGCCGAAGCCTGGGTGGCGGCGCTCGACGCGCACTTCTGGGACGCCGGGAACGGCGGCTATTTCTTCACCGCCGACGATGCCGAGGGCCTCATCGTGCGCACCCGCAATGCCCACGACAATGCGACGCCGTCGGGCAACGGCATCATGGCGGGCGTGCTGGCGCGGCTGTTCTACGTCACCGGCGAGGACGCCTATCGCCAGCGCGCCGAAGCGCTGATCTCCGCCTTCGCCGGCGAGATCGCGCGCAACTTCTTCCCGCTGCCGACTCTGCTCAACAACAACCTCTTCCTGCAGCATGCGGCACAGGTCGTTCTGGTCGGCGAGGACAGCGATCCGGCCATGGCGCCCTTGTTCGAGGCCGTTTATGGTGTGTCCCTGCCGGACCGCGTCGTCATGGTAACCGGACCGCGGGATCCTCTGCCGCAAAGCCATCCGGCCTACGGCAAGAATGTGGTCGCCGGCAAAGCCAGCGCCTATGTCTGTATCGGCACCACCTGTTCCCTGCCGATCACGGATGCCAGTCGGTTGACCTGCGTTTTGCAGGACTCGCGTCGAATCACGGGAGCCGCCAATGACTGACGATCATCGACATCGCATCAGCGTCAACACCCCGCTCGGCTCGGTCACTATCGCCGAACGGGACGGCGCCATCGTCGCGCTCGACTGGCATATGCTGGACGGGCGCGGCGGGCGCCCGACCCCGGCGACGCCCCTGTTGCGCCGCGCCGCCGATCAGCTGGCGGAATATTTCGCGGGTGCGCGGCGCGACTTCGATCTGCCGCTCGATCCCCAGGGCACCGCGTTTCAACAGCACGTGTGGCGGCGCATGGCGGAGATCCCCTATGGCAAGACGATGACCTACGGCGACCTGGCGCACGCGATCGGCAGCGCGCCGCGCGCCGTGGGCGGCGCCTGCGGCCGCAATCCCATCGCCATCATCCTGCCGTGCCATCGGGTGATCGGCGGCAGCGGCGCGCTCACCGGCTATTCCGGCGCGGGCGGCATCAACACGAAGCAATTTCTGCTCGAACTCGAGGGTGCGCTGACACCCGGGTTCCGGATTTCGGCCTAAGCAAAAAACGCGAACGAACGGAGAGAACCATGACCGACATCGCCATCGCCGCGAAAGACGGCGGCAGCTTCACCGGCTACAAGGCCAAGCCCACCGAGACCGCGCCCGAAGGGGCGCTTCATCAAAAAGAAGCGGGTCTGCGCCCGCCGGCATCCGGACTCCTGCTGATCCAGGAGATCTTCGGCGTCAACAAGGTGATGCGCCAGATCGCCGACGACTACGCCAGGCAAGGCTATGTCGTGGTCTGCCCGGATCTGTTCTGGCGCCAGGAGCCCGGTATCCAGATCACCGACCAGACCGAAGCGGAATGGCAGAAGGCCTTCAGCCTGTACCAGGGCTTCGATCAGCAGAAGGGCGTCGCCGATCTGATGGCGACTGTCGACACCCTCCGCAAGGACAAGGACTGCAGCGGCAAGGTCGGCTGCACCGGCTTTTGCCTCGGCGGCAGCCTGGCCTACGTCATGGCCTGCAACTCCGACGTCGACGCCTCGGTGAGCTACTACGGCATCGGCATCGCCGGCATGCTCGAGATGGCGAAGACCATCAAGAAGCCGCTGCTCATGCATATCGCCGAGAACGACAAGTTCGTGCCGAAGGAAGAGCAGGAGAAGGTCAAGCAGGCGCTGTCGGGCAATCCGCTGGTGACGATTCACACCTACCCCGGCGTCGATCACGCCTTCGCCCGCGTCGGCGGCCAGACCTACAACAAGGAAGCCGCCGACCTCGCCAACAAGCGCACGGCCGAGTTCCTCAAGAAGCACCTCGGCTGAACCCGCCGCAAAAACAGAAAGTCCCGCGTCATGCCCAAAGCCGTTCGCATCCACAACTTTGGCGGCCCCGAAGCCATGCGCATCGAGGAGGTCGATGTCGGTGCGCCCGGGCCAGGCCAGGTCCGCCTGCGCCAGACGGCCATCGGGCTCAATTTCATCGACGTCTATTACCGCACGGGTCTCTATTCGGTACCGACCATGCCGGCGACCCTCGGCGTCGAAGCCGCCGGCGTGGTGGATGCGCTCGGCGAGGGCGTCGGCGAATTCCGCGTCGGCGACCGTGTCGCCTATGCCGGCGTGCTCGGCGCCTATGCCGAGATGCGGCTGATCCCGGCCGACCGGCTGGTCAAGCTCCCCGACCGTATCAGCGACCAGCAGGCCGCCGGCATGATGCTCAAGGGCCTCACCGCCCATTACCTGATCCGCCGCACCTATCGCGTGCAGAAGGACGACACCATTCTGGTGCAAGCCGCGGCGGGCGGCGTCGGCCTGATCCTGTGCCAATGGGCGCGCCATCTCGGCGCCACGGTGATCGGCACGGCGGGCAACGACGACAAGGCGGCGCTGGCCCATGCCCATGGCTGCAATTATCCCATCGTCTACACGCGCGAGGATTTCGTCCGCCGCACCAAGGAGCTCACCAAGGGCGAAGGCGTGCCGGTGGTCTACGATTCGGTCGGCAAGGACACCTTCGACCGCTCGCTCGATTGCCTGCGTCCGCTCGGCCTCATGGCCCTGTTCGGGCAATCGTCGGGCAAGGTGCCGCCGGTCGATCTCGGCATCCTCGCATCCAAGGGCTCGCTGTTCGTCACCCGTCCGACGCTGGCGACTTACGTGGCCAAGCGCGCCGACCTGCTCGCCGCGGCCGAGGAGCTGTTCGACAAGGCGATGAACAACATCGTCAAGATCGAGGTGCGCCAGACCTACAAGCTCGCCGACATCCAGCAGGCCCACCGCGACCTCGAGTCGCGCAAGACGACGGGGAGCACAGTGATCTTGCTGTAGGCGGCGACTTAATTCTTGGTCCGTCATGGCCAGACCCGATTGTGCCATCTCGTGAGACCATCACTCCAACCGTCATGGCCCGATTTATTCGGGCCACGACTTTTCTTTCCTGAAGCCGCAACAGAACGTGGATGCCCCGGACAAGCCGGGGCATGACGAAATAGAAAAGCCACTACGAATCAGAAGAGACAAAAAAGCCCGGAACATGCCGGGCTTTTTGTTTGAGACCATCGAGGCGTGTTCGCCGCGGCCCGCTCAGGTGTTCATCGAGTCGAAGAAGTTGGTGTTGGTCTTGGTTTCCTTGAGCTTGCCGAGCAGGAACTCCATCGCGTCGACCACGCCCATCGGCATGAGGATGCGGCGCAGGACCCACATCTTGGCGAGCGTGCCCTTGTCGACCAGCAGCTCTTCCTTGCGCGTGCCCGACTTGGTGATGTCGATCGCCGGGAAGGTGCGCTTGTCGGCGAGCTTGCGGTCGAGGATGATTTCCGAGTTGCCGGTGCCCTTGAACTCTTCGAAGATCAC
>CAZOBN010000030.1:0-38134 GCA_964577835.1 uncultured Rhizobiaceae bacterium
ATCACGGTGGCGCCCCAGAAGCTCATCTGGCCCCACGGCAGCACGTAACCCAGGAACGCGGTGGCCATCATGAGCAGCAGGATGACGACGCCGAGGCCCCACAGCACTTCGCGCGGCGGCTTGTAGGATCCGTAGTAGAGACCGCGGAACATATGAATGTAGACCACGATGAAGAACATCGAGGCGCCGTTCATATGGATGTAGCGGACCAGCCAGCCGTAATTGACGTCGCGCATGATGCGCTCGACGCTATTGAAGGCATGGTCGATATGGGGCGTGTAATGCATCGCCAGGAAGATGCCGCTGAGGATCATGACCGTCAGGACGATCCCGGCGAGCGAGCCGAAGTTCCACCAGTAATTGAGGTTCTTCGGCGTCGGATACTCGTTCAGTTCATGATTCATGAACGTGAAGACCGGCAGCCGGTAATCGATCCATTCGATGACCCCGCCCTTTTTGGACGCAGCCGAATGGGATGTCGGGGAAGACGCGCTCATCTAGCCGGGCTCCTAGCCGATGACAATGGTTGTGTCGGTGGTGAACTCGTAGACCGGAACGGCCAGATTCCTGGGCGCGGGCCCCTTGCGGATACGGCCCGAGGTATCGTAGTGCGAGCCGTGGCACGGGCAGAACCAACCGCCGTAGTCGCCGCGCGGCTGGGTTTCCTTCTGGCCGAGGGGCACGCAGCCCAGATGGGTGCAGACGCCGACCGTGATCAGCCACTCGGGCTTCTTGACGCGCGCCTCATCGGGCTGCGGATCGACCAGCTCGGAAAGGCTCACTTGGCGCGCCGCGTCGATCTGCTCCTTGGTGCGGTGATCGATGAACACCGGCTTCTTGCGCCAGGTCACCGTCACGCGCTGGCCTTCGGCGATCGGCGTCAGGTCCACGTCGGTGGTGGACAGCGCCAGAACGTCCTGCGCGGGGTTCATGGTGTCCAGGAAAGGCCACAGGGCCAGGGCCGCGCCGATGCCGGTGAGCGCGGACGCCGTCAACGCGAGAAAATCACGGCGGGTTTCGCCATCGCTTCCATGGCCATGACCGTGACCGGAGGTTGCGCTGGGGGCTGCGGACTCTGACATGCTCGATACCTCTTGCGAACCCGGTTCGGGCGATTGCCCGCCGGGCCGATCTGTCCCTGAGACGGTAGGATGTCCAGGCAGGATAGTGATGCCGGACCGGCGCGGTCGGTAAAAACCGCGGGACGGCCTGGGCAAGGCGAGACTTGCGAGACGAGGGTGTAATATAAATTCGCGCTCAAGCAAAGCCAAATTCACGCCAAAATCCCTGTCGCGAAGCCCTCTCAATTAAAGGCTTTTTTGCTCTTCACCCCGGTCTGGAATGCCCCATGCGCCTGGCTCTTTACGAACCCGATATTCCGCAGAACACCGGCACTATGCTGCGTATGGCCGCGTGTCTCGGGGTCGCCGCCGACGTCATCGAGCCGTGCGGCTTCGTCATGAGCGATGCGCGCCTCAAGCGCGCCGGCATGGACTATCTGCTCCAGGCCGACATCCGCCGCCACCCTTCCTGGACGGCGTTCCGCGACTGGCACCTGATGGCGAAACGCAGCCAGGGTGGGCACAGGCTCCTGCTGCTCACCACCAAGGGGGATACTCCTTATGCCGCGTTCCCCTTCGCACCCGACGATATCCTCATGGTCGGCCGCGAGAGCGCGGGTGTGCCGGAGGATGTCGCCCGCGCCGCCGACGCCCGGCTGGTGATCCCGCTCAAGCCCGGCCTGCGCAGTCTGAATGTTGCCACGGCGGCGGCGATGGTGTTGGGTGAGGCCCTGCGCCAGACGGCCGGATTCCCCGCGCCCGATCCGGTATTATCCCAATCCGAACAATGACGAGCATGACCGAGACACAGACACAGACATCCCCCGATATGGCGCATGCGCGCGAGGCACAGGCACGCGCCTGGTACGAATCCCTGCGCGATGCGATCTGCGCCGAGTTCGAGCGGCTGGAGGACGAACTGGCCGGCGACAATGCCGCGCGGCTGCGTCACATTCCGCCCGGGCGCTTCACCCGCAAATCGTGGCGGCGTCCGGCGCCGACCGGTGTCGATGGTGCGCCCGGCGATGCCGGCGGCGGCACCATGTCGATCATGTACGGCCGGGTGTTCGAGAAGGTCGGGGTCAATGTCTCGACGGTCTACGGCGAATTCTCCCCCGAATTCCGCGGCCAGATCCCCGGCGCGGCGGAGGATCCGCGCTTCTGGGCCTCCGGCATCTCGCTCGTCGCCCACATGCAGTCGCCGCTGGTGCCGGCGGTGCATATGAACACGCGTTTCATCGTCACCAGCAAATCCTGGTTCGGCGGCGGCGCCGATCTCACGCCGATGGTCCCCGATGCCCAGGACCGCGACGATTTCCATGGCGCGCTCAAGGCGGCGTGCGACCGGTTCGACCCCGGCTATTACCCGCGCTTCCGGAAATGGTGCGACGAGTATTTCTACCTGCCCCATCGCCAGGAAGCGCGCGGCGTCGGCGGCATCTTCTACGACTACCTGGACATCGTGGACTGGGAACGCGATTTCGCCTTCAACCAGGCGGTCGGACAAGCCTTCCTGTCGATCTATCCGCGACTGGTGCGGCGCCACATGCAGAAGCCGTGGACCGAGGACCAGCGGCGCCATCAGCTGGTGCGCCGTGGCCGCTATGCGGAATTCAACCTGCTCTACGACCGCGGCACCCAATTCGGCCTCAAGACCGACGGCAACGTGGAAGCCATCCTGATGAGCCTGCCGCCGCTGGCTTCCTGGCCTTAAATTCCCTTTAGCAGCGGCCAGAACATGCGATTTTGCGTGACGCATAAGGATAACGACCGGATCGCCCTACCCCGGATGGATGCCTAGGCGGTCTGCCGCACCGGCCTATAATCGCCGCTACCGTCCGGACTCATTCGGCGGGAGAAAACATGATCCTGGCAATCCATCGCATCGCCCTGAGCGCGCTCTGCCTGGCGTTCGCCGTCTTTCCGGCGCAAGCCCAGCGGATGATGAACGACGAGCAGATCCTGGTGCAGGCGAAGCGGGTCGCGCGCGGCGAGCTCGTCGAGGTCTATCGGCACGGGATCGACGTCGAGGGCGCCAAGTTTCTCCGCTTCGCCGAGGAGGGTTATCGGGGGATCGAAAAGGTCACCGGGCTCAAGCTCGATACCGCGACGCTCGGACCGCGCATCCAGATCGTCGTCAGCGCGTCGGCCGCCGTGTCCCATGTCTGGCGCGGAGACGATCACCCCAAGGATCCGCGCGGGGTCGTCTTCCTCAGTGCGATGGCCTATCGCGGCGCCATGAAGCGCAACAACGCCACATACCTGCACGAGATGACCCATCTCTTCACTTGGCGGTTCCGCAGCCATACCCTGCGCGAGGGCCTGGCGGACTGGGTCGCGCTGGCGGTGCTGCCGGGCACCGGCGTCGGGCCCAATCCGAACGGCTATGATCCGAAAACGGCCGTGCCCCCGCTCATCGCCGACTACCTGGGAACGACCAAGCCGCCGCCGGATTGGCTCCTCACCGATGCCGACCGGCGCACCGCCTATTATTTCGCGAGCTACCGCTTCGTGAAGCGTCTGATCGAGCTGAAGGACGTCGCCACCTTCATGCATCTCTACAATTCGCATTCGCCCGAAGCCGACATCGTCACGCTCTACGGCATGACGCGCGAAGCCGCGGCAAGGGCCGCCGGCAGCTAGCGCACGACTGCCCGCTCGTTCTCCGGGCCTTTCGGCATGCGGAATCGTCAGCGCGCCGCACGGCGGCGCAGACCGTCGGCGCCGCTCAGGCCGGCGACAGTCTAGTGACAGTCGCGGTGGGAGTCGCGGGTTTGAACCAGGCCTGCCAGGCCGGCCAGCTCCCGATCGATTTCGCCATCAGGGCATAACCGCGCGCCGACGGATGCACGCCGTCGCCGCCTGCCTCGAGCGCCCAGCGCCAACTCCGGCTGCGCGTCAGCGGCGTGAACAGGTCGAGATACGGCACGTTGAGCTCGGCGGCGACCTCGGCGTAATGAGGAACCAACTGCGCCAGCCGTTTGTCCTGGTAGTCCTCCTCAAGCTGCCAGGCGGCGCACTGGGCATGGCCGGCGCCGCCGCGGCCGATCGGCACCGGGCTGATCCACAGCACCGGCCAGCGGCCCGCCGCCTCGGCGATGATCGATCGGGCGATCTTGTGGGAGTCCGACGGCGCGACGCGAAACAGCGCGTCCTTGTCGCAAGCCATGTCGTTGACGCCGAACGAAAACACGATGGCACCCGGCGAGGTCGAAGGCAGACGCGCTTCGCATTCCGCCTTCCAGCGCCCGGCAATGTCGCGCGACGTGTCGCGCCGGATGCCGAGATTGTAGTGCGAAAGGTCATGACCTCGGCGGCGCGCCTTGGCGACGAGGCGCCCCGGCCAGCCCAGGGCCGTATCGTCCTGGGTGCCATGGGTGATCGAATCGCCGACGAAACAGATACGCAACTCGGTCATGATGCCTCCATGACGGCACTGGACAGTTCTCGGAGCTTGGCAAGGCATTGCGCGCGGTCGGGGGCGAAGCCCTGGACGATCCACCACTCTTCGACCTTCATCATCAGGTGGCCGACGGCGGGGCCGGCCGGCACGCCGGCCGCGAGCGCATCGGCACCCTTGAGCGGAAACACGACCGGCCGCCAGCAATCGGCCGCGGCAATCAGGCGGCGGAAACTCCGATCGTCGGCCGTGCCACGGTCGCGCGCCGCGGCCCAGGCCAGGACAGCGAGATCGCGCACCAAACGGGAACCCAAGCGGTGCAGCGCATGGACGAGCGAGGCGCGGTGCATCGTCGCCGAAATGGGCAGGCTGGGCGCGGCGAGAGCCGCGAGGCGCGCCGCCTCCTTGCTCGAGAAACGCAAGCGGCGCGCCGCGGCCAGGGCACCCGCCTCGTCCACGTCGATCAGGGATGCGATGCGGCGCAAGGGATCGCTCTGGGCCCCGGCCTCGCGCTCGACGGCGAGCAGAGCGACGAAGCGATCGCGCGCTTTGGCTTCGGGCAAAATCTGCGCGAGCACGCCGGTCTCGACCATGAGATCGACAGCGGGGCCGGGATTGGGCGCCGAAAACAGCTTGAGAAGCTCCATGCGCACACGCTCGCCCGACAGGGTCGGCAGCTTGGGGGCCGCGGCGCGGCAGGCCGCGAGCGCGGCCGCATCGGCCGGCAAGCGGTCGAAGTGGGCGAAGAAGCGGAAATAGCGCAGCAGCCGCAACACATCCTCGTCGATGCGTTGCGCCGCATCGCCGACGAAACGCACCCGGCCGCGCTTGACGTCGTCCAGCCCATGGACCGGATCGTAGATATTGCCGGCCGCATCCAGGAACAGCGCGTTCATGGTGAAGTCGCGCCGCGCCGCATCGGCGGCCCAATCGTCGGTAAAGGCAACGCGCGCGCGACGGCCGAAGGTTTCCACGTCGTGGCGCAGCGTGGTGATTTCGAAATGGGCGTGGTCGACGACCGCGGTGATCGTGCCGTGCGCGATACCGGTCGGCACCGCCTTGATGCGGTTGCGCTGCAAAGCCGCGACGACCGCTTCCGGTTCGGCGTCGGTGGCGATGTCGATGTCGCCGACCGGGCGGGCCATCAAAGTGTCGCGCACGCAGCCGCCGACGAAACGCGCTGTCGCGCCCGCGCTTGCCAGCGCCGTCATAACCGCCTGTGTCTGCGGCCGAGTCATCCAGCCACGAGGTTCGATGCGGCTGACCGGCGTCATCGCGCCCCGCGCGGGTCTTGCGGCGCCGGCCGGTCCACGCCGGTACCATCGGGGCGCAATTCGCCCGGCACCACCCTGCCATCCTCGATGTGCGGCGGAATATAGCGCACCGCCGGCGCCGTATCGTGAACGAAGACGCCTATCAGCATCACGATCCCCATCAGAGCGGTACCGGCCAGGGCGAGCCACAACCAGGGCGCGTCGCGCCACATGATTTCGTTCGTCGGCAGAGTCGCACTGTTACCCTCGACAGGCGCGGCGGCCCCGCCTTGCACGCCGCCCGCGGCGGTGCCGCGCTCGCGCCAGACGCGCCACAACATGTAGATCGCCGTCGGCAGCAGGAGGGGCAGCAGGTAAGCGAACAGCAATGTCATATCAGCCTTTCTCAGCGGCCACATTTTGATCTGGCATGCGGCTCGACGCGTCCTGGTCGGCGGCGCTTTCGATGATCTCGACCAGGCGCACCATGAGGCGCGCCGTGAAACCCCAGATGCGGTACGCGCCAAAGGGGATCTCGTAAATATCGCGCTCCAGTCCGTCACGCTTCTCGACCGCCTGACGCCGATTTGCCGGATCGAGGATGAAGGCCAGCGGCACCTCGAACACCTCGGCCACTTCGGATGGATCGGGCGTCAGGCTGAACGGCGGGGTGACCACGCCGACCACCGGCGTGACCCGGAAGCCGGTGATGGTGCCATATTCCTCCAACTCGCCGAGCAGTGCGATCCGGCCATGCGGCAAGCCGATCTCCTCCTCGGTTTCGCGCAGTGCCGCTGCCCGCGCATCGCGGTCCTGAGGCTCCAGGCGGCCGCCCGGGAAGCTGATCTGACCCGCATGGGCCGCCAGATGGGGCGTGCGCCGAGTCAGCAGCACGGTGGCGCCTTCGGCGCGCGCGATCAGCGGAATGAGGACCGCGGCGCGTTTCAGCCCAGCCCCGCCACCCTCGGCGATGGCGCCCTGCCGTTCCACGCGCTGACGCTGGGCCATTGCCACGGCCCGCTCGCCGGGCCCGAATACCACACCGGCGTCATCCACCGGCACGGTGCGAGACAGGCCATGGGTCAGCCGGCGGACCAGGTCTTCGAAGCCAAGGTCGGTCATGACGGGTCCGCCGCGGATCGTTCGGCCTGATCCACAGGCGCCAACGGGAAAAAGACGCCGCTGCTCCACACGCCGATTTCGGCGGCGCCATCGACCGAACGCTCGACCGCGATGTCCACCAGGCTGTAATACACCGGCCGCGCGATCAGCGCCTCGAGTCCGCCGCGCAGCCGCAGATAGGGCCGCAACGCGCCGGCGCGGCCGGCGGGCCCGGGGCGCAGGTGGATCGGATGAGCCCCGTCGGCCGTTACCGTTTCATCGATATTGGTGCGAAACCGCAGGCGCTGTGCCCGCCCGGTGCCCTCGATGCTCAGTTCGACGGCAACGAAAGGCGCGTCGTCCACCTGGATACGGCCGCATTCGGCCGGCGTTTCCAGCCAGTAATCGCCCGCTGCGTCGCGTTTCAGCGCGCTGGCGAACAGGCGCACGAGGCCCATTCGCGCGATCGGCGAGCCCTGGTAGTGCCATTTACCATCCGGGGTGATGCGAATGTCGAAGCCGCCGCAGTCGTTCACGGCGGGCTGCAACGGCAATGAACGGTTTGAATTTTGCATGCAGATAGCACCGATTGTCGCCGTTTCGTGATCACTACGGTATTCCGCATCCGAGCTTTCGTCATATATTATCGACAGAGTTCGTTTTTCACTCAACGGAGAGGCCGCCCGTGACTCTCACCGAGACCCCCTCCCACGCCTCTGGCCGGTCTGGTTCGGCCTCGGTTGACGCGACGGAGCTGGCCCACGACATCGACCGGGTCGGGCATCTGCTCGCCAATGTGCGCGTCGGGATCGGCCGCGTCATCTTCGGCCAGCGCCAAGTCATCGACGAGACCCTGATCACCCTGCTGGCGGGCGGCCACGCCCTGCTGATCGGCGTGCCGGGTCTGGCCAAGACCCGCTTGGTTCAGACCCTCGGCACGGTTCTCGGCCTCGACGACAAACGGGTGCAGTTCACGCCCGACCTGATGCCGGCCGATATTCTCGGCTCCGAGGTGCTCGAGGAAACCGACAGCGGCAAGCGCTCCTTCCGCTTCATTCGCGGCCCGGTGTTCTGCCAATTGCTCATGGCGGACGAAATCAACCGCGCCAGTCCGCGCACCCAGTCGGCGCTGCTGCAGGCCATGCAGGAACATCAGGTCTCGGTGGCGGGCCAGTATCACGCGCTGCCCGCTCCATTCCATGTGCTGGCGACCCAGAACCCATTGGAGCAGGAAGGCACCTATCCGCTGCCCGAAGCGCAGCTCGACCGTTTCCTGCTGCAGGTCGACGTGGATTACCCGGACCGCGATGCCGAGCGCGACATGCTGATCGCCACCACCGGCATCGCCGAAGCCGAAGCCAAGCCGGTGATGACGGCCAACGACCTCGTCGCCGCGCAGCATCTGGTGCGCCGCATTCCGGTCGGCGAAAGCGTGGTCGACGCGATCCTGACGCTGGTGCGCAGCGGCCGTCCCGAGGCGACCGACATCGAAGAGGTGAGCCGCCACGTGGCCTGGGGCCCCGGCCCGCGCGCCAGTCAGGCGCTGATGCTCGCCTGCCGCGCCCGCGCCGTGCTCGAGGGCCGGCTCGCGCCGTCGCTCGACGATGTACTGGCGCTCGCCCGTCCCGTGCTGCGCCACCGCATGGCGCTCAATTTCTCGGCGCGTGCCGACGGCGTCACCATCGACAGCGTCATTCAGAGGCTCGCCGCGCCGTTCGCCTGATCGTTGGGGTAATCGCGGCTGGTTTTTTCGCGTAAGGAGCTTATGGCGTCGTATCAGCCCACCTCGCTTCAACGGGCCGAAGAGCTCGCGTCCACACTGCCGCCGCTTTTGGTCGCCGCGGAGCGGGTCGCCAGCACGGTTGCGCAAGGCGTCCATGGCCGGCGCCGCATCGGCCAGGGCGACGCGTTCTGGCAATACCGCGCCTACCAGCCCGGCGATACCGCCCACAAGATCGACTGGCGCCAGTCGGCCAAGACCCAGCACATCTTCATCCGCGAGAACGAATGGGAAGCCGCCCAGAGCGTCTGGCTGTGGCGCGACGATTCGCCCTCCATGCACTATGCGTCGCAGCGTAACCTGCCGCACAAGGGCGAGCGCGGCGGTCTGCTGCTGCTCGCGCTGGCGGCCCTGCTGATGCATGGCGGCGAACGAGTGGCGCTGCTCGGCGAAGGCTATCCGCCCGCGGTCGGTCGCGCCACCCTGGTGCGCCTGGCCGAGACCCTGTCGCGCGACAGCCAGCCCGGCGCCAATATTCCGGCGCGCGATCCGCTGCCACGCCATGCCCACACGGTGCTGTTCAGCGATTTCCTCGGACCGATGGAGGAGATCGAGGCGGCGGTGCACGGCTTCGCCGGACGCGGCGTGAACGGCCATCTGGTTCAGGTGCTCGATCCGGCCGAGGAAACCCTGCCGTTCAACGGCCGCATCCGCTTCGAGGGGATGGAAGAGGAAGGCAGCACCTTGATCAACCGCACCGAAACGGTGCGCGACGAATATATGCGCCGCCTGGCCGCGCGCCGCGAAGCCTTGCAGGCGCTGTGCCGCCGCCGCGGCTGGACCTTCTCGCTGCATCACACCGACGCCTCGCCGCAAAGCGCCTTGCTGACGCTGTTCGGCCTGCTCTCGCAGCTGCGCGATTGAGGCCGAGATGAAGCACCGGACGACGATAGCATCCCCCCTCCTCCGGAACCTCGCGAGACCGCCATGCTGAGCCTGGGCAGCCTCGCGTTCGCCTCGCCATGGCTCCTGATGGGATTGGCCGCCCTGCCGATCCTCTGGTGGCTGCTCAAGGTGACGCCGCCGGCGCCGCGCCATCTGCGCTTCCCGGCCATAGCGCTACTGTTCGACCTCAAGGAGCAGGAGCAGACGCCGCACAAGACGCCGCTGTGGCTGGTGCTGCTGCGCACGCTGCTGGCGGCCCTGATCATCCTCGCGCTCGCCCGCCCGCTGCTCAATCCCAGCACACAACTGCTCGGCAGCGGCCCGGTCCTGCTGGTGGTGGACGACGGCTGGGCCGCGGCGCCGACTTGGCGCGAGCGCCAGCAGGCGATGGACGCCGCGCTCGATCGCGCCGAGCGCGCGGGCCGGCCGGTGATGATGCTGACCACGGCGGCGCCCGCTGGCGGCGAGCCGCTCGAACCCTCCAAGCTGTTGCGCGCCCAGGATGCCCGCAGCTTGGTGCAATCGCTCACTCCCAAGCCGTGGCCAGTCGATCGCGCCGTGGCGCTCGCCGTGGCCGAGCGGCTCGACCTGCCCGATGGCGCCAGCGTGATCTGGGTTGCCGACGGTTTGGAAGATGGCAATTCGCGGGCGCTCGCCGAACGGCTACAGCGCTTCGGCAGTCTCGAAGTGATCCGCTCGGCGCCGGGCAAGCTGGCGCGCGCCCTGCCGCCGCCGAGCGCCGAAGGTGCCGCCCTGATGCTCCGCGTGCTGCGCGCCGACGGCGGCGGCGAAAGCCGCATCGTGGTGCGCGGCACCGGCGACGACGGCCGCTTGCTGCTGCGCGAGGCCATGTTCGAACAGGGCGAAACCGCGCACCTGCTGCGTCTCGAGCCGCCGACGGAACTGCGCAACCGCCTGGTGCGGCTCGCCATCGAGGGCGAGGACAGCGCCGGCGCCGTGGCGCTGCTCGACGAGCGCTGGCGCCGCCGGCCCGTCGGCATCGTGGCGCCGAGTTCGGCCGCCGGCCAACCGCAGCCGCTGCTCAGCGCCATCTATTATCTCGACCGCGCCTTGGCGCCGTTCAGCGAAGTGCGCGCCGGCCCGGTCGCCGATCTGCTGCGCCGCAGTCTCGCCGTCATGGTTCTGCCGGACGAAGTGCTGCTCGCCGAAAGCGAACGTAACCAGATCAAGGGCTGGATGGAAAACGGCGGCACGGTGATCCGTTTCGCCGGCGGCAATCTCGCCGAGAAGCCCGACGATCTGACGCCGGTGCGCCTGCGCGGCAGCCGCGCGCTCGGCGGCGCGCTGTCATGGGCACAGCCGGCGCCGCTCGCCCCGTTCGACAAGGCCTCGCCGTTCTTCGGCCTGACGGTGCCGCCGGACGTGCGCGTCACCCGCCAGGTGCTGGCCGAGCCGAGCCTCGATCTCGGCGAGAAGACATGGGCGCGGCTCGCCGACGGCACGCCGCTGGTCACCGCCGACCGGCGCGGTCAGGGCAGCATCGTGCTGGTCCACACCACGGCCAATCCGGAATGGTCGAACCTGCCGCTGTCCGGCCTGTTCATCGACATGCTGCGCCGGGTCGTGGCGCAGAGCCACGGCGTCGCCGAGGGTGGCGCCGGCCAGGCGCTGCCGCCATTGCAGACGCTCGACGGCTTCGGCCATCTGCAGCAGCCCGCCGCGGCAGTCACACCCCTGCCGCCGACGGCGCTGAGCGACAGCGCGGCGTTGCGCGCTCTGCTGGGGCCGACCCATCCGCCGGGCTTCTACGGCAACGACTCGGCGCGCGTCGCGCTCAATCTCGCGGCCGGCATCGACGCGCTGCGCCCCATGGCGGCGTTGCCCGCGGGCGTCCGGCAGACGCCGTTCAGCGCCGAACGCGAGGTCGATCTGCGGCCCTGGTTGCTCGCCGCTGCCCTGGTTCTCGCTATCATCGATCTGTGGATCGGCCTCGGTCTGCGCGGCCTGCTGCCGGTGCCGTCACGCTGGCGCCGCGATTCTCATGCCCGCCGCGCGGGCGTTGCGGCTTTAGCGCTTGCCGCGTTGGTCGGCATCGGCGCCCTGTTGATGACGAGCATTGCCCTGGCGCAGGGCGCCCCAGCCGCCGCGGTCGACGAGAGGTTGGCGATCGAGGCGACCCAGGGCACACGGCTCGCCTATGTGCGCACCGGCGACGACCAGATCGACAACATCAGCCGCGCCGGTCTGCTCGGCCTTAGCAACGTGCTGCGCAACCGCACGTCGGTGGAGCCGGACGCGCCGATGGAGGTCGATGTCGAACGCGACGAGCTGTCGTTCTACCCGTTCCTCTACTGGCCGATGACGGAGACTCAGCCGCGCCTGTCGGCGCGCGCGCGCGACCGGCTGGTCGCCTTCCTGCGCAGCGGCGGCACCATCCTGTTCGATACACGTGACGCGCAATTCGGCACGCTGTCCGTGCAAGGCAGCATCGCGCCGGCCGGCCCGGGCGGCCAGAAACTGCGCGAGATTCTCGACGGGCTCAAGGTGCCGGCCCTCATCCCGACGCCGCAGGATCACATCCTGACCAAGGCCTTCTATCTCATCCAGGATTTTCCCGGCCGCTGGCAGGGCAGCACGGTGTGGGTCGAGCGCGCCGCGGGCAGCACCAATGACGGCGTTTCCTCGATCATCATCGGCGGCAGCGACTGGGCGGGCGC
Source organism: uncultured Rhizobiaceae bacterium (assembly GCA_964577835.1). GTDB lineage: Bacteria > Pseudomonadota > Alphaproteobacteria > SMXQ01 > SMXQ01 > CAVVYA01. The sequence goes on from CAZOBN010000030.1 coordinate 12,159, forward strand.
CTGGGCCGTGGGCGGCAATTCCCGCCCGCTGATGCCGGTGACGCCCGGCGGCGAGGCCCAGCGCGAGATCGCCTACCGCTTCGGCGTCAATGTCGTGATGTATGTGCTGACCGGCAACTACAAGGCCGATCAGGTGCATGTCCCCGCGATCCTCGAAAGACTCGGGCAATGACGGGCAATTTCTTCAGCGTGGCATTCTCGCCGCTGCTGCCGGTCTGGCTGCTCGGCGCCCTTGCCGCCCTCGCGCTGGTCGGCGTCGCCTTCGGCCTCGCGCGGCGCGCCCGCGGCATCTGGTGGCGCGCGCTGGCGCTCGGCGTGCTGCTGCTCGCCCTGCTCAACCCCTCGCTCAAGGACGAACAGCGCGAGCCGCTGACCGATATCGCCCTGGTGGTCGTCGACGACAGCCCGAGCCAGAGCATCGGCGACCGCCGCGCGCGCACGGAAACAGCGCTCGCCGAGCTGCGCGAGAAGCTCGCCGCGGTGCCCGATCTGGAGACCCGCGTGATCCGCGCCGGCCGTGCCGATGCCGGTACCGCGCCGGCCGGCGGCGTGCCGAACGATGGCACGCACCTGTTCGACGCCATCGGGCGTAGCCTGGCCGACGTGCCGCCGCAGCGCCTCGCGGGCATCCTGATGATCACCGACGGCCAGGTGCATGACGTGCCGGAGCGTCCGGCCGAAAGCGGCCCGCATGCGCCGCTGCATGTGCTGCTGACCGGCGAACGCAATGCGCGCGACCGCCGGCTGGTGGTCGAGCAGGCGCCGAGCTATGGCATCGTCGGCAGCCGCGTCACCATGACCGTGCGGGTCGAGGACCTGCCGGCGAGCGCGAGCACCGGCACGGCGCGCCTGACCATCGTGCGCGACGGCGGCGAGCGCCGCGCGCTCGATGTGAAGCCCGGAAGCAACACCAGCTTCGAGGTCTCGATCGATCACGGCGGACCCAACGTGTTCGAAATCGAGGCCGAACCGATCGAAGGGGAGATCACCGGCCAGAACAACCGCGCCGCCGTGGTGGTCAATGGCGTGCGCGACCGGTTGCGCGTGCTGCTGGTGTCGGGCGTGCCGCACAATGGCGAGCGCGTATGGCGCAATCTGCTGAAATCCGATCCGTCGGTCGATCTGGTGCATTTCACCATTCTGCGCCCACCGGAGAAGCAGGACGGTACGCCGGTCCGCGAACTGTCGCTGATCGCCTTCCCGACGCGCGAGCTGTTCGAGGAGAAGCTCAGCGATTTCGATCTCATCATCTTCGACCGCTATCACCGGCGAGGGATCCTGGCGAACGCCTATCTGCAGAACATCGCGCGCTTCGTGCAGGATGGCGGCGCGGTGCTCGAAGCCGGCGGGCCGTCCTATGCCTCGCCATTCGGGCTGTTCCGCACGCCGCTCGGCGAGATCATGCCGGTGGTGCCGACCGGCGACGTCGTCGAGCAAGGCTATCGCGCGGCCGTCAGCAGCGTCGGTCGCCGCCATCCGGTCACCGCCGACTTGGAAGGCGCCGGCAAGCCGGTGGCGCCCCAGGCGAGCGGCCCGGAGGCCCAGCAGAAGCCGACGCAACAAAATCCGACATGGGGCCGCTGGTTCAACATCACCGACGGCGATGCCCGGCGCGGCCATGTGCTGATGGACGGCCCGGGCGGACGGCCGCTGCTGGTGCTCGACCGCGTCGGCAAGGGGCGCGTCGCACAGATCATGACCGACCAGATCTGGCTATGGGGCCGCGGCTTCGACGGCGGCGGACCGCAGGCCGAACTGCTGCGCCGCATCAGCCATTGGCTGATGAAGGAGCCCGAGCTCGAGGAGGACGATCTGCGCGCCGTGGCGCGCGGCAGCGAGATCCAGATCACACGGCGCAGCCTGACGCCGGACGATTCGCCCGTGGTGGTGCGCTCGCCTTCCGGCGAGGAGCAGAACCTGACCCTGACCGATCAGCCGGACGGCCGCGCCATCGCGACCTTCCATGCCGGCGAACAGGGACTGCATCGCGTCAGCGACGAGCGTCACACGGTCTATGCGGTCGCCGGCACGCTCAACCCGCTCGAGTTCGCCGACGTCCGCTCGACGCCGGAAAAGCTCGAGCCGGTGATCAAGGCGCAAGGCGGCAGCGCCAATTGGCTGGTCGACGGCAAGCTGCCCGACATCCGGCGCGTCGCGCCGGAGCGCACCGTCTCAGGGCGCGGCTGGATCGGACTGCGGAGCAACGGCGATTACATCGTGCGCGGCGTCACGGAAATCCCACTGCTGCCGGCGCTCGCAACCCTGGCCCTGGCTATCGGCACTCTGGTCTACGCCTGGCGCCGCGAAGGCCGCTAGGCGCGGCCAATTTGCCACGCCGATTCACGCAGTCGTCGAAGCGCGGCCCGGAGGCCGGGGTTCCAGGAACTATACCGCTTCCGCGGCTTTTATAGATTCTCGGCAAGCGGCGGCTCTTCGACGCGCCCCCGATGCCGTCGACCGAAAACAGCTGTTTTGTGAGTTTTCGACCATGTACGAAGGTCTGGCATATCGCACGGATGCCTCCGGCGGGCGGGCGAACCGCTATATCATTCCATCGCTTGGACGGATCTGGGAGCGGCTGAAGCCCTATCATTGGCCCCTCATCCGCTTTTTCGCCGGCATCATGCTGGTGCCCCACGGCGCGCAGAAGCTGTTCGGCGCGTTCGGGGGCGAAGGCCTGCTTGGCACCTCCTACGGCTTCCAGAAGATGGGGATCGAGCCCGCCCTGCCGCTCGCCTTCATCGCCGGCTGCACCGAATTCTTCGGCGGCCTATTGGTCGCCATCGGCTTGCTGACCCGACCCGCAGCGCTGGCCTGCTTCATTCTCCTCATGGTGGCGGTCATCCAAGTGCACCTGCCCGGCGGCTTCTTCGCCAGCCGCGGCGGCTACGAATTCCCGCTGCTGTGGGCCATCGTCATGCTCGGCATCCTGATCCGCGGCGGCGGACCGCTGTCGTTCGACAAGGCGATCGGTCGCGAGTTCTAGCCGCGGCGCACGCCCAATCCGGGGCTACCAAAAGGCGCGGGAAAGTCCCGCGCCTTTTTCGCTATGGTCGCTCAGGCGGGCAGATCGAACTCCGCGACGATCGGGGCATGATAGGACTCCGGTGAATGCCTGACGCTGGCATAGCCCACCAACTCGTCCGACAGCGCCTCATTGTGGATTTCCATCCGTCCGAGATGGCCGAGCAAAGCACGTGACACCAGGATATGGTCGAACATCAGGCGCCGGCCCTGGTGCACGACCGTATAGCGTTCGCTTTCGGCCACCGCATGTTCGGCCGGTATGACCACCTGCATAGCGAGCGCGCCGTTGGCGGTATTCTCCTCCTCGCCGCGCACCAGCTCGACCGGCGTGTGGTGTTCCTCCGCGTTGTAGTCGCCGGCGACCGCGATCAGCGCCATGGGGTCGGCCGCGAAGAGGTGATCGAGCGCGAGGCGCGCCTCGAGCGCCTGGCCCGCGCGCTTGATCGAGGAAAGATAGTAGCCCTCCGCCCAACCGGCGATGGAGCGCCAAGCGAAAGCGTCCAGCTTCTGGCCAGGCACCACGGCGGCGAGCGGCGCGCGGAAATGCACATTGAACACATGCAGCCGCTTGCCCCCGGGAAGCGTGAGCTCCGCATGCAGGATCGGCCGGTCCCAGACGACCGGCTGCGCCTCCGCGCAAGACGGCGAGGCGGTGGCGAGGCGCACCAAGGGCTCCGGCACCAGATCGTGCCAAATCTGACGGGAGGCGGCGATCGGCAGCCGGCTCAGGATCACGAGATTGTGGATGTCGGCGATGTTCGTTTGCGCCCGGTTGCGGCTGATCACGCGATGATAGGCGGCATAGGGCGTGCCGCTGAGCAGCCTATCCAGCGCGGCGAGTTCGCGGCTGGGGCGGCCATTGCGGACGACCTCCTGGGCGTTGACTTCCTGCAGGCAGAGCACGTCGGCCTTGAGCCGGTCCAATTGCAGGCGGAGCAAGTCACGACGCGCCGCGAAAGGCGGATCCGCCTTCGGGTCGTCATCAAGGCTTTCGAGATTGAAGCTCGCCAATCGGATCGGCACGATATCCCCTCTTCTTTCGCACCATCATGGCCGCCTCTACCACGGTGAGCCAACAAAAAAGGCGCGGGGATCACCCGCGCCTTTCTCGTTTCCGGAGCCGTCTCAGCCGAGGTGGATCTGGAGGAACTTCTCCTGGGTGTAGGACAAGAGATCCGACAGATCGCCTTCCTTGCCCATGCCGCTTTCCTTGTAGCCGCCGAACGGCGAGCCCGGCACGCGGCCGCCCTGGCCATTGACCCAGACCAGGCCCGACTGCACCGCCTTGGCGGTCTTGTGGGCCAGCGACAGATCGTTGGTCCAGATGTTGGCGGTGAGGCCGAAGCGCACCGAGTTGGCGCGGGCGATCACATCGTCCCAGTCGCTCCACTTCAGCACGCCGATCACCGGGCCGAAGATCTCCTCGCAGGCGATGCGCATGCCCATGTCGACATCGGCGAACACCGTCGGCTCGACGAAATAGCCCTTGTTGAGCTTCGCCGGACCTGATCGTCGGCCTTGGCATCGCCGCGATGAACGTCGACGCTGCTCGCGAGGTTTGGCAGGCGGCGCGCAGGGAACACCGAATGGCGGGGCCATGAATACCGCGCAAGGCCGCCGTCCTGCTCCAGCGCCGTCGACGGCGATTTGTAAGATTGCTCAATGCGTGTGATCCGCGGGCTCGATCATGCGGAATGCTAGAGCCTCTTTGTGGGCGCCCCGCTGTAACAGCAGCCGTGCATCGAACTCGTGGGGCTCCGCAGGCGCAACTGCGCTCAATAGCCGAGAAGAATCGTTGTCGCACGCCGCGAGCGGCAGCGTTTCCACCCGACCGCCTGGCCGATCGATCGCGACCACGGCTTGGGTGCCGGCAGTCAATCGCGCAGCCGTAAATCTCAAGCGCTCGCCGCTTGGCGTCTGGACGATCTCGAGGACGCCTTCCGCCAGCTCGCCGCTCACCGGAACCGGAACCGGAACCGGAACCGGAGCTGGAGCTGGAGCTGGAGCTGGAGCTGGAGCTGGAGCTGGAGCATGGTGGTGCCCCGCGTGTTGATGACCGGGATGATCGTCAATCGTCCCGCTGGCAGGACGGACCCGAACGTGGGCGACTGACAGGGCGGGGATATGGTCGCGGAGCTGGCGCTCGACCGCGGAAGAGACAGCCTCGGCCTCGCGCACGGTGGCGTCGCCATCGACCGCCACGTTGAATTCGGTGGCGAGGCGATGCCCGAGCCAACGGGCGCGCACATTGAGGACCTGGCGCACAGCGGGGACGTGTTCGGCCGCGTGACGGATCTCGTCGATGAGGCCCGGTTCGACACCGTCCAGCATGCGCGTGAACACCGCCTTGGCCGATTGCCAGACAATGCCGAAGATGGCGAGGGTGATCAGCAGACCGACGATGGGATCGGCGAGCGGGAACCCGAGCCATACGCCAACCGCACCAAGCACCACGGCTAGGCTGGTCAGCCCGTCGGTACGGGCGTGATAGCCATCGGCGATGAGCGCGGCGCTATTGATCCGCCGGCCGATTCGGATCCGGAAAACGGCGACGGCTTCGTTGCCGAGGAAGCCGACGACGCCCGCGGCCGCCACCCAGCCGAGCAGCTCGATCGGCTGGGGGTCGATCAAGCGATCGATCGCCTGATAGCCGGCGACGAGCGCGCTGAACAGGATGATCGCGACGATCATAATGCCGGCCAGATCCTCGACGCGTCCGAGTCCGTAGGTAAAGCGCGCGCTGGGTTTGCGTCTCGCGAACAGAAACGCGATCCAGAGCGGCACGGCGGTGGCCGCATCGCCGACATTGTGGATCGTGTCGGCGAGCAGCGCCACGCTGCCCGTCAGCAGCACGACGACGAGCTGCAGAGCCGCCGTGATGCCGAGGATAACGAAAGACCACTTGATCGCCCAGATGCCGCGCTCCGTCGTCGCGATCGTCGGATCGATCACGCCGTGCGTGTGACCATGCCCGCCGGCGTCTCCGTGGTCGTCACCATGGTCGTCGCCATGGCGATGGCCGTGAGCGTGAGCGTGAGTCTCTTCGGGCTGGGCAAAACCGAGCCAGACCAGGGCTGAACGAAGCATCGCGGCGGCCTCAAAGGTACTTGGATATCTCCTTGAACTCCTCGATCGGCGCGCGGGCGTCGCGTGCTACCGGACCGACGCTTTGTTCAAGGCAATGGTCGATATGGTCGTGGATGAGCGTTTTCTTGGCGTTGCAGATTGCCTTCTCCACGGCGTAGAGCTGCTGGGCGATATCGACGCAGGATCGCCCCTGCTCGACCATGCCGATGATCGTCTTCAGGTGCCCCTCGGCGCGCTTGAGGCGCTTGGTGATCGCGGAATAGGATTGATGAAGAGGCACTACGCTCATGAACCGTAACCTATCCTAGGGGAGAGGATATGTCAATTTCGATCTCGATGTTCTGCCGGGCGGTCAGGAGATCGACCTGTACGCGGGCACATCATGCTGGCCGCGTCGCTACAACTCACATGTCTTTCGTCGCCTCGAATTTCAGCAGCCGGAGCGCGTTGAACACCACCAGCAGCGAGGCGCCGACATCTGCCGCGATCGCACCCCAGAGGCTCGCCATGCCGGCGAAGGTGAGAACGAAAAACACGGCCTTGACGCCCAGCGAGAACGCGATGTTCTGCCGGATGACGGCGAGGGTCCGCTTCGCGTGGCGAATGAGCCAGGGTAGCTTCGAAACATCGTCGGTCATCAAGGCGATGTCGGCGGTTTCGATTGCCGCATCGCTGCCGATGGCGCCCATGGCGATGCCGAGGCTGGCGCGCGCCAGGGCCGGCGCATCGTTCACCCCGTCGCCCACCATCGCGACGGTCCCGTACTGGGCCACGAGCTGCTCGATTTTGCGAAGCTTGTCCTCGGGCAGCAGCTCGGCATGCACCTCATCGATGCCGACCTCGCGCGCGATGGCTTCGGCCGTGACGCGATTATCGCCCGTCAGCATGATCACGTGCTCGATGCCGGCGGCATGCAGCGCGGCTACGACCTCGCGCGCCTCCGGCCGCACCGTGTCGGCAACCGCGATCATGCCGCAGACATGCCGTGCATTACCGATGACAACCACGGTCTTGCCATCGGCCTCGAGCGCCTCCGCCTGGCTGGCGATCTCGGGCGTGTCCTGCCCGCGCTCGACCGCATAGCGGTGCGAGCCGAGCCAGAAGGGCTCGCCGGCGAACGTGCCGGTCAACCCCTTGCCCTTGAGCAGCTGAACGTCATTCGCCGGTTCCGGAGGCACACCCTTGGCCTCGGCATGGCGAAGGACGGCGCGCGCCAGCGGATGCGTGGAGCGGGCCTCGAGCGCCGCGGCGCGGGCCAGAAGCTCCGGCTCGGTGTGACCACCGAGGGGAACCACCTTCACGACCTCGGGCTCGCCGCGCGTGATGGTTCCGGTCTTGTCCATGGCGATCGCCTTCAGGCGCGCGGGCAGCTCGACGAAGGCGCCGCCCTTGATCAGCACGCCGGCCCGCGCCGACGCCGCGAGCGAGGCGACGATCGAGACCGGCGTCGAGATCACCAGCGCGCAGGGACAGGCGATCACCAGCAGCACCAGCGCCCGGTAGAACCACTCCTCCCAGGCGCCGCCGAAGACGAGCGGCGGCACGAGGAAGACGAGGAGCGCGAGCACCATCACCGCCGGTGTGTAGACCCGGGCGAATCGCTCGACCCACTGCTCCGACGGGGCGCGCCGGGCATGGGCTTCCTCGACCATGCGGATGATCCGCGCGAGCGTGGTGTCGTTGGCCGCCTTGGTGGCCTCGACGGTCAGCGTCCCGTCGCCGTTGATGGAGCCGGCATAAACCTCGGCCCCTTCGTGCTTTTCGACGGGCACGCTTTCGCCGGTGATCGGCGCCTGGTTGACGGCGCTGGCTCCCGCCACGACTCGGCCATCGAGCGCGACGCGCTCGCCGCCGGGCACGAGGAAGCGGTCGCCGGGCCTGATCTCGGCCACCGCCACGTCGGCTTCCGAGCCGTCGGGCCGCAACAGGCGGACGGTCGGCGGAGCGAGGTCGAGGAGGGCCGCGATCGCCCGCCTCGCCCGCCCAACGCTCCAGCCTTCGAGCGCCAGCGACAGTGCGAACAGGAATGCGACCGTCGCCGCCTCGAACCACTCGCCGATGCCGGCAGCGCCCAGAACGGCGACGACCATCAGCAGGTTGATGTCGGGGCGCAGATTGCGCGCCGCGTACCAGGCCTTGACCACCACGAAGCGCGCGCCGAGGACGACCGCCCCCAGATAGGCGGCAATCTCCGGCCACGGCACCGGCTGATCGGCATGGCTGACGAACAGGCGAAAGGCTTCCGCCAGATTGCCCGCCGACACGACGTGAAGGGCCATGCCGAGCAGGAGGCTCGCGCCGCTGGCCGCGGTGAACAGGACCTGCTGGCGGCGATGGCTGTCGCCACCGCCCTTGGCCGCGTGCGTTTCCCACGGAACCGCGCTCATGCCGGTCGTCGCGACGGCGTTCCGGATGGTCTCCTCCGGCACAGCGCGGGCCGCGTCCGCGACGGTCATTCGGCCGTTCAGGACATCGAAGGCAAGATGGTCGGCGCCACCCACCGCAGGCCCGACGGCCTGTTTGAGAACCGCGACCTCCTCGGCACAATCCATGCCGCGCACCTTGAAAGCGCGGCCGCCACGGAACGCGGGCACGGCCTCGACGCTGGTGCCCGTGGCGCAGCATGGGTCTGCTTCGTGCCCGTGATCATGGTCATGCTTAGGCGCGTGATCGTAATCGTGCTTTTGGTCGTGCGTGTGCGCCATTGGCCCGCTCCATCCGCCATCGGTTTTGCGTTCTTGGAGGAAGATAGGACCTACAGTGACTATAGGTTCAAGAGGGAATCGTGCGGTGCTTTGGCACGCACAAGGCTCCGCTCCTCAACAGGGTAAAGCGAAGCAAAATCAACGTCTCCGTGAAGTTGGAGGTCGGCTGCCGCAGGCCGTATCGGCAAGGTCGACCGCCTCTCCAATCAGATCCGATCAGGACCAGGCCCTTGCTAAGGCACGGAACCGCGCTTAAGTATAAAACCTATAGCGACTGTAGCTTCTAAGGTGCAAAGAACCATGCAAGCGCAAGAATTCTCGATCGGCCAGCTCGCCGCGCAGACGGGCTCGAAGGTTCAGACAATTCGCTACTATGAGCAGATCGGGCTCATGCCGGAGCCGCTGCGCACGGAGGGCAACCAGCGGCGCTATGGCCAGCCGCATATGGCACGGCTTGCCTTCATTCGGCACAGCCGGGAACTGGGATTCCCGCTCGATTCCATTCGCGAACTTCTCAACCTCGCCGATGCCCCTGATCGGTCCTGTGCGGCCGCCGATGCCATCGCTCAGCGTCAACTAAAGGCCGTCGAGCGACGCATCCGGCAGCTCAAGGCACTCAAGACGGAACTCAATCGCATGATCGCGCAGTGCCGCGGTGGCACGATCTGCGACTGCCACGTTATCGAAGTCCTCGCCGACAGCTCTCATGCCCACTGTCTGACCCATCGCCACGAGGTCGCCGAAGATCGCCACCCGGCTCTAGCCTGATCTGGCGCTGACGACAACAAAGCATGACACCTTGGTGGTGGATCGGCGCGACTGAGGGTCTCGAGGTGCCAAGCATGCTTTGGTATTTTGCCATCTTTCTGGGTGGCGCCGGCATGCGGCTTCAGGTCGTTTTCGAGCGACGAGACGAGCTTCGCGCTACACTGCCGCAAGAGCGGCCGCCCCAGAGCAATCCGAATTGCCGCTACTCATCGCCGCCTAGCGCCTGGTCGCACGCCATCGCTGCGGGCACGAGAAAGGCGCGGGGATCACCCGCGCCTTTCTCGTTTCCGGAGCCGTCTCAGCCGAGGTGGATCTGGAGGAACTTCTCCTGGGTGTAGGACAAGAGATCCGACAGATCGCCTTCCTTGCCCATGCCGCTTTCCTTGTAGCCGCCGAACGGCGAGCCCGGCACGCGGCCGCCCTGGCCATTGACCCAGACCAGGCCCGACTGCACCGCCTTGGCGGTCTTGTGGGCCAGCGACAGATCGTTGGTCCAGATGTTGGCGGTGAGGCCGAAGCGCACCGAGTTGGCGCGGGCGATCACATCGTCCCAGTCGCTCCACTTCAGCACGCCGATCACCGGGCCGAAGATCTCCTCGCAGGCGATGCGCATGCCCATGTCGACATCGGCGAACACCGTCGGCTCGACGAAATAGCCCTTGTTGAGCTTCGCCGGCCGGCGCCCGCCGGTCATCAGCCGGGCACCTTGCTCCTTGCCCGAATCGATGAAGCTCATGACGCGCTTGTAATGGCCTTCATAGGCCAGCGCGCCCATGTCGGCGTCTTCCTTCATCGGATCGTCGACCTTGAGCGCCTCGACGCGCTTGACCAGCTCCTCGAGGAACTTGTCGTAGATCTTCTCATGCACGAAGACGCGGGAGTTGGACTGGCACGACTGGCCCATGGAGCGCGCCAGGTTCATGCCCTTGACGCAACCGACCGCCGCCTTCGCCACGTCGACGTCCGGGAACACGATCATCGGGTTCTTGCCGCCGAGCTCGAACGAGCAGCGCTTCATGTTTTCGGCCGCTTCCTTCGCAATGGCCTTGCCGGTCGGCACGCCGCCGGTGAAGGCGATGCGCGGCACGTCCGGATGCTTGACGATGGCCGCACCCGTCGTCGCCCCGAGACCGGACACCACGTTGATGACGCCGTTCGGGAACAGGCCGAGCGTCATTTCACCGAAATCGAAGGCCGAGAGCGACGTCGCTTCCGCCGGCTTCAGGATCACCGAATTGCCGGCGGCGATGATCGGCGCCACCTTGGCGCAGAAGCGATACGGGTGGTTGAACGGGATGATGCGCCCGACCACGCCGAACGGCTCGCGGTAGGACGCAGCCACCACGTTCTCCGGCGCCTCATAGGTGGTGCCCTTGAGCTCGGAGGCGATGCCCGCGAAATAGATCAGTTCGGACGGCGCGCCCTGGGCGTCGCCGCGCATGCCACAGATCGGATTGCCCGAATCCATCACATCGAGCACGGCGAAATGTTCCACCTTCTCGGCCATGCGCGCGGCGAATTCGCGCATGATCTTGGCGCGCTTGACCCAACTGAAGCTGCGCCATTCCTTGAAGCCTTCCTTGGCGGCGTCGACCGCGAGCGCGACATCGGCCTCCTTGGCATGGGGGAAGGTGGCGATGATCTCCTCGGTCGCCGGATTGACGCTGTCGACCACTTCGCCGGCCTTGGCATCCTTCCATTCGCCGCCGATCAGCATCTTGTAATGTTTGACCTTGCCCTTCGTCAGGCCGCCGGTGGCGGAACTGGTGGGCTGCGTTGTCGTGGCCATGCCTCTCTCCCTTGGAGTCGAATTTCTAGAATGTGATGTGGTCGTGCGATGGCGTGGGCGTTGGTTCGCCCCGAATTGGATGATGAAAGGTTAGCAGGCCTGCCCCGGAGTGGCAAAAAGCAAAAGGGTACGAAAAGGGGGCCGGAACGCCTCCTTTTCACACTCGTATAAGACTGGCGGCCGAAATGCCGATCAGCGCGGCTTGGTCCGCACGTCGAGCACGGCGACCCGGCCGGCCTCGACCTGCTTGATGGCGCGCTTGAGCGCCGGGCCGAAATCGTCGGGCTTCTCGATGGGACCTTCCGCCCAGCAGCCCCAGCCGCGCGCCAGCGAGGCATGATCGACTTCCGGATCGCGGGTGGTGGTGCCGATCCAGGCGTTCTCCGGCGGACGGCCGCGCATCTTGGCAACCTCGACCTGATGCTCCTCGTCGTTGTACCAGGACAGGTTGTTGTTGATGATGACGAGCAGCGGCACCTTGTAGTGCGCGGCGGTCCACAGCGCGCCCGACGACATCATGAAGTCGCCGTCGCCGAGCACGCCAACCGCGAACTGGCCGCGGTCGCGCGCGGCGAAGGCCGCGCCGACCATCGCGCCGGGACCATGGCCGACACCGCCGCCGGCCGAGTGACCGACATATTCGCCGCCGCCGGTGAAGTCCCAGATGCCTTCGGGCCAGTTGCGGTGATTGCGGATCGTCAGGAACCACGGCTTGCCCTTCACCGCGTTCCAGATTTCCGACACGAAGCGGTGCGGCGACATCGGCGTCTCGTCCCAACGCTGCCTGGTGGCGGTCGCCTGCTTGGCGAGGAAGTCCTTCTTGCGCTTGGCGAGCTTGGCCTTGCGCGCCTCGATCGCCTTGACGGGACCCTTGTCCTTGGCGAGCCGGGCTTTGACCGCCACGGCGAGCTGGCGGGTGCCTTCGAGCGGATCGGCGAGCAGTTGCACGGCCGTCGGCGCCACCATGCCGCCCAGGCGCTGCCACGAACGATGGGCATAGTCGTTGAGCGACAGGTCGATGATCTTCTTGCCGGCGCCGCCGGCGCCCTTCTTGCCGCGTTCGCGGCTCGAATAGGCATCGACCAGCGTGCTGACGTCGTAGGAATCGATGCACAGCACCACGTCGGCTTCGGGCAGCGCCGCCTTGTCGCCGGTCAGGTTCTGCGGATGCTTCGACGCCAGGCTCACCGAATTGCGGTCGTCGTGATAGAGCGCGCCGGTCAGTTCGACCAATTGCGTGAGCGGCTCGGTGATCGCCGGATTCATGCTGACGCGGCCGCAGGTGATGACCGGGTTCTTGGCCTTGAGCAGGATCTCGACGGCCTCGTTCAGGGCATCCTGGGAGATGGCGGCAGGCGGCGGCGCCTGGTTGTAGGACAGGCTGACGTCGGGCATCTCGACCGGCTTGTCGAGCTTCTGCTCCTGCAAGCCGGCGTCGATCGAGACATAGACCGGCCCCTTCGGACCCGTGGTCGCGATCTTGTGGGCGCGCACGATGGAGTCGACCACGCCCTGGGCGGTGATCGTTTCATCATCCCACTTCACGAACGGCCGCACCAGCTCGCCCTGGACGTTGGCCGAATGGATATAGTCGATGGCGCGGCGCAGCGCGGGATCGGCCGGGCCGCTGCCGCCGATGATGACGACCGGGGCGTGCGCCGCATAGGCGTCATAGACGCCCATGACGCCGTGCATCAGGCCGACGAGGTCGTGCAACGCGACGAGCGAAGCGCGGCCGGTGGCATTGGCATAGCCGTGGCCCATGGCGACGGCCACGTCCTCGTGGTTGCACAGGATGGTCTGCGGCGCGCGGTTGCCGTTGTAGTTGACCAGCGAATCGTGCAAGCCACGGTAGCTCGAGCCCGGATTGAGGAAGACATAGTTGAAGCCGAGCGCGCGCAGCACGTCGGCGAAGGCGTCGGAGGCGTATTCCGGCGCGTTCTTCTTGGTCTTGAGGTTGGCGGGTTTGTCGACGCCCTGGTCTTTCGGCGCAGGGAGCTTGGCGGCGGGTTTTTTCATTGGCTTTGCTTTCTTTGGCGTTTCCAGAAAAACGGCGCAAACGAACCGGCCCGGATCGACCGGGCCGGGAATAACAAAACGGATCTTATTCGGCGCTTTCGGGCTTGGCGCCCGGCAGCAGCTTCGTGTCCGTGATGGTGATCGCCTGCTTCACCTTGGCGATCCGAGGGTGAACACAGCAGAGATCCCGGCCGCAATCGTCACTGGGGCCGTTGGACGGAACATAGGCATGGCGCTTAGCCTCCAAGAAGAGCCGGGGATCTACCGAAGAAGGGTTTCTTGGTAAAATTATTGTCGCGCTGAGCGAATCGGCCATACGCGCTTTTCCCTTTGGTAACATCGCCCCCCAAGACCGTCAATCTGGCCGTCGATCGCGGTGGGCGTCCGGGGATCGGATTCGCGGGCGCAATGCCGTATCGTCACGCGGTCCAGGCCGGCCCTTGATCGGCCGGGGCGGGCGGGATACCTTGCGCCTCCATCGCCGCAGCGGCGCATCGACGCCGGCACGGCTCCTCTCTTTGAGGACCTACGCTGAAGGATCCAGGCGTGTCCAGTTCCGATACCGATTACCTGTCTCCCATCGAAGACGTCATCGAGGATGCCCGCAAAGGGCGCATGTTCATCCTGGTCGACGATGAAAACCGGGAGAACGAGGGCGACCTGGTGATTCCCGCCGAGAAGGCGACCCCGGAGGTCGTCAACTTCATGGCCAAGCACGGCCGCGGGCTGGTTTGTTTGGCGCTGCCGAAAGAGCGGGTGGAACAGCTCGGCCTGCACCTGATGTCGCCGCGCAACGAGGCGCGCCACCAGACGGCCTTCACGGTTTCCATCGAAGCGCGCGAGGGCGTCACCACGGGCATCTCCGCCGCCGACCGCGCCCAGACCATCAAGGTCGCCATCGACCCGGCCAAAGGCCGCAACGACATCGTCACGCCCGGTCACGTGTTTCCGCTGGTCGCGCAGGAGGGTGGCGTGCTGGTGCGCGCCGGCCATACGGAAGCCGCGGTCGATATGGCGAAGCTGGCCGGCCTCAACCCGTCCGGCGTGATCTGCGAGATCATGAACGACGATGGCACCATGGCGCGGCTGCCGGATCTGGTGCAATTCGCCCAGCATCATGGGCTCAAGGTCGCGACCATCACCGATCTGATCGCCTATCGCCGCCGCACCGAAAAGGTTGTCGAGCGCATACTCGAAAGCCGCATCAACAGCCGTTTCGGCGGCGAATTCAAGGTGCTGGTCTACGCCAACAAGGTGGCCTATGCCGAGCATATTGCCCTGGTGAAGGGCGATATTGCGGGCGAGGAACCGGTGCTGGTGCGCATGCATCAGCTCAATGTCCTGGCCGATGCGCTGGGCGACATGACCGTCGGCCAATTCTTCGCCGGCGAATCGCGCGCGCGCGGCAGCGAGCTCGAAGCCGCCATGCGGACGATCGCGCAAAAGGGCCGCGGCGTGATCGTCATGATCCGCGAGCCGACCCCCACCAGCCTGAGCCGTTTCCTGCGCGAGCGCGAAGGCCAGACCCTGAAGAAGCCGATCGCCGAACTGCGCCAATACGGCGTGGGCGCTCAGATCCTGCTCGATCTCGGCGTCAGCAAGATGATCCTGCTGTCCAATACCAAACGCAGCATCGTCGGGCTCGATGGCTATGGCCTGACCCTCGTGGGTCAGCAGCCGCTGCCCGATTAGACCGCTATTTCAAAGCGGCACAGACTTTTCCACAGGCTCGTGGCCGGGTTTCGCTTGCCCCTTGCCTTTGCGGAATCAACCCCGTAGAAAAACTAAGGTTATTCGCGTTGGTTCTTTGCGTTCCGATATCCCGGCCAAGTCCGCAGATTTCCCCCACGACCATGGCTCGCCGTCGGGCGTGACCCATCGCTGTGGCAACGGCTGCGTCGGCGGCGCTGCGGTCGGACCGGACGTACAATAAAGAAAGGTTCTTTTCGGGATGGCGACGATCAAGAAGTCCAAGCGAGTCGCGGCGAAGAAAGCCCCGGCCAAGAAGACTCCGGCCAAAACGGCCGCGGTCAAGACATCGACCAAGTTCATCGCCATCGGCGACGTCAAGATCGAGCTGGAGCGGCGCGGCAAGGGTAAGCCCCTGCTGCTGCTGCCGGGTGAAGAAGTGCTCGAACCCGAGGCGCCCTTCGTCGACGAATTGGCCCGCAAGTTCGAAGTCATCATTCCGCAGGCGCCGGGATTCGGCCGATCCAATCGTCCCGATTGGATCACCAACATGGACGACATCGCCTACATCTATCTCGACCTGATCGAGAAACTCGGCCTCACCAAGCTGACCGTCATGGGCTTCTCGCTCGGCGGCTGGATCGCCGCGGAAATGGCGACGAAGGACGATTCGCGCTTCGCCAGGCTGGTGCTGGTCGATTCCTACGGCATCAAGGTCGGCGGCCCGTTCGACCGCGACATTCAGGACATCTGGCTGCAACACCCCAAGAAGGTGATGGAGCAGAAGTGGCACGATCCCGAAAAGGGCAAGCGCGATTTTCCGTCCATGCCCGAATCGAAGCTTGCCATCATCGCCCGCAATACCGAGACGACGGCGCGCTTCTGCTGGGAGCCCTACATGCACAACCCGAAGCTCACGCGCCGGCTGCACCGCATCCAGGTGCCGACGCTGGTCGTATGGGGCAAGAACGACGGCATCGTCGCGCCCGATTACGGCAAGGCCTACAGCAAGCTGATCAAGGGCGCCAAATTCGCCACCGTCGCCAAGGCCGGCCACTACCCTCACCTCGAACAGCCCGGGGCCTTCATGAAGGCCATCGGCGGCTTCGTTCGTTAACAGTCACACCCGCGGTTTTCAAGGGAGCGCACGATGGACGCCTGGCACTTCACCGAGATGCCCTACCCCTACCTGCCGGATATGGACACGCTGTCCTCCATGCGCGTCAATCTGCCGAGCAAGCACTACGACCCCAAGATCGGCGCCGACCTCTACAACCGCTACCTCGATGAGCACCTGATCGCCGACGAACTCGGCCTCAACATCATGCTCAACGAGCACCATCAGACCGCGACCTGCATGGACGTGGCGGCGCCGCTGTCGGCCGCCATCCTGGCGCGCCAGACCAGGAACGCGCGCATCTGCATCCTCGGCAATCCGATCGCCAACCGCGCCAATCCGCTGCGCATCGCCGAAGAGATGTCGATGATCGACAATATCTCGCGCGGCCGGCTCGACGTCGGCTTCGTGCGCGGTGTGCCCTACGAGATCTTTGCCGCCAATACCAATCCGACCCAGACCCTGGAACGGCTGTGGGAAGGTCTCGACCTCGTGGTCAAGGCCTGGACCACCCACGACGGCTGCTTCAATTTCGAGGGCAAGTTCTGGCACAAGCGCGCCGTCAACCTGTGGCCGCGCCCCTACCAGACGCCGCACCCGCAGATTTGGATCACCGGTTCGAGCGACCACAAGAACATCTCGCGCGTCGCCGAGCGCGGCTACATCTTCGCCATGTTCCTGCAACCGCATGACAAGGTGAAGGACATGTTCGATACCTACCGCGCGAGCTTCGTCGAGCGCGGCCTGCCGGGCGGCGGCGGGCTCGCCTACATGCCGCTGGTCTATACGGCGGACAGCGAAGAAGAAGCCGAAAAGGGCGCCCAGGAACTGACCTGGTACCTCAAAGCCAAAGCGGAGCCGCAATTCCGCAACCCGCCGGGCTATGTGCCGGTCGACATCAACGTGAAGGCGCTGCAGGGCGCCTATTCCGGCCGCACCGACGCGGTGCGCGCCCAGGGCCTCGACTATCTGCGCGAGCAGGGCGTGCTGATCTCCGGCACGCCGGATTCGGTCGCCAAGCAGATCAAGCGCTTCTACGACCTGGTCGGCGGCTTCGACCACCTGCTGATGATGCAGCAAGCGGGCTTTCTCGATCACGAACGTACGGTGCGCAGCATGACCTTGTTCGCCAAGGACGTGTATCCGCAGATCAAGGATCTGCGGCGCACCAAGCCGAAGAAAGTGGTGAAGGCCGCCGCCGCATGAGGGAAGGCAGCTACGTCTCAGTCGACGGCGTTCGCACCCATTATTTCGAAGCCGGACGTGGCAGGGGACAGACAGTCCTCCTGCTGCATTCCGCGGAGTTCGGCGGCGCCGCCGAGTTCTCTTGGGAATTCAGCCTCGCCGCCCTCGCCGAGCACTTCCACGTCTTGGCGCCCGACCATCTCGGCTTCGGCTTGACCGACAAGATCCACGATTTCGTCGGCCAGTTCGACCGGCGCATCCAGCACATCCGCCGTTTCCTCGAAGTCATGAACGTGACGCGCTGTCATGTCATCGGCAGTTCCATGTCGGGCGGCCTCAGCCTCGCCGTCGCGGCGCGCGGGAAACCCGATTGGCCATTCGACAAGCTGGTGTGCTGCTCGGGCGGCGGCGACGCACCCGACAACGAGGCCCGCCAGATCCTCAACAGCTACGACGGCACGCGCGAGCATATGCGCCGCATCGTCGAGGTGATGTTCCGCGACCCGCGCTGGGCGGCTGACGAGGGTTACATCACCCGCCGCCACGAGATGTCTCTCGTTCCGGGCGCTTGGGAGGCGACCTCCGCCGCCCGCTTCAAGGCGCCGTTCCGCCAGTCCGCCGGTCCGCGCGAGCGCGAGCTGATCGACTATGGCAAGATCCGCGTGCCGGTGCTCGTCATGGCCGGGCGCTACGATCCGCTGCGCGAGCCGGGCTATGCCGACAAGCTGGTGGCCAAGCTGCCTAAGGGCACGCAACTTCATGTCTTCGAGAACGCCAGCCACATGGGTAATATCGAATGCGCCGAGGCGTTCAATCGGCGCGTCATTCAGTTCCTGACGGCGTGATCGCGACGCTTTCGGGCCTACCTACGGGGAGTGCAGAGTCCATGATCGATGGCGCCGAACTGCGACAATTTGCGGGACGTTTCGCAACCGGCGTCACCGTCATCACCACCCGCGACAATGCCGGCCGTTACTACGGCCTCACCATGAACGCGGTGAGCTGCGTCTCCCTCACCCCGCCCATCTTCCTGATCTGCGTCGACGAGAAGGCCAATTCGCTCAAGCCGATGCTGGAAAGCGGCGTCTTCGCCATCAATGTCCTGGCGTGGAACCAGCAGGAAATCTCCAACACCTTCGCCACCAAGGGCGAAGACAAGTTCAGCAAAGTGCCCTACGACCTCGGGCTCCTCGAAGTGCCGCTGATCCGCGATGCGCTGGCCTGCGCCGAATTCCGCATCGCCCAGACCTACCCGGCGGGCGATCACCTGATCGTGCTCGGCGAGGCGAAAAGCACCCGCATCGTGGAAAACAACCCGCTGCTCTACTACCGCGGCAAATACGGCTTCCTGCACGAGACCTGAGCGGCGCAATGCGACGTCAATGGCCGACTCGGTCGCGGCCGTTTCGAAACGCCTCCAAGATTTACTTCTCCTCCCCCTTGATGGGGGAGGTTGGGTGGGGGTGATTTCGCCAACAGTTCCGTACGACCGGGATCATAGGTGCCACTGCCCTCCCACCCTGCCCTCCCCCACAAGGGGGGAGGGAATTAGGGCGATGCGTTTCTTGCGTGCCGAGGCAACCGCCTCAATGCATCATCTGGCCGCCGTCGACGTTGATCGTCTGGCCGGTGATGTAGTTGCTGGCGTCCGACAGCAGGAACATCAGCGCGCCCACCAGGTCGTCGGGCACCTGCACCCGGTTGAACGCTTTGTTCATGGCGGCGCGGTTGCCGACATAGACGCTGGCTGTGCTCGCCATCTGGGTTTCGCTCTGAGTAAAGCCCGGGGTGATCGCGTTGACCGCGATATTGTCGTCGCCCACTTCGCGCGACAGGGCGCGGGTCAGTCCGATGACGCCGGCCTTCGACGTGGTGTAGTGCAGCCGGTTGGGCGTGCCTTCCCACACGCGACCCGAGGAAATATTCACGATCTTGCCGCCGCCCTGGCTCTTCATCTGCGGATAGACCGCGCGGCAGCACAGGAAAATGCCGCGCAGGTTGACCGCCATGACGCGATCCCATTCCTCGACCGGGATGTCGAACCACGAGCGGCGCGCCAGCACGCTCATCAGCGAGGCATTGTTGACCAGGCCGTCGATGCGGCCCCACTTGCCGATCGCCGCCTTGGCCATGGCGGCGGTGGAATCCGGGCTCGACACATCGGTCGGTTGGGAAATCGCGTCGCCGCCCGTTTCGATGATCGCATTGGCCAAATCGTCGTTGGCCGCCTTGTCGATATCGGCGATCACCACGCGGGCGCCCGCCTCGACCAGGCGCTGGGAATAGACCTTGCCGATTCCCTTGGCGCCGCCGGTGACGATGACGACGCGGTCGGTCAGATCGAGGCTCGGACGGGTCGGCGAAATTACGGCCATCGAGACAGCTTCCCTCTATTTTTTGTAGACCATCGCTTCCTTGGCGCGCTCGACGATGCGCTCGGGCGCGGCGAACACCTTGGCCACCAGCGCCTGCACCTCCTCGCCCGACACCGGATCGATGGTCAGCCGCAGCTTCTCGGCGTCGGCCAGGAATTCCTTGTCCTTGAAGGTGTCGCTGAACGCCTTGCGCAGCATGGCCACGCGGTCCGCGGGCACGCCGGGCGGCAGGATATAGGGACGGCCGAACACGAGCTGGCTGTAGATCAGCTCGAGCACCTGCTTATCCTCGGCGGTCTTGGCGAAATCCATGGCGACCGGCACGCCCATCTTGGTGAGTTCCGCGTTGCCCTTCACGGCCTCCTGCACCAGGATCCGCATCTTGCCGGCGGAAGGCAGCCAGTCGGGGTTCTGGGTCTTCAGGCTCGACCACAGATAGCCGCCAGTGCCCTGCACCTCGTTGCGTTCGATCGCGAGCGTCATCTCCTTGGTGCCCGGATAGCCGGTCACCAGGCTGATCTTGGTGCCGAGCACGTTGTTGAGGGCGGCTGGCAGGTCGCGGCTCGAGCCGCCCGAGGCGCTGGCGGCGCTGATCATGCCCTTGGTGAACAGGTCCTGGAAGCTCTGCGCCGGCGCGTCGGCGCGGATCACCGTGATCGCCACCTCGTTGTTGGCGCTGCCCAGGTAGATCAGCTTCGTCGAATCGTGCTGCACCTGGGTCTTGTCGCCGAGCAGCGGTTCCATGATGGCGCCGGGAAACACCGCGCCGATCACCGTGCCGTCCGTGGGCGCCACGGCATAGACGAAGCCAGCCGCTTTGTTGCTGCCGGCACCCGGCAGATTCTTGGCAATGATCGTCGGCTTGCCGGGAACGTAGCGGTCCATATGGCGGGCGATGGCGCGGGCGTAGATGTCGAAGCCGCCCCCGGGTGCCGAACCGATCGTCATGTCGATCGATTTGCCCGTGTAGAACTTCGCCAGGGCATCCTGCGCCGCGGCCGGCGCGGACGACAGGGCGAAGCCGATTGCGGCCGCGGCCATGAACGATGGCATCAGCATTGTGAAGCGACTCATGTCGATCTCCCCTGTGTCGGGCGCGGATGGGCCCGAGGATTGGTTGCGGCGGCGCGCTTACTTTTTATAAAGCTGCGCTTCTTTCGTGCGCTCGACGATATGTTGCGGCATGGCGAACAGCTTGTTGACCAGCCCCTGCACCTCCTCGCCCGAGACCGGCATGATTTCGATGCGGCTCTTTTCGGCGTCGGCGAGCAGCTCCTTGTCCTTGAGCGCATCGTCGAACGCCTTGCGCAGCGCCTTGATGCGCGCGTCCGGCACGCCGGGCGGCAGGATGTAGGGTCGGCCGAAGACGAGCTGGCTGTAGAACAGCTCCATGACCTGGCGGTCATCGGCGTTCTTGGCAAAGTCGATGGCGACCGGGACGCCCATCTTGGTCAGCGCCGGATGGCCCTTCATGGCCTCCTGCACCAGGATCGTCATACCGCCGCCCGGCTTGCCCCACGCCGGGTTCTGCGTGCTGGCGCTCGACCAGTAGTAGCCGCATAGGCCCTGCACCTCGTTGCGCTCGATGGCGAGCGTGATCTCCTTGGTACCGGGATAGCCGCTCACCAAGCTGAACTTGGTGCCGAGCAGGTTATTGAGAAGGGCGGGGAAATCGCGCGTCGAGCCGCCGGCGGCGCTGGCCCCGAGCACAACGGAATTCCGCGTCGCCTGCTGCATATCCTTTGCTGGCGCGTCGGCGCGGATCGCGCACACGCTGACCTCGTTGTTGGCGCTGCCGAGGTAAGTGAATTTCGTCGGATCATGCTGGACCTGGCTACGGTCGCCGAGCAGCGGATCCATGATGGCGCCGGAGAACACGGCGCCGATCACCGTGCCATCCTTGGGTGCCACGGAATAGATGAACGCGGCGGCTTTGTTGCTGCCGGCGCCCGGCATGTTCTTGGCGACGATGGTCGGATGGCCGGGAATATGGCGATCGATATGGCGCGCGATCACCCGCCCATAGACGTCATAGCCGCCGCCGGGTGCTGCGCCAATGATCAGATCGACATTCTTGCCCTTGTAGAACTGAGCGACCGCGTCCTGCGCCTGGGCGGGCAGCGCGAGGATTGCGAGACTCGCGGCGGCAGCGGTGAAGACAAACTTCGACGGTCCCATGATCATGCTCTCCCTAGCTTATGACGAACCGCCGGTCATTTGAGCGCCGGCGGCTTCGTTTCTGGGTCGTTCAGAAGGGCTTGCCGCCCTGGATGGTGAAGCGGCGCAGATGACGGCGCTGCGCCGGATCGAAGTCGGTGCGCGCATGGGCGGTGCAGCGGTTGTCCCACAGCAGCAGGTCGCCCGGACGCCACTTGTGGGCGTATATGAACTCCGGCTTCTCGATCTGGTCGAACAGCAGGCCGAGGATGTCCTGACTCTCCGCCGGCTCGATGCCTTCGATGAAGCCCGTCATCAGCCGGCAAACGAACAGCGACTTGCGGCCGGTCACCGGGTGGGTGCAGACCACCGGATGAGCGTAGTTCTTGACGTCCGACCGGCGGGTATCCACCGAGCCGCGACTCATCGAGTTGTAATCGTAGAAATGCACCGCCTTACGGCCCGCGATGCGCTGCTTGATGCTGTCGGGCAGCGAGTCATAGACAGCGTAGAGATTGCTGAACAGCGTGTCGCCGCCCTCGCGCGGCACGTCGATGGCGAACAGCGCCGTGCCCATGGCGGGGAACTCGGTGTAGCACTGGTCGATGTGGAACTGCATCTCTCCGTCGGGCAGCGAGCCGATCTGCTTGCCGTCGACCCGCACGTTTGAGACATACATCATGCCTTCGGGCGTGCCGTCCGGCTCGTGGCGGCCGGCGGGCGGGCGTGCCCGCTTGCCGACGTCGCCGAAAAAGCCGCAAAAGCGCCGCTGATCCTCGGCGGAGATCTCCTGATCGCGCAGGACGATGACCAGGTTTTCGTGCCAGGCGTTGCGCAGGCCGGCGATGGTGGCGGCATCCTGCGGCTGGCGCAGGTCGAGGCCGCGGATTTCGGCGCCCAATGCAAGCGACAGCGGCACCTGATCGAGAGTAACGGGCTGGGTTTCGATCGAAGGAACGGACAGCGTCACGGTTACCTCACGCAGCGTCGTTACAGATCCACGTTCCAGTTCGCCGGCACGGCGTCGGCCTTCTTGGCCTTGGCGACGTAGTAGTTCCACAGCTTCTGGATGTGGTGGTCGCGCTCCTCGAGCTTGTTGATCGCCGCCATTTCGGCCGCGCTCAAGGGCGCGGGCGTCTGCCCGGCGCTCAGCACCTGCATCTGGGCCTTGGCGTTTTCCTCGAAGTGGATCGCGTCGGTCACCAGGGCTGGCACGCTTTCGGCCGCCAGCACCATGCCGTGGCCGCGCATCAGCGCCGCATGGTTC
Organism: uncultured Rhizobiaceae bacterium; assembly: GCA_964577835.1. Lineage (GTDB taxonomy): Bacteria > Pseudomonadota > Alphaproteobacteria > SMXQ01 > SMXQ01 > CAVVYA01. Next base: position 35,344 of record CAZOBN010000030.1, read on the forward strand.
TTGCCCAACGTGCGGGCGAGCGCCTGACCTTGGTCGAGCTTCTTGATATGGCTCGGATCGGCGTGCATCGGAATGCCGCTCTCCCAGCGCGCGGCGCGGGCGCGCATCGGCAGGATCTTGCAATCCTTCATCATGGTAAAGGCGATGGCGAGATCCATATGGCAATGGATCACCGAATTCACATCGGGGCGCGAGCGCAGGATCTCGGTATGAATGACCGTCTCGCTCGGCGGCTTGCCCTTGCCTTCGAGCACGTTACAATCGAGATCGCACAGCACGACGCTGCCCGGAGTCACCTCGGCGCGGCTTTCGTTGCGCGTCTGGATGAAGAACATGTCCGTGCCCGGAATACGGGCCGAGATATGGCCGCTGTAATCGAGGATGCCCGCCATGTTGAGGATGCGGGTGGCGGCGGCGAGGCGCGCGCGCAGCAGATCGTGGGAGTTGGAGAGACTAACCGCGGTCGCCATCAATCAACGGCCTCCTGAACCAGACCTTCCCACCCCGCCGGCACGGTGCCTTCGTCGATGGCTTTGCCGACGTAGTAGGACCAGAGTTTATAAACATGCTGGGCGCGATTGTCGTTGTTCTCGGCCAGCAGATCGAGCTCCGCCTCGGTCAGCGGCTTGATCTTGCCGATCGCCGCGGCCTGCAGACAGGCCTTGGCATTTTCGTCGAAATGCACCGCATCCACAAGCAGGGCCGGAATGCTTTCCGAGACGATGACGCCGCCATGGCCGCGGATCAGAGCGCCATTGCAGGCGCCCAGCGTCTTGGCCAGGCCAGCCCCCTGCCTGGTCGATTTGATATGGCTGGGATCGGCGTGCACCGGGATGCCGCTGCGCCAGCGCACGGCATGCGACTTGAGGAGCTCGAGCTCGACGTCCTCGACCATGGTGAACAGCGTGCAGGTGTCGGAGTGGATATGCACGCAGGCATGGACGTCCGGCCGGGCGCGGAAGATTTCAGTGTGGATGAAAGCCTCGCGCGGCGGCTTGTAGCCGCGCGGGCCCTCGATCACATTGAGGTCGAAGTCGACGATCCCCATCTGGTCAGGCGTCACGCCGGCACGGCTGTCGTTGATGCCATGAATCACCAAGGCTTCGCGGCCGGGCACGCGGGCGGCGGCGTGGCCGGAATAGCTTAGGATGCCTTCCTTGTTCAGGATGCGCGTCAGCGCCGCGAGCTGACCTTTGACGGGTTCGAGAGTGGCAGCGATATTCGATGCCTTGAGGGCGGTGTTCATCCCTGACCTTTCTGGATCTATCGACGGAACCTCAGATGCTTTCGCGATCGAGGTTCTCTTTCATCGTGTTGAGCACGCTGCGGATGCGGTCGATGTCCTGCGCCGACACGCTCTTGGCGGCGATGCGGTTGACGTCGGCGGCATGCGGCAGCAGGCGCGAGCGCAGGGCGCGGCCTTTCTCGGTCAAAAAGATATTCACCTTGCGGCGGTCGGTGGCGTTGCGCACGCGCTTGACGTAGCCGCGCTTCTCCATGCCGTTCAGGGCCGTCACCGTGGTCGGCTCCATCATGCCGACGCGCTGGCTCAGTTCGCGCTGGGTAAGGCCATCCTCCTCCCACAGCACGCGGAGGAAATACCACTGCCCGATCGTCACGCCGTGGGCGGAAATCCGGCTCTGCAGGACTTTGGAGAAGGCCCGGTAGGTATCGCGCAACAGATAGCCGATGCTATGTTGCGGCTGGAACTCCAAGGGTTCCGCGGTGTCCGTGCCGGCGGTCCCTGTTTTGGCGTTGCGAATGTCGTTCATCGGCTCTGTGGCATCATTGTGTGACTCCCCTCCAGAAGCATATATGAGCCCCTGAAAGGCTGCCATTTATTATATAACTGCGAAACCTTCAGAATCGAAGGAACCTCGGTGATCGAGGCTTTGGCGCTCTCCTGCGCAACCGCCCGGGGCTGGCGCCCCTAGCATCCGCAGAGGTCCCGGCGACAGGAGGGCCCTTCACCCGAACCCTAGAGAGACTTTTGCCGACCCTCGCTCCATTGCCGAATGCCGGTGTCCCGACCGCCGCCGCCGCCAAGGACGCGATCCACGCCAGGGCGCTGGCGCTCGGCTTCAGCGCGGTCGGATTCGCGGCGGCGGAGCTGGGATCACAGCCGCGTGAGGGACTCGAAGCCTTCCTGGCACGCGGCTACCACGGCGATATGGACTGGCTGGCCACCCGCAAGGAGTCCCGGGCGGCGCCCAAGGGCCTGTGGCCGGAGGCGCGCAGCGCCGTCGTGCTCGGGCTCAACTACGGTCCGGCCAGCGACCCGATGAGCCTGACCCGGCAGCGCGAGCGCGGCGTGGTCTCGGTCTATGCGCGCAACCGCGATTATCACGACGAGGCCAAGAAGCGGCTGCGCGTGCTCGCCCGCTGGATGGCGGAGAGCTACGGCTGCGACGTGAAGCTGTTCGTCGATACCGCGCCCGTGATGGAAAAGCCGCTGGCCGAGCGCGCCGGCCTCGGCTGGCAAGGCAAGCACACCAATCTGGTGTCGCGCGAATTCGGCTCCTGGCTTTTTCTCGCCGAGATCTTCACCGACCTGGAGTTGCCGCCCGACGAAGCCGAAACCGATCACTGCGGCAGCTGCCGCGCCTGTCTCGATTCCTGCCCGACCCAAGCTTTCCCCGGCCCTGGTCAGATCGACGCGCGGCGCTGCATCTCCTATCTCCCCATCGAGCACAAGGGCCCGATCCCTGCGGAGTTCCGGCCCCTGATGGGCAATCGGATCTACGGCTGCGACGACTGCCTCGCCGCCTGCCCGTGGAACAAGTTCGCCCGC
>CAZOBN010000031.1:0-35303 GCA_964577835.1 uncultured Rhizobiaceae bacterium
TGGATGCGATCGCCCACCACGATGTTCACGGAATTGGGCGATCTTTGATCGCGAATGAGCCCGACGTTGCCGAAGGTGATGGCCGCCGCTTGGGCCGCGTCGTTGGTCAGCACGCCGACGAAGAATGCCGCGATGGCCAAGCCGATGCGCGCGCCGGAATGATTTGAGTTCATCGTATGTTCCCCCAACAGAGCTCTATACCGGACACGGACAACCGCATCGGTGAACATCGAGAGCACAGCAAGGAGCATGCCAATGGCACTATCGACCGGATTCCCGCGGCGCGCTCAAGCGGCTGACAAAAGAACCGACTCATCTAAACAGACTAAGTTTGAGGCGGCCCGCTGGCTTGAGCCAGAATCTCTTTCGCTTTTGATGTAAACTGGTCCGACAGCGACTTGCCAAAGGCCAGGATCGCCATGCCCGCTCAACTGTCTGCCGCGTTCTGGAGCCAGGACCGCACCCTGTCGGAAACCTTCGCCGCCGACGATGCCGAGGCCATGATCTCGCCCCGCGCGCCGTCCTGCTATCTTGAGCGCGTCCCCTATATCTTTTTAGCGTCGAGGTCGCATAACCAATGAGGGCGCCACATGGGCGCCCTCTCGTCATGTCCAGGGAGCCGCGCGCTCAGTGCTATGAGACCTTGCGCCGCCGAAGCACGCCAAGGCCGAAAAGACCAGCGCCCAATAATGCGAGCGATGCAGGCTCCGGGATCGCGCCGATCAGGTCAGGATCGACATAAGTGCGGAAGCTGAAATCGCCATTCTGGTTCGAAAACCCGGCGGAGCCCAGGGCACCTCCGGCATAACCGCCTGGGGATGCAGCCCACCAGCAGAACTTACAAGCCCCCAGGCTTGGCAAGGTTGAACTGAGCTGAATATAATAATCCTCGCCAGCAGCCGTGATGATATTCAGTGATGAGACGTCAATCTCCGCAAAAATGGGAGGCGTAAAGATGCTTGTGAAGGGAACTGCAGGTGGAAAAAGCGTCAGTGACCCCAGAACATTAAATGCACCACCGTTAGGGTCCTCATCGAACACCGCAATTGTCAGATTCGCCGTCACATCGTCATTTCGACTGATGAGCAAGTCGATCCGCGTCAACAGTCCAGACAGGCCTGCCGTGACTGATTGATGGAGTAAGGCGCTCGCAGAAATATCAGCGACCCCGTTAAAGTTGGGTGGATAAAATTGTTGGTCGAGGACAGGTGCCGCCCAAGCAGACCCGGAAATCATGGCACCAGCCAGCGTGGCAGCAACCGATACTGTCTTAAACATTTTCAACACGGCTTTCCCCTCAGCTAGACGACTGAGACTCTCCGAGCAAGAAACGCGCCAATGGCACTATCGGCCGAATTCCCGCGGCGTACTCAAGTGGCCGATAAATGTACCGACTCATCTAAACAGACTAAGTTTGAGGCGGAGCATGGGCTTGAGCCAGAATCTCTTTTGCTTGGAGTGTAAACCCGGTCCGACAGTGACTTGGCGAAGCTAGGATCGCCAGGCCCGCTCAACTGTCTTCCGCGTTCTGGAGCCAGACCGTACCCTGTCGGAAACCTTCGCCGCCGACGATGCCGAGGCCATGATCTCGCCCCGCGCGCCCTCCTGCTATCTCAAGCGCGCCCCCAATATCGGCCGGCTGTGGGAATATTTCCCCGAGGTCGAGCGCGACTACCACAAGCGCACCGGCATTTTCCCGATCATGCATGTCATGACGATCCGCAAGAAGCCGCTGGAGAAGCACCCGTGGCTCGCGATCAGCATGTTCAAGGCGTGGGAAGAGTCGAAGAACCGGGCGCTCGCCGACCTGAAGGTCGAGCGGGTGCCCAAGATCATGCTGCCCTGGGTCAATGATTTCACGCGCCAGATCGAGAGTTTCATGGGCGCCGACTTCTGGCCCTACGGCGCCGACGAGAACCGCAAGACCCTGGAAGCCTTCATGCGCCACCATCACGCCCAGGGCCTGTCGCCGCGCATCATGTCGGTCGAGGAACTGTTCGTGCCCTCGACCCTGGAGCGCATCAAGATCTGACGACCGCGGGCCAGGGCGCGGGCGGCTCTCGCCCAGCCGCGTTGACGGCCATGGCGGCGCCCGATACGCTGCGGGGCAACAAACCGCGTTATAAGCCGAGTTGAGATTTCTCGCCGCGGGCAGGATGGCGAGGTTTGCGGCCGCATGGTCGATTACCTACAGCGCCTGCTGTGTCACCGGGCTAAAGCAATTCTAAAGCTGAGTTTAGCCGTTCTCTTCCAGAAGCAGATCAACCATCCACCGATCTTGCCTAGTTCAGCAGAGTCGGGTGCCTAAATGTCTGATGAAAGAAAGAAGAATGCCGCTATAGCGGCTGAAGCTGTGATCCAGCGCCTGATGCAGATGAGGCGGCTTTGGGGGGATGCGGCCGCATCTTACTTCGATCCTCCTCGCTTTCAGATCAACTTACAGAACTGTATCACAGTCAGCAGGACCGTGACGTTCATCCTGCAATCTAACAAGCAGCACATGGATGGCTTCGACGATTGGTATGAGGCTCACCACACCCGCTGGAATGGCGACCCAATCATGCGATGGGCTCGTGATGCGAGAAATTCTATCGAAAAACAGGGCGATCTGGATACATACAGCCAAGTGCGCGCGATGATCATCGCGAGCTATCTCGACGGGCCTCAGACGCATTGGCTCCCGCAAATGCTGTTCCTTTCGCCTCAGGAGGTCTATCGCGCGGTACCCCCGTGTTTTCTGATTTCGCACGTCATCGAGAACGGCACGTTACTCATTGAGCGTCGCTGGGTCGATAATCAGTTACCTGACATGGAGGTGCTTGAGGCGCTTTCCTATGTTTACGGACAACTCGCAGACACCGTGGTCGATTTTATTAAGGTCAATAATTTAAAAACGCGGCTCCAACTTAAGGACACGCGCCCTGATGCGATGGGTGCGCTTGCTATGGATCGTGCCCTTTACTTGTCGATGCGGGACGGGTCGATCACCGGCTTTCGATATTTTCGCAAGCCCGTTGAGGAGCCCACCCAGAAAATGCGGAACTTTATTAAGAAGCGCTATGGGCCGAAAGCAAGTTGGGATGGCCTGGAGCAGGCTAAGACGTTTAGGGAGGTCGCGGAGCGATTCTTCAATATCGGGCGCGTTATGCTCTTGCGCGACGGTCACCATAGAAGCCTAACGTTCTTCCTCAAGGGGAATATGGTTTTTCAAATTCTTCCAACTAATTATCCGGATAGAGCGTCAAAATACGTCCTTATGCGCGATCTTGCGAAGCTGGCGCGAATTGAAGGCGCGGATGCTGTGATGATGATTGCCGAAGCCTGGACGGCCTCGCGAGAAGACATCCCAACCTCAGGGTTCGCTGCTGATGCGAAACGTCGGGGCGAGGCACTGCTGATGCATGCGGCCAACGCAGAGGGCGAGACATTCGCTCTTGAGGCTGCCTTCCACCGTCGCCGTTTTGGCGGGAAGAAAATCAAACGGATAGAGCCAACAGTATTCGAGAATGATGCGGTCCAGTTCATCGTATTCCCGTTCCTGCGTGAATGGGGTGTTCTAGACGCGGAGAAGATCGCCAAGGCGGTACAGCAAGAGCATGACATGGGCATTCAACCGCCTGTTATTCCTGGGGCCTGAGGCCACTGTGGCTGATAAAGGGCTGATATAAAGCGGGCCCACTGCCTGCGTTGACGCGCCCCCTGGCGACCGATAGGCTTCAAACCAATAAACAAGATAATCGATCGGGAGGCACTGATGAAATTCGCACGCACAATGCTGCCGGCTGTCATGGCGCTCGCCGCCATTCTCGGCCTTGCCGCGGCGCCCGTTTCGGCGCAGCAGGACCAAGCGGCCTTCTACAAGGGCAAGACGGTCAGGATCGTCGTCGGCTTCGGCGCGGGCGGCGGCTATGACGCCTATGCCCGCATGATCGAGCCTCACCTCGCCAAGGCTCTTGGCGCCACCGTGATCGTCGAAAACCAGCCGGGCGCCGGCGGCGTCACCGCGCTCAACCGGATTTATGCGGCGCAGCCCGACGGGCTGCAGATGATGCTGGTCAACGGCACCGCCGCGGGCCTGTCGCAGATCGTCCAGCAGTCGGGCGTGCAGTACGACCTGTCGAAGCTCGGCCACCTTGGCCTGGTGAGCGCCTCGCCGTGGGTCTGGCTGGTCAACCCGACCCATCCGGTGGTGCAGAATCCGCGGGAGGCGATGAAGCCCGGCCTCAAGATCCGCTGGGGCGCATCCGGCCCGATCGACGGGATGTCGGACGGCGCCGCGGTGACCTGCGAGGCGCTCAAGCTCGATTGCAAGATCGTCATCGGCTACAAGGGAACCGCCGAAGTGGCGCTCGCGGTGCAGCGCGAGGAAATGGATTCGCTGTACCTCTCCGACACCTCCGCCAACAACTACGTGAAGAGCAACCAGAACAAGGCGATCGCCACCATGTCGCGCGAGAAGTCGCGCTTCTTCCCCCAGCTTCCGACAATCTTCGAAGCGGTCAAGCTGACGCCGGAGCAGGAGTGGTGGTTCGATTTCCGCGCCACCCTCGACAATCTCGGCCGCATTCTCGTCGTCCCGCCGAATATGCCGAAGGAGCGTCTCGCCTATCTCCAGGGCGTGGTGCGGAAGGTGCTGACCGACCCGGCGCTGATCGCCGAAGGCGAGAAGAGCCAGCGCTATGTCGGTTTCCAGGACGCGGAGAAGACCCGCAAGATGGTGATGGACGTCATCGGCAATCTGCCGCCGGAGAAAAAGTCGCTGGTCAAAACCGTGGTGACGGAAAAATTCCGCTGAGTTCGTTCCAGGAAGCATAGAGATGGTCGCTGTCATCGACGTAGAACCTCTGTCCCCCGTTCTCGGCGCATCGGTGCGTGGCATCGACTGGCGCAATCCGGTCGATGCCGGGACGGCGCAGATGGTGCGCGACACCTTCACACGCTATTCGGTGTTGTGTTTCCCGGACCAGAAGCTGAGCTCGGAGGATCAGGTGCGCTTCGCGTCGGTGTTCGGCAAGGCCGACAGCGCCTTCCGCAAGCCGCCGTCGCAGGACTTCGAAGGCGCGCGCCAGCGCGGCGTCATGCTCGTCACCAACATCCGCAAGGACGGCAAGGCGGTCGGCTTCCTGCCCGACGGCGAGATGCAGTTTCATTCGGACGGCGCCCATCGCGTGCCGCCCTATCGCGCCACCACGCTCTATGCCATCAAGATCACGTCGCGCGGCGGCGAGACCCTGTTCGCCAATCTCTACAAGGCCTACGAGACCTTGCCCGAGGACATGAAGGCGCGGCTCGAGGGATTGAAGACGCGTTTCGTCTACCACTACGACGCGACGAACCGCGACGAAACCGAGGAGGACGACCCCAACCTGCCCTCGGCCGAGCACCCGCTGGTCAAGGTGCATCCGGAGTCGGGGCGCAAATCGCTCTATCTCAGCCGGCTGATGACGCGCAATATCGTCGGCATGGAGCGCGCCGAGAGCGACAAGCTTCTCGCCTTCCTGTTCGACCACGCGGAAAAACCGGAATTCGTCTATGCCCACCGCTGGACGCCGGGCGACCTGGTGATCTGGGACAACCGCTGCACCAACCACGCCCGCGCCGATTTCCCGGCCGACGAGGTGCGGCTGCTGCGCCGCTACACGGTGTCCGAACCGGCGTGACACGGCGCCGCCTCTCGCGGCAAACGACGTCACTTTCCCAGTCGCGCCAGGTTTAGAAAGAGGTCAGCCGGGTCTGCGCTTCGGCCCTTGGTGGCCATCGTGCGAGGCGAAGCCTTTGCCCGCCGGCTTGCCGAAGCGCTTGGCCGGCGGCTTGCCGCCACCTGCCTTATATGAGCCGGGCTTGCCTTGCCATTTTTCACCCGATGGCTTGCCCGGAGAGGGCTTGCCGCGCCATTTTTCGCCCGTGGGCTTATCCGAGGCTGGCTTGCCCTGCCATTTTGCGGCGGATGGCTTGTCCCCGCCGCCTGATTTATCCGAAGCCGGCTTATCCTGCCACCGGCCGGGTGACGGCTTGTCCAGGTGGGGTTTGCCCTGCCATTTGCCGCCGGCCGCTTTGCCCGGCCAGGGCGCGCGGCCGGGGCCGGATGGTGGCTTGCCGCGCGCGGGCTGGATGCGGATGCCTTCATCCTTCTCGTCGGGCCGGCTCGCCGCGGCCAAGAAACGGTCGGCCGCGTGACCGGCGATCTCGAACTTGGTCTCGCGGTCGAAGATGCGGATAGAGCCGATGTCGCGCTTGGTGACATGGCCGCGCCGGCAGATCAGCGGCACCAGCCAGCGCGGATCGGCATTGCCGTTGCGCCCGACGCTCATCTCGAACCACACCGCGCCGGTGGATTCGAAGCGCGGCTTCTCGGACGGTGCGGCGGAATCCTGCCGCGGCGCGGCGCTGGTTTCGAACAGCTCCTCCGGTGCCGGCAGCTTTGCCCGATGCATCCGCACCAGGGCCGCGGCGATATCCTCGGCGCTGCGTTCGGCGAGCAAGGCGCGGGCGATCGTGCGTTCTTCCTCGGTGGTCTCCTCCGTCGCCGACAGTTCGCGCACCAGCCGCTCCTGATCGCGGGTACGGATCTCCTCGGCGGTGGGCGGCGCCATCCAGGTTGCCTTCGCATGGGCGTCGCCGAGCAATTGCTCGGCACGGCGGCGGCGATTGTAGGGCACGAGCAGGGCGCTGGTGCCTTTGCGTCCGGCGCGTCCGGTACGGCCGCTGCGATGAAGCAGGGTATCGCTGTTGTTCGGCAGGTCGGCATGAATGACCAGCTCCAGGTCAGGCAGGTCGATGCCGCGCGCCGCCACGTCGGTGGCGACGCAGACCCGCGCGCGTCCGTCGCGCAGCGCCTGCAGGGCATGGGTGCGCTCGCTCTGGCTGAGTTCGCCCGACAGGGCGACCGCCGAGAAGCCGCGCTCCAGCAGATTGGCGTAGAGATGGCGCACGGCCTCGCGGGTCGAGCAGAACACCAGGGCGCTGCGCGGTTCGTAGTAGCGCAGCATGTTGACCGCCGCATGTTCGATCTCGTTGGGCGCGATGCGCACCGCGCGATACTCGATGTCCGCGTGGGCCTGCTTCTCGGCCGTGGTGGTGATGCGCAGGGCGTTCTTCTGGAAGCGCTTGGCGAGCGACGCTATTTCTTTCGGGATCGTCGCCGAGAACATCAGGGTCCGGCGCTCGGGCGAGGCGGCGTCGAGCAGATATTCGAGATCCTCGCGAAAGCCGAGGTCGAGCATCTCGTCGGCCTCGTCCAGCACGGCGACCCGCAGGGTGGAGATATCGAGGCTGCCGCGCTCCAGATGATCGCGCAGACGGCCCGGGGTGCCGACCACGATATGGGCGCCTTGCGACAGCGCGCGCTGCTCGCGCCTCATATCCATGCCGCCGACACAGGTGGCGAGCCGCGCGCCGGCGTGCCGATAGAGCCAGCTCAACTCGCGGTGGACCTGCATGGCGAGCTCGCGGGTCGGGGCCACGATCAGCGCCATCGGCTCGGCGCGCGCCGGCAAGCGCTCCGCGCCGTCGAGCAGGGTCGGCGCCATGGCCAACCCATAGGCCACCGTCTTGCCCGAGCCGGTCTGGGCCGACACCAACAGGTCGCGCCCGGCGGTTTCCGGCTCGAGCACCGCCGATTGGACGGGGGTGGGCTCGGCATAGCCTTGTTCGGCCAAGGCGCGGGCGAGGTTGGGATCGACGTCAGGAAACGGCATTTCGGTCACGGGATTTGTGGATGGGCGCCAAACCACACACCGGTAACGGCTGCGGCGGGCGGGAGGTCCGGGAAAATAGGGGAAAGCCGCGTCCACCGCCACCCCTCATCCTGGCAGCGCCGAAATGGCGTAGAGCCTGTCTGGACGGCAGGGTAAGTGCATGATTGTTCTCAAGAACAGGCACAGCCGGCGAGGATGCCGAAGGATTTGCGTGCGTTGTGGGCGTCACGGCGCGCCGTAAGCGGGCGCAATACGCCAAGCACGCCGGCACATGCTGCCGGGATTTCGCGGAGGACTGGATGCCGTATCCACCCCCGCAATCCATCCGGCGCCGCGTCTTCGCACGAGATCGAGAATTATCCGGTCTTGTCGAACCTCAGGGATACGCCGTTCATGCAATAGCACAGGCCGGTCGGCGCCGGGCCATCCTCGAAAACATGGCCGAGGTGGCCTTTGCATTGGGCGCAATGGACCTCGGTGCGGGTCATGAAAAGACTGCGGTCCGTGGTCGTCTCGACCGCGCCGTCCACCGGCTTATAGAAGCTCGGCCAGCCACTGCCGCTGTCGTATTTCGTGTCGGAGTCGAACAGCTTGGCGCCGCAGCCGGCGCAGACATAGCTGCCCTTGCCATATTCCTTGTCGAGTGGCGAGCTGCCGGCGCGCTCGGTGCCGTGCTGACGCAGCACCTGATACTGCTCCGGCGTCAGCGTCTTCCGCCAGTCCTTGTCGTCCTTTTCCATGGGTGCCTCCTATGCCGGTTGGCTTGGAGATATGGCGTCCGGCCATAAAGTCAACCGACCCGCGGATCGATGACTGGGAAAGCAGGCTTGCGTCAGCCCTTTGCCGCGCCCCGCGTCCAGGCGGTGAAGGACAGCAGCGCCACGGTGACGGCAAGCAGAATGAGAGCGCTGAGCGCGAGCGACCAGTGGATGCCGATCAGGCTGCCGCCGATGCCGACGGTGACGCCGCTGAAGGCGCGCAGCCCGTGCGCCGACATGTTGTAGAGACCGATGACCCGGCCGCGTATCTGTGGTGGCGCGTGAGACTGGGTCAGGGTCTGCATCATGGCGCTGAAGCCGAGATTCAGGAAGCCGGCGGCCAACATGGATGCGACCGCGACCGCATAGCTGTCGGTCAGCGCGAACACCGCCATGGTGATGCACCAGATCACCACCAGCAGGAAGGCCGTGCGCGGGTTCGCGGGCAGCAGGTTCTTGCTTTCCAGCCCGACGCCCGCGATCAGCGCGCCGGCCGCGTTGGCGGCGAGCAGCACGCTGTAGTGAACGCCGGCATCGCCATGGCCGAGATCGTGGGCGAATTCGGGCATCTGGGCGGTGAAGGCATTGCCGACGATAAAGGACGAGGCGCCGGCCAGCGCCACCATGGAGACAATCACCCTATTGCCGGCGATCTGCCGCATGGTCTCGGCTACGTCGGCGAACCCGCGCACCGGCTGCTTGCGCGCGGCGGGCTCCTTGCGGAACTTCGGACCGTAGGGCGCGTTCCACAGCCATAGCGCGAGCGGCAGGTAGAACAGCGCGTTCAACAGGATTCCGGCCACGGGGCCAAAGGCGAGCAGCATGCCACCGCCGATCGCCGGGCCGAGCAGCAGGCCGAACTGGCGTGCCATCGACATCATCCGGATCGCGCTCTGCAGATGGGACGGGCCGACGATGGCGTGGACCAGAAGCTGGGCCGCCGGGCTCCACAGCACGCCGGCGAATCCATGAATGACCAGGAGCAGGGCGGCGTGCCACATCTCCAGCGAATCGGTGTAGAATAGCGCCCCCCACGCGAGCGACACGCCGGCGAACAGCGCCATGCCGACCTGGATGATGCGCCGCGGATCGAAACGGTCGGCGAGCGCGCCCGCATAGATCGAGAAGAACAGAAAGGGCGTCCAGTGCGAGATCACGGCGAAACCGGCGAGGGCCGGCGACTGGAACTTCTGGAAGATGATCCAGTAGCTGATCAAGTGCTCGATATTGTCGGCCATCATCGCCAGCATGGTGCCGACGAGGTAGACGCGGCAATGAGGATGGCGCAGCGCGGCGAAAGACTTTTGCGAACCGGCGTCCGCACTCTGTTGTGCTTCGGTCATCTCGATGTGCGGCTGGGCAGGTAAGAAACGAGCAGGGTTCAACGCGACGATGCGTGAGTATAGCCACTTCGCTCGCCGGTCCAAGGCCGATCCAAATTCCGATGCGCGGCACCCGCGCCCGATGTCATCCGTTTCAGTCCCCTCAGCTTATAGCTTTGTCCGGAGGTCCCACCCATGAGCCATCATCCATCCCACCGCTTCGTCGTTTCCGCCGCATTCGCTCTGTCCTTCACGATCGCCGGTGATGCCGCGGCCCAAGGCAATCTGCTCGACCAGGGGCGTGATCTGCTGGGCGGCAGGTCCGGCGCGCCATCGGTAACTGCGGCGAGCGGCCTGACCAACAGCCAGGCCGAGTCCGGATTGCGCGAGGCCCTGCGGGTGGCGAGCCAGCGCACGGTGTCCCGTGTCGGCAAGCCCGACGGCTACCTGAAGGATCCCCAGGTGAAGATTCCGCTGCCCAGCTATCTCGCCAGCGCGCGCGACCTGATGGCCAAGGCGGGCATGTCGGGCATGCTCGACGACCTGGAACTGCGCATGAACCGCGCCGCCGAGGCGGCCGCGCCGAAGGCCGCCGACATCTTCGGCAAGGCGATCTCCAGCATGACCGTCAACGACGCGCGCGGCATCATCAGCGGACCGCAGGATGCGGCGACCCAATATTTCAAGCGCACGACGACCCAGCCGCTGACCCAAGCCTTCCGCCCGATCATGGAGCAGAGCCTGTCCCAGGCCGGCGCCACGCAGGCTTTTCAAAAGGTGTCGCAGAGCGCCGCGGCGAGCAGCGCGGGCGCCACCGGCGGCTTGGGCGGGCTCGCCGGACTGGCGGGTGTGGGCGGCGGCAGCGCCGCGCCCCAGGGCTTCGACCTCACCGATTACGCCGTCGAGAAGGCGCTGGCCGGTCTGTTCCACTACATCGGCCAGGAAGAGGCGGCGATCCGGACCAATCCGGCCGCGCGTTCGACCGAGCTGCTCAAGCAGGTGTTCGGCCGTTAAGGAACAGGCCGACAAACCCTTCATTATTGCGGCTTCTCCCGGGACGGCCTAAAAAACACTGCCGCGGCCGTGATGAACGGCCACGCGCGCCTGACGATCCGCCATTTCTTATAATGTGTAAGGAGGCCCGATGCCGGCTGACACGCAACCGAGCGCTCAACCCGCTACTGATCTGACCGACAAGTTCCTGGTCGATCCCTACATGAACTGGGCCCAGGGCGAGGGCATCCCGATCCATCTCGATTTCGGCCATGACCTGCTGGCGCTCGAAACCAAGCCATGGGACCGCTATGACGCGCGCGGCTGCTTCGCCCACTGCCACGGCCGCGGCGACTTCATGGCCAACTACGTGCTGGACGTGCCGGCTGGCGGCAGGACCCGTCCGATCAAGCATCTCTACGAGGCGTTCTTCTACACCCTGTCGGGCCATGGCTCGACAACCGTGTGGAGCCCGAACGGCGAGGCGCGCACCTTCGAGTGGGGGCCCAAGGCGGTCTTCGCCATCCCGCTCAATTGCAAATACCAGATCTTCAACGGCTCGGGCCGCGAACCCGCGCGCCTGTCGTGCACCAACGACGCGCCGCTGACGCTCAACCTCTATCACAACGTCGGATTCGTCTTCGACAACCCTTACGAATTCCCCGAGCGGATCGGCAGCGCCAAGCATTTCGACGGCGAGGGCGACCTGGTCCCCATCACGCGCGGCACGAAGGCGTCGCTCAACATCTGGGAAACCAACTTCGTCCATGACCTGACCAGCTTCAAGCTCTACGAGTTGAACGAGCGCGGCAAAGGGTCGCTCAACATCTCCTTCGTGCTGGCCGACGGCACCATGCATTCGCATTCGTCGGAAATTCCCGCCGGGCGCTACAAGAAAGCGCACCGCCATGCCGCCGGCACCCACGTCCATGCGGCGACCGGCGAGGGCTATTCGCTGCTGTGGTACGAGGGCGATTCCGAATTCAAGGAGATCCCGTGGCGCCACGGCGTGATGTACGCGCCGCCGTTCTGGATGATGCACCAGCACTTCAACACCTGCCCGGAACCGGCGCGCTATCTCGCCTGCAGCCTGGGCAGCCGGCGCTACCCGTTCATTTCGCTGCGCAAGGTGAGCGCCGAAGGCGGCGGTTCGACCTCCATTCAGGACGGCGGACGGCAGATCGAATATCAGGATCAGGATCCACGCATCCACCGCAAATGGCTGGAAGCCATCGAGGCCAATGGGGTGAAATCCCAGATGGGCGATATCTTCGACGAAGGTGCGATCATGGCGCTCGACCCGAAGAAACTGACCGGCCCGATCAAGATGCCGCGCTCGATCGGTCCAGCCATCTAAGCCTGAGTCTTAATACCCGACCGGGAAGGTTCGGGCACTTCGCCCGCTCCCACCCGGCGGTGACTTCCAGCGGTTCGACCGCCGTCGTCTCGTATAGATGATGGGGTCGAGCTGCTCCGACAGTCGCGCGCCGAACGGTGGCTCATGCGCTCGTTCTCCGTACGGTGGATCACGCGCATCGCCCGTTCGAGTCGGCCGAAGCGCCGCGGGCGTCAGCCTTGCGCCTTATCGTAGTAGCTGAGGTCGAGGTATTTCTGCGGATCGCTCAGTGATTTTTTCGACTGGGCGTAGGCGCTGCGCATCGATAACACCGAGGCGACACCTGCGACGTTGATCTCCGCCTTGCGCGCCAGCCCGCCCTTGCCCATGGTCAGGCCGATGTAGATGGTTTCCGCGCCCTTGTCGTCGAGACCTTTGATGCGCGCTTTCAATGTTTCTTTCGCCGCAGCCTTGTCGGCGAAGATGCGGCCGTGGGCTTCGGTGATGGCGCGCACGAAGGCGAGCAGGTCGGGTTCGTTCCTCTCGGCCCAACTGCGACGCACGCCATAGACGCTACCCTGGTAGCCGCCGAGCTCGGCGGCGGCGTCCGCCAGGATGTTGTAGCCCTGCTCCTTGGCCTCCAGGTCGGTCGGCGCGCTCATTACCGCGGTGACGGCGCGGCCGTCCTTGAGCGCCGCCATCCGGTGCTCGGTGCCGCCGACCGGCAGAATGGTGTAATCGCGGTTGAGTACCAGGCCGTTGGATTCGAGGATCCGGAACAGCACGAAGGCATAGCCGGTGTTGGGCGCGTCGACCGCCACCGCCTTGCCCTTGATGTCGGAGAAGCGCTTGATTTCCGGACGGGTGACCACGCTGTTCAACCCGGAATGGACGCCCATAACGGCCACCATGTCGAACGGCTTGTCGAGCTTGGCCGGTCCCTGACCCTCGGCATAGGCGATGATGTTGTCGATCGAGGTTGTGGCGATCTGATACTTGTCGGCCATCATGTCCTGGATCTGGGACATGGAGCCTTCGGTGCGCGCCAGCGACACGTCGAGCCCGTGCCTGGCGAAGATGCCCTTGTCGATGGCGAGCCAACTGGGAAGATTGGCCGCGCCGCCGAAGCCGATCATGTTGAGTTTGGTCGTCATTGTCGGAGGTTCCCGACCCTGTCTCGTTTATCGTTGCGCCGAATTCGTCCGCGGGTCATGCGATGTCCGATGCGAACCCGTCAGCTTTTCAGCCGGTAGCCCGTCTTGAAGATCCACCACACCACCGCCATGCAAACCACAAGGAAGCAGAAGGTCATGGCGATGCTCAAGGACACGCTGACGTCCGCGACATCATAAAAGCTCCAGCGGAAGCCGCTGACCAGGTAGATCACCGGATTGAACAGCGACACCGTCTGCCAGAACGGCGGCAGCATGTGGACGGAATAGAACGTGCCGCCGAGGAAGACCAACGGCGTGATGATCAGCAGCGGCACGATCTGCAGCTTCTCGAAGCCGTCCGCCCAGATACCGATGATGAAGCCGAAAAGGCTGAAGGAGATCGCGGTCAGTACCAGGAAGCCGAGCATCCAGAAGGGATGCGCGATGCGCAGCGGCACGAAGAAGCTCGCCGTCACCATGATGATCAGGCCCAGGATGATCGACTTGCTCGCCGCAGCGCCGACATAGCCGATGACGATCTCGACATAGGAGACCGGCGCCGAAAGGAGTTCATAGATCGTGCCGGTGAATTTCGGGAAATAGATGCCGAACGATGCGTTCGCGACGCTCTGGGTCAGCAGCGACAGCATGATCAGACCGGGCACGATGAACGCCCCATAACCGATCCCGTCGATCTCTGTGATACGCGAACCGATGGCGGCGCCGAATACGACGAAGTAGAGCGAGGTCGACAGCACCGGCGACACGATGCTCTGGGCCAGCGTGCGCCAGGCCCGCGCCATCTCGAATTTATAGATCGCGGCGATCGCGCGCAGGTTCATGTCACTTCCTGACCAGGCTGACGAAGATTTCCTCCAGCGAGCTCTGCGTGGTCTCGAGGTCCCTGAACCGGATCCCGGCCTCGCCGAGGTCCTTGAGCAAGGCGGTGATCCCCGTGCGCTCCGCCTGGGTATCGTAAGTATAGACCAGTTCGGTGCCGCTCGGCGCGAGGTCGAGGCGATGGCCCGCGAGCGCCGGCGGGATGGCTTCGAGCGTGTGGGCGAGATGCAGCGTCAACTGCTTCTTGCCGAGCTTCTGCATGAGATCGGTCTTGTCCTCGACCAGGACGATCTCGCCGCGGTTGATCACCCCGATGCGGTCGGCCATCTGTTCGGCTTCGTCGATATAGTGCGTGGTCAGGATCACCGTCACGCCGGAGGCGCGCAGGGCATGCACGAGCTGCCACATGCTCTGGCGCAGCTCGACGTCGACGCCGGCCGTCGGCTCGTCGAGGAACAGGATCTGCGGTTCGTGCGCGAGCGCCTTGGCGATCAGCACCCGGCGCTTCATGCCGCCGGACAAGGTCATGATCTTGTTGTTGCGCTTATCCCAAAGGGACAGGTCCTTGAGCACCTTGGCGATGTGGTCGGGGTTCGCCGGCTTGTTGAACAAGCCGCAGCTGAAATTGACAGTCGCCCACACGGTTTCGAACGCATCGGTGGTCAGTTCCTGGGGCACCAGACCGATCAGCGAGCGAGCGGCAATCGCATCGGTCACATTGTCATGGCCGTCGACCAAGACGGTCCCGGCGGTCGGATTGACGATGCCGCAGATGGCGCTGATCAGCGTCGTCTTGCCGGCGCCGTTGGGCCCGAGCAGGGCGAAAATCTCGCCCCGGCGGATATCCAGGCTGACGTTCTTGAGCGCCTGGAAGCCGGACTTATAGGTCTTGGAAAGGTTGGAGACAGCAATGATGGGCTGCATGGCGCCGCACCATAACCGATGGGCGTGGCCCTTGGCCAATGCGAACCGTCACCTGCGGTTTCGCTACCCTTTGCGGCTTCGGCGCCGGCGAGCACAGGGCGCGCCGGCTTCTGGAATGGCGCGCTGGCTAGCGCCGCGATTCCTTCGCATAAGCGTCGATGAACGCCTTGGTTTCGGGCGGGACGTTGAGCGTGTTGCGCACCTGCTTGTTGGTATCCGGCCCGGCCTCGTAATCCACCTCGAAGCCCACGGATTTCAGCGCCTCGGCGGCGAACTCCCTGTCGGCGTTGAGGCGCAGCACGGCCGCGCGCAGCGCCTCGATGGCCGCCGGCGCCGTGCCGGGCGGCAGGGTGACCATACGCTGCATGGCGTTGTTCACCGAGTTCACGAACAGATAAGCCTCCCACAACTGCCCGGAGGGCATGGTGCCCTTGATCTGCTTGTAGAGCTCGTGGAACGACAGGATCGGCAAGCCCTTGACCTGCTTCGGCTCGATGATGGATTCGCCGTTGTAGCCGGTGTCATAGAACACCGGCGCGGCTTTGCCCGATCTGACGAGGGTGGGTTCGACGACACTGAGATAGGCCGGCGGCGATTCGGCGAAGAAATTGATCTCGCCGCGCTCGAAGGCGAGCCGCGCCGGATTGTTGCTGCCGTAGCCGGTGACGTATTTGTAGGGCACGCCGAGGATGTCGAGCGTCATGCGGATGCGCAAATCCTTGGTGCTGCCCGCCGTCAAGCCGCCGGCCACTATGCCTGTCGCCTTGGCGATGTCCGTCGCGGTCTTGGTGCCGGGCGGAATGTCGGTGCGCATGAAATAGACCGTCGTGCCTGGCTGGTAGGCCACGAACTCGTAGGTCTTGAAATCGACCGGGAACTTCTCTGGCTCGCTCACCGCCTGCCAGGCGGCGCCGGTGAGATAGCCGAGCACGGTGCCATCCTTGGGCGCGTTCCTGGCCAGGTACACGGTCCCCGTGATCCCGCCGGCACCCGGGATGTTCTGGGTAATGACGCTTGGAGTCCCCTCGATATGTCGGCCGATATATTTCGCGAACAGGCGGCCTTCGATATCGGTCGGGCCACCCGGCTCGAAGTTGATGATGACCGTGAGGCGCTTGTCCTTGTAGTGGGGTTGGCCAACGGCAGCCGAAGCGATGAAAGCGAACGTCAACGCGTAGATGCCAAGTAACGCGGAACGGATGGGCAAAGCGGACATGACACGCCTCCCTCTTTTCTAAGAGGTCCATGGGCCGTGCGTCTGAGGCCGGCCTCTATGACCCCGTTTGCGTTTCCTGTCAGAACCTGCTCGGCGACTCCTCTGCCGATGCGCCCGAGTGTAGAGACAAAGGCGCGCGGCGGCATCCCCGAATCGGCGCGACAATTGTGTCTTCGGTAGTGACAATCGGCTGTCGCCGGGGATGGTGTTCGGCTGAAATACCCGCAGCCATCATGCGGTCTTGGCGCGCCGGGAACCACCATGCGACTATAGCGTTTTCACCGCCTTGACTCGCCAGTCTTCACTGCACGAGGAACCCATGGACGTCGTCCGCATCCTGATCGCCATTCTTCTGCCGCCGGTCGGCGTGTTTCTGCAAGTCGGCATCGGCTTGCACTTCTGGCTCAATATCCTGCTGACTTTGCTTGGCTACATCCCCGGCATCATCCATGCGATCTGGGTCATTCTGCGGAAATGATTGGGCAAAGCGCTTTGACAGCGACGATTCAGTGGACGATTGACCGCTGACCTCGGCGCGCGGGTCCTGGAGTGCGCCTGCCTTTCAGGACAGGATCTTCATCAGCGCGACGATCACCACGATCGCTGCGATGCCGCCCCACAGCCAAAGCTTGCTGCCCGTCACGGCGGGTGGAGACGCCGCCGCCGCGGCAACCGGCTCTAGGGGGATGACGGCGGCCTCGCCGGCCGGCGCTTCGGCGGCGCGGGCGGATTCGACGCGCGCGCGAAATTCGTCGAAGAACCGTCCGGCGAGCGCCCGAGCGGTCGAATCGATGAGCCGTCCCCCCATCTGTGCGAGCCGGCCCCCGACATCCGCCCGGACATCGTATCGCAGAAGCGTTCCGTCGCCGTCCTCCACCAGCCTGATGGCGGCACTGCCTTTGGCGAAACCGGCGGCGCCGCCGGTGCCTTCGCCGGTGATCGTGTAGCTCTCCGGCGGCGAGAGGTTCGACAATGTGACACGACCTTTGAACCGCGCCGTGACGGGACCGACTCTCAGGGTGACCGTCGCCACCATTTCCGTATCCGATACCTTGTCGAGCGTTTCGCATCCGGGAATGCACTGCTGGAGAATCGCGGGATCGTTGAGCGCCGCGTAGACCCGTTCACGTGGTGCCAATATTTTTTGTTCCGATACGAGTTCCAAAAACGATCCTCCGCAACGTGATGATGTGGCTTCCGCCGCGCCTAGGATTTCGCCTCGCGCGCGCCGGAGCCCGAGGCGGCCGCCGATTGACGCAGGAAGGCGACCATCTCGGCGGCGATCGACAAGGCGATTTCCTCGGGCCCGACGGCGCCGATGTCGAAGCCGGCGGGACCGCGCAGGTCGGCGAGGCGCGCCGCCGGGAATGCCCCCTCCGACGCCAGATCGGACCGCAGCTTGGCGATCTTGCGCCGGCTCCCGACCATGGCGACATAGCGCGCAGGCGAGGCCAGCGCGCCGCGCAACGCGTCGCGGTCCCGCCGGCCCTGGGTGGCGATCACCACGGCGTCATCGGACTGAACACCGAGCGCCTCCAGCTTGAAGTCGTCGATGTAGCCGTCAGCACCCGGCGCGTTCTCGCGCTCGGCCGCGGGCGCGGCGACGGTGACGCGGAAGCCGACCGCCCTGGCGATGGTAATAAGCGCCTCGGCGACCGGCGAGGCGCCGCAGATCACCAGCTGGCGCGGATTGCGCGTCGGCTCCAGGAAGATCTCGACCGTGCCGCCGCTCGGGCACATCGATTTGTAAAGCGGCGCGCCATCGGAGTCGGTCATGCCGGTAACCTCCTCTTTCGGGCGCACACGAATGGTCTGGGGATTCCCGGTGGCGATCGCTTCAAGTGCTGCCGTCCGCACTGCGCCGGTCACGCACCCACCGCCGACGAAGCCATGGATGACACCGTCCTCGGTCACCACGGCTTTGGCGCCGGCCTTTGCCGACGTCAGGTTGGCCGTTCGCACCACCGTCGCTATGCAGAACTTCGCGCCCGCGGTTCGCAGCCGGTCGATCAGATCGAGGATCTTCGTTGTCTGGGTCATGACACATACCTTCCTCACAAACGGGCCAGGTCGGGCTCGATGGCCGCCAGGGATTCCAGGGTGTTGGCGGCGGCGAAGTGATCCACGAAGGGCAGCGCCGCGGCCATTGCCGCCGTCACCGGTTCGTAGTTGCGCCAGCCGAGCAGAGGATTGAGCCAGACGAGCCGCCGGGCGCGCCGCTTGAGGCGCGCCAGCTCGCGGGCGAGACTATCCACTGGCCCGGTGTCGTAGCCGTCGCTCAGGATGATGGCGACACTGCGCGAATTGAGCGCCCGCTTGGCATAGACATCGTTGAAGCTGCGCAGGCTGGCGCCGAGCTTGGTGCCGCCGCCGAAGCCCTCGGCCATGAGCGAAAGACGCATCATGGCCTTCATCGCGTCCCGTTCGCGCAAGGCATCGGTCACGCGGATCAGTCGGGTGTGGAACAGATAGGCGTCGGTGTCGATCCACTCGCAGACGAGTCCCTTGACGAACTGCAGGAAGAACCGGCTGTAGGCCTTCATCGAGCCCGAGACATCGAGGAACACGACGATGTGAACGGGGCGGTCCGGTCTCGCCTTGCGCACCAGCGTCAGCGGCTCGCCGCCGCGGCTCAGGCTGGCGCGGATCGTGCGGCGCAGATCGAGGCGCGTGCCCCGGGACGCCCGGCGGTAGCGGCGGGACAGCGGGTAGCGCATCGCCCGCGCCAGGTCGTAGGCCAGCCGTTCCGCTTGCGCGATATCGCGCGGATCGGCGAAGTGGCGCAGGTCGGCCTTCACCCGGGTATCGCGTTCGGACGCGACGAGACGGCCCGCCGCATCGCCTTCAACGTCCCGCTCACCGTCGCCGTCGCTGGCCAGGGTCGGCGCATGATCCGCCCCGGCGGCTTCGAGGTGACGGCCCCACAGGGCCTGCTCCGGCCCGTGGCTGCGCGCGTTCCCGGCGCCGCTCGGCTGCGCCGCCGGCCGCACGCGGCCCTGAGAGAGCCAATAGGCTTCGAACAGATCGTCGAAACGGCGCCATTCCTCGCGCCGGCTGGCGAGCAGGATCTTCAGCTTGAGCCGCG
Organism: uncultured Rhizobiaceae bacterium; assembly: GCA_964577835.1. Classification (GTDB taxonomy): domain Bacteria; phylum Pseudomonadota; class Alphaproteobacteria; order SMXQ01; family SMXQ01; genus CAVVYA01. The sequence continues at coordinate 19,326 of CAZOBN010000031.1, forward strand.
CTTCGTCGAGGCTGGGCAATGGATCGGCCGCCAGCATCTCGACCGCGCTGGCGGTCTCACGCGGCCCGAGGTGGAAATCGTTGAGCCGTAGATGGTCGACGAATCCGGCGATGCGCGCGCTCAGCCGGTTGAGGTCGGATAGCGATGGAGCGCTCTCGGCCATGGCGTCACGCCGCCTTCCCGACCAGCCGGCTGACCACTTCGGACGTGACGGATTTCTGGTCGGCTTCGGTCTTGAGCAGACAGATCAAGGTCGTCCGGATGCGATCGATATCACCGGTGAGGTCGTCCACGCGCATCCCGACCAGCGCCGCAGCCCAATCCAGGGTCTCGGCGACGCCCGGCACCTTTTCCAGATCCTCCTTGCGCAGAGACTGGATGAAACGGACGACTTGCTCGGCGAGGCGCTGCTCGATCCCCGGCACCCGGGCGAGCACGATCTCGAGCTCGCGCTCGGGCGTGGGAAATTCGACATAGGAATAGAGGCAGCGGCGACGCAGCGCGTCGGACAGCTCGCGCGTGCCGTTCGAGGTCAGGATAACATGGGGAATGCTTTTCGCGGTGATGGTGCCGAGCTCCGGCACCGTGATCTGGAAATCCGACAGAACCTCGAGCAGGAATGCTTCGAATTCCTCGTCCGCCCGGTCGATCTCGTCGATCAGCAGGACCGGCGGTTCCGCCTGGGAGATGGCTTCCAGCAGCGGCCGGCGCAGCAGGTAATGTTCGGAAAAGATTTGCTCCTCGATGGCGTCCGACGAGACGTTGTCATGTTCCTTGGCCTTGATGGCGAGGAGCTGGCGCTGGTAATTCCATTCATAGATGGCGCTGCTCGCATCAAGCCCCTCGTAGCATTGCAGCCGGATCAGCCGGGTCTTGAGGACCGCCGCCAGCGCCCGGGCGATCTCGGTCTTGCCCACGCCGGCCTCGCCCTCGAGCAACAGCGGGCGCCGCAGGTCGAGCGAAAGCTGCAGCGCCGTGACGAGCGTTTCGTCCGGGATATAGTGCACGTCCCGCAGGCGCGCGCGAATGTCCAAAGATCCTGTCATCGCCATCCGACCGATACGATAGCTAACCCAGAACAACTGTGGTCGGTCACGCTCCGCGCCAACCCGGACATTCGATCTATCCGGTGAGGCCGAGCCGCTGCGCGGTCTTCCACACGCGCCAATGGTCGTGCGGCATGGGCATGTGCGTCACGCCGAGATGCGCGAAGGCGTCGCACACGGCGTTGGAGAAGGCCGGCACACCGCCCACATTCGGGCTTTCGCCCACGCCCTTGGCGCCGATCGGGTGGTGCGGCGACGGCGTCGTGGTGAAATCGGTTTCCCACACCGGCGTCTCGGCCGCGGTCGGCAGGAAGTAGTCCATCAGGCTGCCGCCCTTGATGTTGCCGAGCTCGTCATAGGCGAGTTCCTGCCCCATGGCGATGCCGTAGGCCTCGGCCAGGCCGCCGTGCACCTGGCCCTCGATGATCATCGGGTTGATGCGCGTGCCGCAGTCGTCGAGCGCGTAGAACCGGCGGACATCGGCCACGCCCGTGTCGACGTCGATGTCGAGCACGCAGACATAGGCGCCGAACGGATAGGTCATGTTCGGCGGATCGTAGTAGGACACCGCCTCCAGCCCCGGCTCGAGGCCCGGAATGGCCTTATTATAGGCGGCGAAGGCGATTTCCTTCATGGTCTTGAAACGCTCGGGATTGCCTTTCACCTGGAAGCGGTCGATGTCCCATTCCACGTCGTCGTCGTGCACTTCGAGCAGGTAGGCGGCGATCATCTGCGCCTTGGCGCGGATCTTGCGCCCGGCCATGGCGGTCGCGGCACCGGCGACCGGCGTCGAGCGCGAGCCGTAGGTGCCGAGCCCGTAGGGCGCGGTATCCGTGTCGCCTTCCTCGAGCGTGATGTTTTCCGCCGGAATGCCGATTTCACTCGCGATGATCTGCGCGAAGGTGGTGGCATGGCCCTGGCCTTGCGAGATCGTGCCGATGCGCGCGATCGCCGAGCCGGTCGGATGAATGCGTATCTCGCAAGAATCGAACATGCCGAGGCCGAGGATGTCGCAGTTCTTCACCGGCCCGGCGCCGACGATCTCGGTGAAGAAGGCGACACCGATGCCCATGAGCGAGCGGGTTTCGCCCTTGGCGAAGGCGGCGCGATTGGCCGCCTGCTCGGCGCGCAGCTCCCGGTAGTCGACCGCCTCGAGCGCCTTCTTCAAGGCCGCATGGTAGTCGCCCGAATCGTATTCCCAGCCGAGCGCGGACTTGTAGGGGAACTGCTCCTTGCGGATCAGATTGCGCGCGCGCAGGTCCGCCGGATCCATCTTCAGCTTGCGCGCGAGAATGTCGATCAGGCGCTCGATCATGTAGGCGGCTTCGGTGACGCGGAACGAGCAACGGTAGGCGACGCCGCCCGGCGCCTTGTTGGTATAGACGCCGTCGACATTGCAGTAGGCCACCGGAATGTCGTAGGAGCCGGTGCAGATCGAGAAGAAGCCGGCCGGGTATTTGGTCGGATCGGCGCAGGCGTCGAACGCACCGTGGTCGGCGATGACATGACATGACAGCGCGGTGATCCGCCCGTCCTTGGTCGCGCCGATCTTGCCCCGCATGTGATAGTCGCGGGCGAACGCGGTCGCGGTCAGGTTCTCGATCTTGTCCTCGATCCACTTGACCGGCTTGCCGGTGACGATCGAGGCGACCGCCGAGCAGATATAGCCGGGATAGACGCCGACCTTGTTGCCGAAGCCGCCGCCGATATCGGGCGAGACGATGCGGATATTGTGCTCGGGAATGTTGGTGATCAGAGATGCCACGGTGCGCACCGCGTGAGGCGCCTGGAAAGTGCCCCAGATGGTGAGCTTGCCGTTGACCTTGTCCATCGAGGCGACGCAGCCGCATGTCTCGATCGGGCACGGGTGGACGCGCGGATAGGAGATCAGCTCCTCGACCACCACCTCGCTCGCGGCGAGCGCCTTTTCGGTGCCGGCCTTGTCGCCAACATCCCACGAGAAAATATGGTTGTGATGATTGCGCGCGCCGTGGGCGCCGCTGTTCTTGCCCTTGAGATCCTCGCGCAGCACCGGCGCGTCCCTGTCCATCGCCTTGAACGGATCGACCAGGACCCGCAGCGGTTCGTAATCGACCTCGACCAGCTCGACCGCGTCGGCCGCCACGTAACGGTCCTTGGCGATGACGAAGGCGACCTCCTGGCCCTGGAACAGCACCTTTTCGTCCGCCAGCACGGCCTGCACGTCGCCGGCCAGGGTCGGCATGTAATGCAAGTTGAGCGGCTTCAGATCCGCCGCCGTGAGGACGGCAATGACGCCGGGCAAAGCAAGAGCCGCGTCCTTGGTAATGGATTTGATCCGCGCGTGGCCGTAGGGCGAGCGCACGAAATCGCCGAACAGCATGCCGGGCATCTTGATGTCGTCGACATAGTTGCCCTTGCCCTGGGTGAAGCGGACATCCTCGACGCGCTTGCGCGAGGTGCCCAGGCCGTGAAGCTGCGCCGCCCGGTCGGACGACGAGGGTTTGGCTACATCATCCATTATTCCGCCGCCTCCCGCGGTGCCTGCGGCTGTACGGCCGCAGCCCTGATCGCCTTGACGATGTTCTGATAGCCGGTGCACCGGCACAGGTTGCCCGAGATGCCGACGCGGATGTCCGCATCGGTCGGATTGGGGTTATCCTGAAGCAGCCGGTAGGCGCGCACGATCATGCCAGGCGTGCAGAACCCGCACTGCAGCCCATGGTGCTCGCGGAAGGCTTCCTGCAGCGCATGAAGCGCGCCGCCCGAGCCGGTAATGCCCTCGATGGTCGTCACCGTCTTGCCGTTCGCCTGAGCCACGTACACCGTGCAGGATTTGACCGACTTGCCATCGAGATCGACCGTGCACGCGCCGCAGTGGCTGGTTTCGCAACCGATGTGGGACCCGGTGAGCGCGAGTTCCTCACGTAGGAAATGGATGAGCAGCATCCGCGCGTCGGCGAGCCGTTCGACCGCCTCGCCATTTACCGTCATCTTGACGCTCAATTTCGACATCGGTAGCTCCCCTGAGTCCGGCGCTATCTGGCGCGCTCCGCGGCTTTTTGAATGGCGCGGCGGACCATGACCCCCGCCACATGGGTGCGGAAATCCGCCGGCCCGCGGCCGTCGGCGGCCGGGCTGGTCCGCGCCTTCGCGGCCGCGACCGCGGCATCGAGGGCCGCAGGATCGAGGGCCTTTCCCACGATGGCGGCCGCCGCTTCGGTGGCATAGAGCGGCGTGTCGGCCACATTGGTCAATGCGATATCGGCCGTCCCACAGGTGCGGCCGTTCATGGTGAGCACCACGGCGGCGGCCGCGGTGGCATAGTCGCCGACCTTGCGCTTCTGCTTCATGTAGGCGTAGCCATGTCCGGCGCGCGGCGCCGCGAAGCGGATGGCGGTGAGGATTTCGCCATCCTTCAGGGCGGTCTGATAGGCGGCCTGGTAGAAATCGCGGGCCTGCACCTCGCGGACGCCGCCGGGGCCGCGCAACAGATAGGTGGCGTTCAAGACCTGCATGACCGCCGGCATGTCGTTGCCGGGGTCGCCGTTGGCGACATTGCCGCCGAGCGTGCCCACATTGCGGACCTGCGGGTCGGCGATCTGGCTGGAAACCTCCCGAAGGAGCGGGCAGGCCGCCGCCAGGGACGCGGACGCGATCAGCTCAGCCTGGGTTGTCATGGCGCCGATGGTAACGGTGCCGCCGGCCACGGCAATGCCCCGGAGCTCGGCAATATCCTGCAGGTCGATCAGGTGCTCCGGCACGGCCAGCCGCGCCTTCATCATCGGGATCAGGCTATGGCCGCCCGCGATCACCCGGGCGTCCTCGCCGAGGGAGGTGAGCAGGGAAACCGCCGCGTCTATGGAATTCGGACGATGATAGTCGAACGAGCCCGGTATCATTCGGCACCTCCCGTCAGCCCCTATCAACACCCGTCGACGCCCGTTTGCGGGCCTGCACTTGTTATGTTTGGGTGTTTGACAGCGTGATTATGATGCCGGTCGGAAGCCCTGACGCGCCCTCATGCATGATAGGGCCGCCGCTTTCACGAAATGCGGGATTCCTGCACGAAATGCGGCTGAGCCTCCTGGCTACGAAGCATTTCCTGGATCTCCGAGATACGCGCGCGGCTCACCGGTATCTCCGTATTGACATCATCCCCCACGATGCAGACGGCCTTGTCGCCCTGGCGGCGTAAGCCGGTGAGAAATTGCTTGTTGACCAGATAGCTGCGGTGGGTGCGGATGAAGCCCTTCGGATCGAGGCTCTGCTCGACGCGGGTAATCGACCACGGGCAGAAGAACTTGTCCTCGCCGCTGGCAATCAACGTGTAGTGGCCGTTGGCCTGAACGAACCGGATCTTGTGGGCGGGCAGGTAACGCAGCGTCTTGTCCTTCTCGTAGGGAATCCGGACCGTACCGCCGTCAGGCCGGTCCTTGCCGAACGGCGTCCGGTCGAAGGCCTTGGAAAATACGGCAAAGGCGTCGGGCCGTGCCGCCGGACCTGGCACCAACGCATCCGCCGGTTGGGGACCGTCGTCCGCAGCCCCACGCGCGGCTTCGTCGGGAACCGCCGTGAGGAGGAAAAGACCGCAGATGACGAACGCGGCGATGGCGACGATGAAAGCCAGGGTATTGGACGAAATCGCCTGGGTCGCCGTCACGTTGATATTCTCCAGGAGACTGAACGTGGTGAACAGCATGGCCGAGTAGTGCATGGCCGAGATCGACAGTCCCAGGGCGATGGCCCCGCATATGGTGGCGAACAAGGTGCGCCGCCGGTAGGCCAGTTCCATAGCCAGGGTGGACGACGCCATGGCGATGCCGATGGCCAGCAAGACCCCGCCCGCACTGTAGGATACGATGCAGTTGCCGGAGATCGCCGACATCCCGAGGTAGTGCATGCTGACGATGCCGATCGCGGTAATGATGCCGGCGAGCAGGATGCGGTTGCGCGTGCGCACGCCGAAATGCAGCGACATCAACGCGGTGCCGGTCAGCAGGATGGCGATCAGGAACGACCCCATGGTGCGCAGGGGATCGTAGAACAGGGGGACCGCGACCGCGACCGACATCATGCCGACGAAATGCATGGACCAGATTCCGCCGCCCAGGGTGAACGCCGCCTGGGACAGCCGGATCTTGCGCTGATGCGCGGTGAGCGTGGCGAGACCGCTGGTCAGACGCAATGACGTAAATGCCGCCATCACCGCAACGGCGACCGAAGCGGCAACCAGACTCGGCGCGTAATGCACATCAAGCATGCGCTGAAGCTCTCCATCGGCCTCACCGTCTTTATGGCCCAGGTGCGGCATGCCGGCTCGAATGTAACGATATTATGCCCAGTATCCGCGCGGATGTAATCAAGGAGCGGTGAGCGCCGCCGACTGGCAAATCTCAGGGTTTATAGGTGTTTTCCACCCTCCGAAGCCGGTTCACAACAGCCCGGCAGGCCGCGCGGCGCCCGCCTCACCGGGCCGGACGCCGCCCCCCGCCTGCCGCGCAAATGCCCGATCCCTAGAACCGATAGCCGACCCCGATGCCGAACACCCAGGGGTCGAGATCCACATTGCGCGCGTTGATCGCCCCGCCGTTCACCTTGACGTCGGTCGAGAGGAAGACCTTCTTGACGTCGATATTGAAATACCAGGGATCGGGCAGCGCGATATCGAGACCGGCCTGCAATGCCCAGCCGAACGAGTCCTTGTATTCGATCGAGCTGATCGCGCTCGATTTATCCTCGTTATAAAAGATCGTGTAATTGACGCCGGCGCCGAGATACGGGCTGAACTGCTGTTTCGGCCAGAAGTGGTATTGGAGCGTGACCACCGGCGGCAGCATCGAGACCTTGCCGAGCTCGACGTTGCCGATCGACGTGTTGTTCACGCGGACCGAGTGGCGCGTCGTGGCGAGGATCAGCTCCACGGCGATGTTGTCGGTGAAGAAGTAGGAAAAATCCAGTTCGGGCACCGTGTCCGGATCGACTTCGGCCGAGCCGCCGATGGCGTCGGTTGTGCCGTTCGTGTCGGATTGCATATGAACCGCGCGCAGGCGCATCAGCAGACTGCCGGCTTCCTTGGCATCGGCCGGCTCCGCCATGGCGACGTGGATACCCACGCAAATGACGGCAATTCCCAGAATTTTCAGCATGAAACCCCCTCCGATATGAAGGCGCGCTCCCGCTCCCCATGGCCGCTTCGCGGCTTTTTGATCCGCCCGATGACGCGGTGTTTTACGGCCGCCGCACGGACGTTCGGTATGACGCGTTCCCTCAATCGCATAGTTTAGAGGCGGTCCGCTCGCGCTGGCCGGTCCTGATTCATGATCGGCGGGCGGTTTTCACCAAACGCGGAATTCCCGCACGAGATGACGGCGGCGCCACACACCGCGGCTCATGCCAATGCGGCTCGGCCGGCGTCATGGCTCGTGGCGCGTCGCGCGAGAAGTCGGAGAGGACGGCAGGCAATCCGGGGGAGCGGGGATCTGGAATTATTCCCCGCCCGACCGCGCGGCCCGCCGTTCTGCCAGCATCGCCGGCACGAGGGGCAGCGGCATCAGAGCAACCACCATGGCCAGGACGCCGGCGCCCGGTAGGCCATACCAATCGATCAGCGGACCGGTGACCACCGCCATCAGCACGGTCATCGCGGCCGCGAGGCTGTCGCTGAGGCCGATCGACCGGCCGCGTTCCTCCGTCTCGGCGTGATCGGCGATCAGCGCCGTCGCCGCCACATTCGCCGCCGCCCAGCCCACGCCGACCAGGAAGGTGCCCAGCGTGATCGACCAATAGGCGACGGTGAAGGCGACGAGGCCCGCCGCCGCCAAGGTCGTCGCCACGCCGGCGAACATCACCTTCTGCCGTCCGATGCGGTCGGCCAGCCGGCCGAGCGGGATGGTGAAGGCGAACATGCCAGCGGAGTGAAAGGCGTGCGACACCGCGATCGCCGCCAAGGAGTGGCCATGGTGATGGAGCACGAGCGAGGTCAGCACCATCATGATCGCCATGTTGCCCTGGCCAGCGCAGTTGCACACCATGGCCACCCGGATCGGCAGGCTCTTGAGCAGCGCGCGGGCGCTGAACTCGGCGCCGTGTTTCTTGAGCGGCGTCGGCGGCGGTGTATAGCCCGGATAGTAGCGTTCGAGGTGCATGCCGATCTCCATTGGATCGGGACGCACGAATCGGACGAGTGTCATGCCCGGCACGATCAGCAGCGGCAGCAGCAGCCATGGCAGGCCGAGCGGATTATAGCCCGCGCCCGGCGCCACCCTCTCCGCGACATTGACCAGAATCGGACTGATCGCCATGCCGACCAGGGATCCCAGCGCGATGTAGCCGAGCGCCTGGGCGCGCATGTTCGGCAGGAACATGTCGGTGGCGGCGACGCGCATCTGTTGCGCGGCGCTCATGCCCATGCCGAACACCAGCATGCCGACGACGAGCGCCATGACACTCTGCGCGCCCATCGAAAGGCCGACGACGACGGCGCCGATCAGCCCGAGCGCCTGACCCAGGATAATGCCGGGCTTGCGGCCGTAGGTGTCCATGATCTTGCCGACCGGATAGGCGACCAGGAATCGGCTGATGCCGAGCAGCGCGACCGACAACCCCGCCAGACTCGGCGAGTCGCTCAGGGCCAGCACCATCAGGGGACCGAGACCGTAGGCGAGCTGCATGCCGGCGCCGTTGAACGACTGGGCCAGCGCGAACAGCGTGATATTGCGCTTGATCAGCGGCGGAACGGCGGACGCGGTGGCGGGACTACGGACGGTCTGATGCATGACTGAGTCTTTTTTGTAAACGAGAGAGCGTGTTTAAACACGGTGGCAAGCCGCGCACAAGATAACCGGCGGTCCACCTTGCACACGGCACTCGCATCGATGCGTCAGGAAAGCCAATCACCGCACCGCTAATCTTTCTTTGCAGAAGCGGATGACAGGTTCCGGTCATGCTCGAGAACCACCGCGATGGAGCGCAGCTTGCGCCGGCCCCACAGCCATGCCGCGATACACAAGGCGCCGCCGCCGGCCACCGGCCACTCCCAGCCGAGCGTTTCGGACAAGGCGCCCATGATCAGCGCACCGGTTGCGGGTCCCGCCCTGAAGATCATGCCGTAGAAGCTGATGACGCGGCCCCGCAGATTGCTGTCGACGCCGTGCTGAATCAGCGACTGGCAGGCGATGCCGGTCATCGAAATACCGAAACTCGCGACCGCGATGGCCACCAGCGCCACCCAGAATGCCGGCGCGAACGCAAAGGCGATGAGCGCCAGCCCCATGACCAGGGTGTTGGCGATCGCGAGCCTGGTCAGACCTGCGACCCTGCCGCGCTGCGCGACGATGAAGCCACTCGTCATGGCGCCCGCACCCATGGCCGAGGTCATCCAGGCCAGCCCCGTGGCGCCGGTTTCATACACCGCCCCGGCAAACCCGGGCAGCAGATCGCCGACCGGCCGGGCGCACAGGGAGCCGACCAGAAGAAGCAGCATCACGGGCCCGATGCCGGGATGGTGAATCACATAGCGGTAGGCTTCGGTCAGTTGCGCCATCAGCGGCTGCCGCTTGCGCACGCCGGGGTCCGGGTAGGGCGGGCGCAGATAGACCAGAACCAGGGCGAAGAACAGAAGGCCCAGGGTGTTGAGCGCAAATGCGAAGCCGGTTCCCCACTCGGCAATGATCACACCCGCAAGCGCGGGGCCGGCAAATCGTGCGGTATTGAACAGAACCGAGTTGAGCGCGATGGCCGTCGCGATTTCCGCGTGCGGCACCAGGCTCGGCACGAGCGCTTGGCGCGCGGGATGGCTCCAAGCGTTCAGGCAGCCCCGGGCGCAGGTCAAGACCAGCAGGCTCCAGATGTCGATCCAGCCCCCCAGGGTCAGAATGGCAAGGGACAAGGCCTGAGCCGCCATCATCACTTCGGTCACCGTGACGATGCGCAGGCGGTCGAAACGGTCCGCGTGCGCGCCGCCGAGCGGGCTGAAAACCATGGCCGGGGCAAGCTCGGCAAAGGCGACGATGCCCAGCCAGGTGCCGGATTCCGTCAGCTGCCAAGTCAGCCAGCCGATGCCGACGCGCTGCACCCAGTTACCGACCAGCGAGACGAAATCTCCCGCGGCGAAGCGCCGGTATTGAACGTGACGCAGGGCGCGCGCAATGCCGCCACCCCTTAAACCGAACATCCGCTGCCCCTCTCGTGCCCTCCCGAAGGCACAGTCTTCCATAGCTTTGCCCGGCTATGCTTTTTGCCGGCCGGATTCCTCACCGCCAGTCGAGCCGCCGTTTCGCCATCCTTATCATCCCAGCCGGCGCAACGGCTAGGATTTCGCCATCAGGCGTTTCGAGCACGCTTGCGGGCGTCGCGCGGAAGGCAATGAGTATCCCGCCCTCACGCGGCTGTTGATGAGCACGGGCCGCAGGCAACACGGAACCGCGTACCCCCACCGTCCGATGGGACGGACTCCCGCCGTTAGTGTTGCGATAGGAATGGGATCGTCGAATTTGCGGTGCTTCGCGCGGAGCCAAGAAAGATCGTGGCCTAAGTCTTGCGCAAGCTGCTGCACTCGCATCCGGCGCCGGATTTCGCGCCGGGCTTGACCCACGCGCGATCATCCAGCCTCGATCAGAACCGATGGGCTTTCTATGTGATTTTTGTGCTGTAAAGAAAACGACGAATCAAATCTGTTGGTATTGCGCGATTTATTTTCCTGGTGTCGCGGGCAAGCTTGTTCTTGTCGCGTCGAAACACGCGCGCCGGCCATCCCTGGCACACCGTGTGCCGGAAGTTACAGAGCTACTTCGGCGAGGAGAGCGTTGCATGGCGAAAATTTCAGCAATTTGGAGGAAAGCGCAGCGATTTTTTCCGCTGATTTTCAAGACGGCATCTCCGCGATGGGTGCTCGATATTGGCGAGAGGGTCGATCTGCCGCCAGGATACTTTCCGACCAATCCTTCCATTCTTTCGATTGGCGACGGGTTTCTGATTTGCGTGCGCGGCGTGAACTACACGCTGAAAGATGCGCGGAGCATGAAGCCGCGGCTCACAGGCGAACAATGTGTTCGGACAATCAATAAATTCTTGGTCACGTCGCAGGATTTCTCGATGTTCCAGGCCCAGCCGCAGTTCGATGCCGCGTTCTCGGATATCGAGTACGTCAAGCTTTTTGCATCACTTCTGAACCGCGGACCAACTTCCGCCTGGCTCGCCGACCAGGTTGCCCTTCATGGTCTTGCCATCGACTGTTCCGGTATAGCGGGCACCGTTCACCGTGAAGGATATGGCGTTGCCGCTCAGGCGCGCGCCGGAGATGTCCGACGGTCCAAGCGTGCCGCTGAGCGTCTGAAAACGCTGCGTCAATTTGAGCTCTTGATCACCGAGTTGCCAAACACCCTCGACCTTTGCCGGCACGATCCACAGGAGCGCCGTGCACCAGTTGGTGCAATCGCCGCCGACGATCGCGGTTTCGTCGGCCCGCCAATCCCCCATCGTAAATGTATTCGACACGATTCGGGTGCCGGGCCTGAGATCGAGAATCTTCGGACGAAGCCTCTCGTTGATCGACGGCAGCAGAAACATGGTGATGACCGTCGCGTTGGAAAAGTCGCTCTCGAACAGATCGGCCTTCGCGAACGTGGCGCGGTCGGTCACGCCAGCCTGAGCCGCATTTCTCTGGGCCAACGCGACCATGTCGGGGTTGTATTCGATTCCATGAGCCTTGAGACCGCGCCGTGCCGCGGTGATCACGGTTCGTCCATCGCCGGAGCCGAGATCGATCAGGTAGTCCTGAGGCGTGACCTTCGCGATGTCGAGCATCTTTTCAACGAGTTCCTGCGACGTGGGCACCCAGACCACGTCCTTGCCGGGCTGGCCGACTTCCGGCTCGTACGACTCCGTCGTCGTCTGGGCCTGAGCCATCGCGGGTGGCGCTAGCGAGAGAACGAGCAGCAGGGCAAGCGCTGCCGAACATGACCGCAGGAATTTCCCGGGTCCAAGGTCGCCATCGCCTGCTGCCGTTGCCGCGATCCGTTGTGCCGGGGAATCGAGGTTCATGATGGTCTCCTGTTCGAGTCGATTGTGTTCCGTGACTCTGATCGGCGCCTGATCGACACCCGGATACGTATCGGAAAATACGTCGATCGCGCGATACCGCCCACGCCAACCTTAATATGAAATCAAGCCGTAGAACGGACCAGGATTGGCGGGTCCGGTAAAATGTTCGTGCAGTCCCCCCGCTCGACGAAATGGGTTCAACCGAACGGGGCAGTCCGAACAAGCATGAAGGCCGCGCCTCTGGCGCCCGGTGGCGGCGCTGATCGGGCCGCAAGGATGCCGCCCCTCTCTCGCTCTTTCTATTCCGCGGATAAGCGTGAAATCTACCGGCACGGAATCCAGCAGGATGCGTCGATGGTCACGCCGACGCGCTGGCCTGGGGTCAATGCCAAGGAGGGATGGACTCTGGCCTGGATCACTCTGCTGCCCACGCGGACCTCGACGTCCTGATAGAAGCCGAGGAAGATGACTGTCTACGCCGTCGCCTCTAGTACTGGCTATCATTGAAGCAAGAGTCACCCCCACCACGGCCGCGCCACCGCCTCGAGGTGGACGCCGCGCTCGGCGAGCGTCGGCTGGCGGCCGGTGCGAACAAGGTAGCGCTGATAGAAGAGTGGGAGAATAAGCACTACCCGCCACGGGTGGCGAGGCACTGCGGCGCTAATGGCCGGCCCCCGCCACCGGAAAACCCAGCGGATCGACCGCTCTGCCGTGGCGGCGAAGCTCGAAGTGCAGGTGTGGCCCCGTCGTGCGCCCGCTCGTGCCGACGTAGCCGATGATCTCGCCTTGCTTCACGGGCTGGCCGACGGCGAGGCGCGGTGCGAAGCGTGAAAGATGCGCATAGGCCGTTTCGAGATGATCGGCGTGACGGATGCGGATCAATCGCCCATAGCCCCTGTGCCGGGTCATCGCCGTGACCACGCCGGCGGCACTCGCCCGCACGGGCGTGCCCACGGGGGCGGCGATATCGATGCCGCGATGGGGGCCGCCGGTGCCGCCGCTGGCGCCGCGCCAGCCGAACCCTGAAGTGAATCGCCCTCCATCGGCCAGCGCGCTGAGGCGCAAAAGGACCTTGCCGCCCTTGCCGTCATCGACGAAGACCGCGTGGGGCAAGTGGCGCGCCGATTGTGCCGGAGCTGTCCGGCGGTCGGGCGATGCGCAGCCGGCAATCGCCAGGACCGCGACGAGCGCGAGCAATTTCACGACCCTGTGCCCGCTGACGCGCCATCCGCGGCGGGTCACGCACAAATCAGGGCGCGACTCAATCATGGCGTGCTTTCAACCATGACGCATGATCCGCTTGACCTGTATGCAAGCGATCCCTCGGGTGACGCAGAGACCGCGGTCCGGGAAGCTTTGTAGAAGAACGGACCAGAAGCGCCGTCGTTCCGCAACGAGAGCGTGGCCGCAAAGCGCCTCGCCGCTCCAATCCAGGACGGAGGAATCTAGCCTTACGACACGATTTCCCATGAGCCGTCCGGCTGCCGGCGGCGAAGTCTTTGGCGCTAAGTCGACGCGCCCGGGATGCTAGACGTTGATGAACATCGTGCGCCAGTTGGCGTGGTGACGCCGTCGATGATCTCCTACCCGACCGGTCCGGTGAGGACGAGTCGTGCTTCGCCGGTGGACGGATCGGCGACCAGCGCCGGCACGGGATCAAGGATTCGTCAGCGCCATTGACTTTGCCGGCACGCCGGCCTTGCGGAGACCGTCGATGGCGCGGTCGATATAGGACTGCTCGAAGCTGTATTTCCGGTGCTCCATGACAGCCGTTTCGAGATCGAAGCCCGGATAGAGCTCCACCAGCCTTGTCCGCGCCCGTTCTGCGCCGTCCTTATCGCCGATCTGCCCGTAGGTGTAGGCGAGCTCCACCTGGTTCCACCACCAGTCCGGGAGGTTCATCCGCTTGAACTCGACCAGCGCGGCTTCATATTCGCCCTTGCGGTAATGGTCCTTGGCGATCGCCGCGTGCCACCAGCGCGGATATACTTTTGAATTCAAGGCAATCGCCTTCTTGACGAGCGCCACCCCTTCTTCCCAACGGCCCGAGAAGGCCAGCCAGTTGCCGAGATTCCCCAGCAGCAACGGCTCATGCGGGTTCAGAGTGAGCGCACTTGCGGCTTCGGCATAGAACAGGTCCAGATCGCCCATCAGGTATGCCGCGCGCGCCATTCCGAACCGCGCGATCGGGTTGGCGGGAGCCAATTCGACGGCCCGCCGAGCGGCAGCAAGCGCCCGTTCGCGCGGATCCCCTGATCGCAAGTTGTAGCCGTACGAATATTCAAGGGTATGCACCCACGCGAGTATCGCCCACGCCGACGCGTATTCCGGCTCATTTTCGACGGCCGCTTCGAGACAGGTACGGGCGGCAAGATGGGACGCCGCCGAGAATCCGGACATCATCATCTCATTCGCGCGAAGCGTGCATTCATAGGCGCTGAGATCGCGCGGGGCAGGCTTGCCGCGCGTCCGATGAAGGGTTTCGCGCGCGATCACACCCACCGAGATAGATGCGATCGCAGCCACCACCTTGCTCGCGATATCCTCCTGGACGGCGAAGATGTCGGTCGGTGTGGTTGGGCGTTCATAAGTCTCCCCCCACAGGAGCGTCCCGTCGATCGTCTTCAGCAGCTGCGCGGTGACGCGGACACGCTCGCCTGACCGCCTCAAGCTTCCCTGGAGCAGGAACTCGACGCCCAGAACACGACCGATATCCCTCGCATCAATATCCCTGCTGTCGTACTCGGAGGCCAAGTGGCGCCCCGCCACACGCAATTCGGAAAACCGCGTCAGCTCGGTGCTGATCTCCTCCGTGACGGCCTCACCGAAGAAGTCCAATGACGGATCGCCGGACAGATTGCCGAAGCGCAAAACCGCGATCCCGGGACCAGACGGCATGCCAAGTGCCGCAATCGGCAAGGCCGAATCCCGGCTAAGCTGGAGGCTGTACCATCCGGCGGTCGATCCCAAGACGACGACCACGACGATCGCGGCCAGGGCCACGGAACGCCAACGACCCGCCGCCGCGCCGTTTGGTCCAAAGGCGTAAGGGTCGATCAGCGCCTCCGCCGCTCCGGGCGGATGCGCGCCCGCATCGGCGGGCATCGGCAGGCGATCGGGGTGCGAGCCGGGCAACGCCTCGGACCCACCCTGGGGCCGGTCCGCGGCGTCGACCGGACCAGCGCTCTGCGTGACCGGGGCCACGACCCGGAAACCGCGGCCGCGAATGGTTCGGATGCACGCCTGAGAGGTACCGTCATCGCCGACTACTTGCCGGACCGCCTTGATTCGGCTGCTCAATGCCGCGTCGGATACGATCCGGCCTTTCCAGACACGCTCGATGATCTCGTCCTTCGTGACCACCCGATCCCTGCTCGCGAGCAACAGGACGAGCAGATCGAAGACCTGAGGCTCGGCCGCGACCGGAATCCCACGACGGCGCACCTCGTAGGCGTCTGTATCGATCGTGCAATCATTGATCGTGAAAATCATCGGTCGGGCTTCCAGTCGCACGAATGGCATCACGCGATAAGGGTCTTTCAGACGCCGGCCGCCAAAAACCGGCAAATCATAGCAAAAATCCACGATTTCTCCACGCAATCTCCAGCTTCGCGCCAAGGAAAACGGCCGCTCAACCGCTATCTATCGCTATCGGTCGTTCGCCGGCACCGCGCGCGACCGGCACGAGGAATCAGGTCATCGAAAGGAGAAAACGAGATGTCGCTGCAAATTGGCAGTAAGGCGCCCGATTTCGAAGCGGATACGACACAGGGACCCATCAGATTCCACGACTGGATCGGCGACAGCTGGTGCGTGCTGTTCTCGCACCCCAAGGACTTCACGCCGGTCTGCACCACCGAGCTCGGCTACATGGCCGGGCTGAAGCCCGAGTTCGACAAGCGCAACACCA
>CAZOBN010000032.1:0-34639 GCA_964577835.1 uncultured Rhizobiaceae bacterium
TGCTGGTGCTCGACGAGCCGACCAACGATCTCGATCTCGAAACGCTCGATCTGCTGCAGGAGATGCTGGCGGACTATCCCGGCACGGTGCTGCTGGTCAGTCACGACCGCGACTTCCTCGACCGCACCGTGTCGTCGACCCTGGCGGCGGATGGTGAGGGCCGTTGGATCGAATATGCCGGCGGATATTCCGACATGATCGCCCAGCGCGGTGCCGCGCCGGGTGCGGCTGCTCCACCGCTTGCCGAGAAGCCGCGCAAGGCGAGGGACGCCGCAAAGCCCGCGAATGGCCCATCGGGCGCCAAAAGCGGCAAGCTTTCGTTCAAGGACCAGCACGCGCTGAAGACTCTGCCGGCCCGCATGGACGAACTGCATGCGGAGATCGACCGGCTGCGCGCGGTCATCGCCGACCCAGGCCTCTATGGCCGGGACCCCGCCGGTTTCGACAAGGCCGCGGCCGCCCTGCGACAGGCCGAGGAAACACTCGCCGCCGCCGAGGAGGAATGGCTCACCCTCGAGCTCAGGCGCGAAGAGGCTGGAGGGGCATGAGCGGCGCGCGTCGAATATGAGTCGATCCGCGCCCGCACGGCATTTTTTCCTGGACGCCGTGGCCATGACGGGCGATGCAGGCATATGGCAATTCTCGTTCCGCTCCTGGCCGTCATAGGTCTGATCCTAACCCACGATGCCTGGGCGGCCATGCCGCCGGACCGTTCGCGCCTGATCGGCATCTATGGCGAGGACGATCGGCGCATCATCGAGATCGACGGCCCGCCATGGACGGCGATCGGACGGGTCAACCGCAACATCGGCGGGTTTTGCACCGGCACCTTGATCGCGTCCGACAAGGTGCTGACCGCCGCCCACTGTCTGTGGAACCGCCGCACCGCGCGATGGCTGCCGGCGGACGGGTTGCACTTCCTGCCAGGCTATCGCATGGGCAGCTATCTCGGCAACCGGCCGATCACGAAGGTGCAGCTTGCGCCCAATGTCGCCATGGACGAGAAGGGCCGGCCGCGCGACCTATCCGCCGACTGGGCCATCCTCACGCTGCGCGAGCCGTTATTTCCGACCGATGTGCTGCAGGCGATTCCGCCGGCCAGCCGCGACGAGATCGCGGCGATCGTGCCGGGCACGCCGCTGGTGCGGGCGGGTTACAGCCAGGACCGGCCGCACCTGCCCACGTCGGTCACCTGCAAGCTGCTCGGCCGCGCCGGCGCGCGGCTGCTGCGTCACGACTGCGACGGCACCTGGGGCGATTCCGGCTCGCCGATCGTGATCGAGACCGCGAAAGGCTGGCGCGTCCTCGGCCTGCATGTGGCGGTCGCCGATCGCGGCCCGGATTCTTACGGCATCGGCACGCTGATTCCGGACCTGCTGCGTTGACGGCTATCAGAACATCGCCGCCATGTGCTTGGCCTTGCAGCAGAAGGAAGTCGACGGCGTCGGCTCCAACGGCTGGAGCGACATCAAGACCGACTTCTGCGACCTGCTAGACCGTAAGCAGTTGCGGCCGATCATCCAGGTGGGCGCCGAGAAGGAACCTGATCTGCCGGACGTGCCTTTGCTCAACGATCTGGCGAAGACGCCGGAGGACCGCCAAGTTCTCGAATTCATCACCAAGTCGAACACGTCGATCGGCAAGCCGTTCGCCACCTCGCCCGGTGTGCCCGCCCGGCGGATCGCCGCCTTGCGCAAGGCGTTCGATACCACGATGACCGACCCTGGCTTCACCGCCGAGGCCGACAAGCTGAAGGTCGAAATCCGCCCCATCAGGTCTTGCCAGATGGCATCTTCACTGCGTCGGCGCGCTGATCGGTCGTCAGCGCTGCTGTTGCTGGATCAAGCGGACTTCCGCGCGCACGATTGGCTCGTCTGCGGGCGGGACGCCTTTACGTGATCGGCGGCCGCGACTAGAGCGGCGGTGACAAAGTCCAACTCATCTTTGTTCAGCCGGGCTGGCAAGCGTACGTCGCAGGCCCGCATCAACATGGCGCGGGTCCGTTTAAGATCGGATTGCGGGCCGATGAAATCCCAGTTCCAGAACGCGCGTGCGTTGTCTTTGAAGAGCCCGAAGATTTGCAGCGGGATGCCGAGTTCGTTCACGGCCTGCTGATAGGCTTCGGCCTCCGCGTCGGATTCGAATCCACGCAGGTTGAACTGGATCGAATCGGGCGCTCGCAGTTCTTGAGGCAGAGGCGGGGGAACATCCAGCCACGGCGACGCATTCAAGAGATGGGCGACATACTCGTAATTGGCCAAGCCATCCGCCGCGCGCCGCTGAATCTCCTGGATTTGCGGCCGCACGACCGCCGCTGAAAGATTGTTCATGCGCATGTTGTAGAGCGGCAGCTTGTTCTGCCAGAAGGCGAACCGCTCGTGCGCGACCGGATGCTTTTTCCAATTATACTCGTACGCGCCCGACATGATGATCGCGCGGGCGATGATATCGGGATCGTCGGTGATCAAGATGCCGCCTTCGCCGGCATTCATCAGCTTGAACGATTGGAAGGAAAAGCAGCCGATGCGACCGATCGTGCCGATCTTCCGTCCGGACCACAGGGCACCGAGGGAATGGGCGGCATCCTCGATCACCGGAATATCACGCGCGTTGCAGAGCGCCATGATCGCGTCCATGTCCGAGGCATGGCCACGCATATGGCTGACCATCACGGCCTTGATGTCGCCGGACAGCTTGGCTTCGAAGTCTCTCATGTCCATGCGATAGTTCGCCGCGACGTCCACCAGGACCGGCACGCAGCCGGCGTGGACGATGGCGGAGGGAACCGCCGCGAAAGTGAAGGCGGGAAGCAGGACTTTGGCGCCGGGCGCGAGCCCCAAGGCTCTCAACGAGAGGAAGAGGGCGGATGAGCAGGAATTCACGGCCAAGGCAAACGGGGCGCCCATGAAGTCCGCGAACTCGCCTTCCAGCTTGGCGACGGGCGAGCCTGACGCCGCGCTGTAGCGAAACAGATCGCCACTGGCGAGGAGCGTATCGATTTCCACGCGTGCCGCCTGCGGAATGGGCTCGGCATCGTGGAGATTAGGGGCACGAACCATCGTTAGATTTCCTTCTTCGCCTCATCTGTCCGTTCTGGCTCCAGAGCTCTCCGGCCCTCTGGAATGCTTGCATCCCTGTCGCGGCTTCGTCGGCCGCTCGGGCCCATCGCCTGATCTATGAGTCGTCAAACATCGGCGGTGGTCCGTCGATGACGCGATCAGACCTTCGTGTAACCGCAGCTCCGGAAGAATTCCCGCACCTCGTCGGTGAGGAAGCCCTCGCCGGTGGCGAGTTGCGGCAGATCGAAACCGCCGCCGGTGTTGATCTCGATCAGAACCGCTCCCTGCTGCGTGATCGCGATGTCCATCGACTGATAGCGCAGCGGCTGGAAGATCGGCGCGCAGGTATGAGCCAGTTCCAGAACGCGCTCCCACATGGGCACGGTTTCGCCGACGAGCGGTGCGCCCGTCTCTGGATGCGTCACATGATCGGTCGTTCCGAAATGGTCCTGCGTGCGGGCCGTGAGGATCTTTCCGGTCCGCAGTTCGAGCTTGCAGGCGAGGTTGCCGGGCCGCCAGAAACTGTCGGCGACATTGTTGCGCGACGGCAGCTTGAGGACCGCGAATGGGATATGGAGGCCGTTCTTGGCGTTCAGGATGCAGACTCGTACGGTCGCCAAGCTTTCCGTGTAGCGGTCGAAGAAGCTGTGGTTGCGCTCCAATCGCTGCAACAGATAAGACGTCGTGCCGGCGAACTGCTCCATGAGGGCGTCGTAGGTGATCCAGCCTTCTCCCTTCAGGAGCAAGGCCCTGTCGTCCGCGTCGAGGACTTGGAAGGCACCGAAGCTGCAGATGCCGCGGTTCTCTTTGCCGAACAGCGGCAGGGTGCCTTGCGATTTGAGGAAATCCCGGAGGTTCTCAGCCGTCGTAATCTTGCGCGTATCGGGATAGGCGCGGTCCGTCTTATCGATGACAGCCAGCGTCTCGGGGACCGTTACTGGCGATCGGCCGAGAATATGCGAGCAGAGCCACTTATCCTCGGTCGCCGCCTGCCAAGTCATATCGCAGCAAACACGTGTGATCGGCCAGTGCAGGTTGAGAGAAATGAATCGCGCCTGGTCGGCGGCGTTGTGGCGGGTGTTGTCGTAGACGCCGAACTGAACGTATTCGGCCAAGGTCAACTTGCCAGGCCCACGGCTGAGCCGGAAGAATTCACGCACCAGCTCCATCGGGCGCCTGCCGCTCTTCTGCTGCGCGTGGCGCAGATATTCGATGAGAGCCGGTTTGGGTTTGTTGCGGGCCGCCTGATCGCGCGTGACGGCGTGGCTGACCTCGGTGACATGAGGCTGAGGCGTAACGCTCGGCTGGGCAGCCGAGGG
This sequence comes from uncultured Rhizobiaceae bacterium, assembly GCA_964577835.1. Classification (GTDB taxonomy): domain Bacteria; phylum Pseudomonadota; class Alphaproteobacteria; order SMXQ01; family SMXQ01; genus CAVVYA01. Next base: position 4,379 of record CAZOBN010000032.1, read on the forward strand.
ATGTTCCATGCTCGCTACATCGGTCAATGTCTGTCGTGCTTCGGCAGCCATCCTGCCCCACCCTCGATCGAATATGACAGCGCGCGCCTCCTGCAGCGGTGAGAGTGACCAACCGGCAGACGGAGCGTCGCGATGGTTTCATTTAGCGATGGGGCTTCTTAAGATAGCGTTAAGAAGAGCCTCAAGCCCGCAGATTTCCTAGGCTTTGCACCGCAAGTCGCATTGAGCAGGCGCTGCGCCCTGGCGATTTATCTCGATCGGGCGGGGCTCGCGAACGCGTGCGATCAGATGCTCTCTGTCGGGCTGTCGAGGATCAATAGGTCATGCTGGCGGCGTTGACGATGCCGATGGCGACCGATACCGAGGCGAGCGTGGTGCCCGCGGCCATATTGCCCTCCTCGATATGCTTCGATATCTCGCGCAGGATTCGGTCGACCACCAGGAAGACGGCGAGCTGAACCACGAGCGCGATGGCGCTCCACACCAGCATGTCGATCAGCGAGACGCTGTGGATGATGGCGCTGGCGAGCGGCAGGGTGAAGCCGATCAGCGCGCCGGCGAAGCTGATCGCTGCCGCCGTATTGCCTTTGCGGATGAGCGACGCCTCGTGATGGCTGGTGACCGCCATATAAAGCACCACGAAAACCGCCATGGCGGCGAGCGCTGCGCCGAAATAGAGCAGAAAGCTGCCCAGGGTCTGCAGCGACATGACGATTCCCATGATGATCCTCCTGGCCGGCGATGGCCCAATGGCTATTCGAAGAAATGCGGGACGAAGCGGCTGGTATCGAGCGTGATCGGCGTGGAATCCTCGCGCATGCCGATGCCGGCCGGCTGGCTCGCCACGAGCCAGGACCCGATCACCGGGTAATTGCCGTCGAAGTTCGGCAGTTCCACATAGGCTTGGTAGACGTAGCCCTCGGCGCCGTAGCCACCGCCGGTCTCGGTCACCACTTGGCCTGCATCGAGCACCTGGATGTTGGCGCCCTCGCGGCTGTAGATCGGCTTGCGCACCATCTTGCCGTTGAGATGGCGCGGGTCGAGGGAGGCCGGCAGCAGATTGGGATGTCCGGGCGCCATTTCCCACATCAGCGCGAGCGCCGCCTTGTTGGACAGCACCATCTTCCACGCCGGCTCGATCACCTTGGCGGTGCCCGTCAGCAGGTGGGCGCCGAATTCCTCGAATACCAGCCATTCCCACGGATAGAGCTTGAACAGCACGCGGATCGGCCGGTTCTCCAGATCGAGGAATTGGTGGCCGTCCCAGCCGATGTCCTCGATGGCGATGCGCGCAGTGTCGAGGCCGGCCTGCACGGCGGTGTCGCGCATATATTCGACGGTACCTTCGTCTTCCAGGTGGCCCTTCACCGCGGCGAAATAGACTCGCTCGCGGCCGAGGCCGAAATTCTTCCAAGCGTCGATCAGCTTCTCATGGATGGAGTTGAACTGGTCCTTGTCGGGAAACATGGCTTCGAGCCAGTCCCATTGCACGACCGCGGCCTCGAACAGGGCGGTCGGCGTGTCGGCGTTGTATTCGAGCAGTCGGGGCGGGCCTTGCCCGTCGAAATGCAGATCCATGCGGCCATAGAGGTTCTTCTCGCCGGCCTTCCAGCTGCCCTCGATGGCATCCCAGGCGACCTGCGGGATGCGCAGCCGCTCATAGGCCTGCTCGCCTTGCCGCACCACGCGATCGACCAGCTCGACCGCCATTTGCTCGAGCTCGCCGGTGGCGGTTTCGAGTTCATCGATCTCCGCCGCCGTGAACTTGTAGCAGGCGGTTTCGTCCCAATAGGGGGCGCCGTCGATGGTATGGAAAGCGAAGCCGAGATCCTGTTCGACATGGGCGCGCCAGTCGGCACGCGGAGTCGTTTTCAGGCGCTGCAAGGGGCTAGCTGCCGGCCGAACTGCGATAGGCGGTTGCGGTGCCGCCGAAGCCGCCACGTTGAATCTGGGCGACCTGGGTGGCCGGCCGGAACGTGCTGGCGGTGTTGCGGCCGGCGCCGGCGAAATTGCCGACGTTGAACATCTTGCCGCGGTTCTGGGTGATGGCGGTATTGTCGGGGCCGCGATAGACCGGCGCGGCGTAGCGGTTGCCGCCGAGCATGTTGCCCATCATGTAGCCCATCAGCATCGGCATGAAGAAGCTGCTGCCACTGCCCGCGGATTGCTGGCCGCCGGCGGCTTGCGGGCCACTTGCGGCGGTCTGCTGGGTTTCGCAGTTGCCGGCGCCGAATTCGGCCTCGCATTGTTCTTTCTGGGTGAACTTCGGCGCCTCGGCGGCGAAGCTCTGTTGGGCCTGCTTCTGGGCGTCCAGGCACTGCGAGGTGTCATAGATCGCCGAGCATTCCTGGAGATTGGAGAAAAAGCGGGCATCCTGCGGCGGCCCATCGTCGCCGCAGGCGGCCAAGGCGATGCTGGCGCTGCCGAGAAGCACGAGCCGGATCGAGCGGGATTTCTTCATATAAACTCTCCCTGTAGCTCGCTTGAATATGGCGATTAACACGGCTGGGCGGAAGGGTAAATCGGTCGCGCCCGGCAAACTGAGATTGCCTGACGGCCGCGCGGGCAGGGGTGCTGACCCGATTGGGGCCCCGCTCGCGCAACTTTCGGCATACGGCCGTATTTGACGGTCTGTCCGCTCCGCCAAGTGCTGTCTCGCGCGGCGGCCGCGATAGCGCCATCGCCGGCCCAAGGCGGTCACCCGACGGTTCGAACCCGGCGCAGCCCGCTGACCCGGTGCGGAGCGAGACCTATGCCAAGAGCAGCACAGCACAGACTGGCGTGGCAGGTCGCCGAGGCGGCGCGGACGCGCTATCGACAGTCGGAGATGTTGCTGGTCCACCGCATTTCCCTGCAAGCGAGGGCAGGGCGGCACAACGAGGCGCAGGCCATGGCGGTCGGTGCAAGCTCGAATGTTCCGCGCTCGAACAGGCCCGCGCGCCGACGCCGCACGCAAGGGCGTGTCCAGCGCCCGGTAGGATGACAATATGCCGGCGCCGGCCACGCGCATGGACATGCGCGGCCGAGTCGGGCAGAATTCGCCGTCTGATCTGACGTCGGATACGGCGCGGGCTAAGGCAGGCTATCGCCAGGTTCGACATCGCCGCCGGGGCAAGGCGGGTATCCCAAGCGACGCAGGAAGAGCAGACGGTCGCATGCTGTCATCCACGCAATTCGAACTGGCCGAAAACAGCTTGCCGGCGGCGGGGCATGTCCCGGAGTCGCGCTTCGGCGTGTGGTTTCTCGGGACGGAGACTTGGGCCATCCATGTGCTGACCCGCGCCCTCAATGATCTCGAGCGCCTGATTCCGCAGCGCTCCGCATCCTATGATGTCATCGTCGATATCGGCTGTGGCTGGGGCCGCTCGTTCCAACTGCTGCATCAGCGCTTCAAGCCGCGTCGCCTGATCGGCATCGACGCCGATCCCGCGATGCTCGCCGCCTCGGCCGCCGAAGTGGGGACGCGCAACATGGCGGTCGAATTCCGCCTGGAAAGCGCCTCGCGGCTGTCGCTGCCCAGCGAATCGGCCGACATGGTGTTCTGCCACCAGACTTTCCACCATCTGGTCGACCAGGAGGACGCGATTCGCGAAATCTTCCGTGTGCTCAAGCCGGGCGGCGTGCTGCTGATGGCCGAATCGACCCGCCGCTATATCCATTCCTGGATCATCCGGCTGTTGTTCCGTCACGCGATGGACGTGCAGCGTACGGCGGACGAATATTTGGCCATGATCCGGGCTGCCGGATTCCGCGTGGAGCCGTCGTCGATCTCCTATCCGTTTTTGTGGTGGAGTCGTCCCGACCTCGGCATCCTCGAGCGTGTCTTCGGCATCGAGTCGCCCGAGCAACGCGAGGAAACGCTTGTCAACCTCGTGGCGGTGCGGCCATAGCGGCTGCCGGCGTGCCGCGCCCGACCCCTGTCCAACGCTCGTTCCGCTGTGCCGTGATCATTCCGCGCTCCCCTGAACTTCCGCGTTTCTAAACGTCGGGGTTGCCCCGCTTTCTTGGTTAGGCCATCACCACCGCGCCGTCGCGAATCTTCTGGGCGTCGAAGGCAATCAGTTCGTCGCTCGGCTGGCGCACCACGCCGGGCGGATCGTCGCCGCGCTCGACGGCCGCGATCGCCTCGGCGAGCATGCGTCGGAACATCACGACGCCACGGTCGGACGTCGCCAGCGTCTCACGCGAGCGATCGGCGATGCGGCCCTGGCTTTCCTGTGCGGCGCGATCCTGCTCGCGCGACGCGAGACCCCACCAGCCGTCCTCGACCCGCTCATAGACGCCGCGCTGCCGTTCGGTCACGCCGTGGGTGACGATGCTGTCGCCCTGGCCGCGCGCCTCGCGCGCGCGGATATAGAAGGTGTGCGTCGTGACGTCGTCGGTCGGCACGCGAAAGCGCATGATATGGCTGGGCAGGTCGTCGACACGCGCGCCGAAATAGCGGCTGTTGGATGGAAACAGGAAGTGCGAGACCTTGGTTTGCTTGCCCGGCACATCGAAGGCGGCGCGCACGCCGTACCACATGCGCTGCCATTCGACGGTCGGCCGCTGCAGGGCGATCTCCGGATAGACCGTGGCGTGCAGCACGGTGGAATGCATCTGGTCGACCGCGTTCTCGGCCCGCTGCATCCAGTTGCAATGCTCGACGAAGGCGCCGACATGGCGCATGCAGTCGCCGCGGAACAGCAGATCGTAGCGCGGCAGGAGAGGGGTTGGCTCGGGGCCGAGATAGGCGAACACCAGGCCGGCGGCTTCCTGGATCGGATAGGCGGGCTGGCGCACCTCGCCCAGCAGCGGATTGTTCGCCGGCTCCGCGGGCATCTCGAGGCAGCGTCCGGCCGCGTCGAATTTCCAGCCGTGATAGCAGCAGCGGATACCATCCGCCTCGACACGGCCAAGTTCGAGGGAAGCGCCGCGATGGGCGCATTGGCGCGCCAGCAACCCGATGTGTCCGCTCTTGTCGCGATAGAGAATCAGGTCTTCGCCCAGGACGCGCACCGGCACCGGGCGGTCCTGGAGCAATTCCGAAAACCACACGGGCCACCAATAACGGCGCAACATATTGCCGGCCGGCGTATTCGGTCCCACGCGCGTCAAACGTTCGTTGTCCGCTGGCGTCACGGCCGCCCCCTGTTAAGGCGTTTTTCGTATGCCAGCAGTTAAGCAGGATTTCGCGGGTGATGCCAGATCGTACGACGTGCGGGACTCGATAGTTCAATAGCATGAGTCGATGACGTCGTTGGGTCATCGGAAATGATTGGTGACTACGACCGAGGCAGGTTCCCCGAAAGATGGAGGTGCCTCATGGCCTCTCGGAAAGACTTCAGTTGTCGAAGTCCATCTAGGAACGCATGACGGCATTCCGTGTATTTTTCTCGCGCCTTTTTCTTATTCTTCGGCCAGTGATGGCTAAGATTACGGTATTTCGAAATATGACTCCGAACGCCTCCGATTGCCGCCCTGGCATTTTGGCATTGTGCGGCGATGTGCATTGCATCTAACGCAGGTGCAATGGCGCCATCGGATTGAGCTTTGGTGATCCATCCCTTTTTTGCAGCCTCTTTGGCCGCTTGGACCGCGAGGCCTTCGACAATCTCAGTTAAGGTAACGACGCCAGTTGATGGCTTGTTTTTATAGTCCTCGTAAGCCTGTGCTATGTTCTGCTTGTGCTTTGCCGGTAAGCCGTCAATTAGCGCTTTGTATTCTCCGCGGGGGATCACCTGGACTAGCGGCACTGCTGCAAATTTACGACGGGCAATGCCCGCGTTGTCCACAGCAATCAGACCGTACCCGTGTTCTTCGAGCTTCTGTATCTCCTGCTGGTTTGCTGGATTCAGAAAGACTTCTTCGGTGCATACAGAGTAGATGGCGATTGGCTCTGGGTATTGAAGCACATCAGCGTGACGAAGGCTAAAAATGCGCGGGTATGGATTACTTTCAGCCGGCTCTACAAATACATGCACATGATCATGAACGGTAAAACGAAGTGCAGGTATCCACTTAAGATCCGCGTGAAGCTCAGAGCCTACCTCCATATGACCAATTTCATACAGGTTCTTGAAGCAAGCTTCAGCGGAATTCCGCAGAAACTCAGTTCCTGAACTGAGGCCGGCGGAACTCATTATCGGTCTCTCAGTAGTTTATTTATTTGAGCACGAAGTCTTTTTAGCAGTCCTATGAACTCATCATCGAGGTGTGGGGTGTCCTCGCCCTCTAAAATGTTTTCAAAAAAGCTGTTCAAAAATTGAACCTGGCGTAATGCTTTTTGCTCATCATATTCAAATTCGACGGTGTTTCTGTAGACCTCTCGTATGCCCGTTTTGTTGCGGTGATCGAAGATTGTATCGAGGGATCGCTTGGCCATTTTTTGAGCGACGCCAAGGCTATCAACGGCCGTGACAATTTTTGCCAGCTGCCGAAAGTCAGTCACCGCAGGAATGGTGCCGTCTTTAAATTTATGTACGAGCGTGTCCCTGATTTGGTCGATGCGAGGTCGATACTCGGGAATCCGACCCACGACAGTTTTGAGCGACCTTTCCATCTCAATGAAAAAGTCCTCGGATAACTTCTGCTGCGATTTTGGAAGCTCCAATTCCTGCAGAAGGGCATCTTTAAACTTGTCAGGAAGATCGATAAGAAGTCTGCAACGCCGAATCTGACCGCGGCCGAGACCCGTTGCTTCGCTCAGCTCAATTTCATTCGGTGCGCGCCCGGTTTCTTGGACAAAAAGCTCGGAGACGCGAGTTAACTTCGATGCGATCGTGTAGTAGTCCCATTGCTCGCGAAGAGCATGGATGTTGTACATTAAGAGCAAATTTTCGAGGGGGCTGGGTTTATCCTGTACTAAAACAGGAATCGTGCGCAGGTTCAGCTTTAAGGCGCAACGCCAGCGCCGCTCACCATCTATGAGTCGGTACTTATCCTCTTCCTGGTACACCGCCAGCGGCACCTGAATGCCATGCTTGTCTATCGAAACAAGGAGACTTTCCATCTCTTCTTGCCGAAAAATAAGACGCGGGTTTTCGGGGTTTTTATCGATTTTGCTGGGGGACACATGTCTCAGCTGCCCCGCTGTGTGCTGCGTTGCCATGTTTACCTCGTAGAGAATACGAGTTCTTTTACCGCGTAATACTGAGGGCCTTTTGAAGCGCCTAGGGACGAATGGCTATGTTGGAGCCGCATGATTGAGCCAACTTGCCCATAGTGATGTTTAATCATGGCGCGGATCTTAGTATCTGCATCGGGCAAGAGCCCATTTCCGGGATAGCTCAGAATTAATCTCGCTCCTAACGCCGCGGATGACTCAACTATGCCTTCAATGGCTTCTTCGACTTTAGTCTTGAGGCAAAATTGTGAGACGAACCTATCTGGTCTATAGCGTCCAACGCCTTCGATGTTCGGGTAATCGTATCGAAGAAGAGTTTCGTAGACGTGGTAGTACCTGGAGTACTGATCGCTCGTGTAGGGTGGATCAGCATATACCGTCGCGGGCTTGAGCTTCTCAGCCGACAATCGTTTCAGTAGTTTAACTGCATCTTGGCGAAACACGCGATTGCGGCTGCGCCACATGCGTGTTCCCAATGGACTGAATTCATGAATTGCCGCTAACCACTCTGACCATACTGACCTTGAGCGCTGCGCTATAAAACGTCGTAACGTTTTCTCCTTCACCGTCATGTATTGCGCAAAGTGGCCGGTAGTGGTGGCGACTTTGCTAATAGCCTGGCAAAGAGCTAAACATAGCCATCGATGCTGGTGTGCGGTTAGACGACCTCTGTCGCGCAACTGGTCTAAGGCATATCGGATCGAATCAACCTGGATAGACTGAGCGAGGCCCAAGTAGCCGCCGGCAAAGGTAATTGAAAATAGTCGATACGGTGTTTCTTGCGGAGTAGTTGCTAAAGCGGTTCGCTCGGCTCGGAATTTCGCTCCCACGACACTCCGTGAAATTTCATCTTGCGACGAAGAAACCTGGGATACTTCCCTTGAGGAAAAGGCGCCTAGCTCTGCTGTTAATTTGCGGCTGAAGCGCCTACTCAATAGGCGTCTGTTGTCTTGATATAGCGGACCAACTATTTCTGCGGCTAAGTCAAAACTGAGGGGGAGCTCGGGAGAGGTAAAGAAAGCCTTGGCAACGCTCGAAGCGAAAAATTGAACGTCGTTGCACCAGACCTGGCGTGTCGGCGACACCGCAGAGCCAATCGCACATATTCCGGAAAAGACATCGAGCAGAGGACCAGACGGGCCATCCGCGATGATTTTTGCCACATGAGGAGCAATTTTTTGCTTCGTCCCCATGTAGCTGACGTGCATCGGCACCGCGCATCCCCCTATTTTTATTTTTGCGCTGTGGGAAGAATGACTTGTTCTGGGTCAGCGAGCAAGTATTGCTTATTGCGCGCGTCGGACCTAATCCTCGCGGAAGGCGCGTTCCAGGCTGCGCGTGATCGGCGAGATGAAATAGTCGATCGCCTTGCGCTCGCCGCCGATGATCAGCACCTCGGCCGGCATGCCCGGGTAGAGATTGACTCCCTTGAGGCTGGCCAGGGCGTCGCTGTCGATTTCGGCCCGGGCCAGGAAGAAGGGCACGCCCTTCTGATCCTGCTGGCGATCGGCGGAGACATAGACGAGCTTCCCGGTCAGCACCGGCACGCGGTTCTGCTTATAGGCGGTGAGCCGGATGTTGATCTTCTGTCCCGGATGGACGTTCTCGATGTCCTCGGGCCGGACATTCGCCTCGACCACCATGCGATCGTCCACGGGCACGATATCGAGGATCGGCTGCCCGGCGCCGATCGAGCTACCCGGCGTGAAAAACCTGATGTCGGTGACCGTACCGGCCTCCGGCGCGGTGACCAACTTCTTGGCCACGGTATCCTCCGAGCCTCGGATCTTCTCGGAGAGATCGGCGGCCGAGGACTGCGCGTCCTGCAGGTCCTTGGAAATTTCCTGCTTGCGCTGGTTCTCGGTCGACAGCTTTTCCAACTGCGTTTGGGCGATCGCCTGCTCGGCTTCCGCGATCTTGGCATTCAACTCGCCGACGTTGCCGATGAGCTCCGCCTGACTGCGCTTGAGCTCGAGCAATTTGGTCTTGGTGGCGAATCCGCTGGCGAACAGCTCGTTGACGCCCGCGAGCTCCTGCTCCGTGTAGGACAGGCGTTGCTTCGTGGCCGATGCCTGGGCGCGGAAGGCCGAGATCTGGTCGCGCAGTTGGCTGATCTTCTTTTCCTGAACGGCGTGGGTGCCGTGGTAGGTATTCAGACGGTCACGCAGCATGTTCTGTTCGTTCATCATCAAATCGGCCAGACCGGGGTCCGTCGCCGCCGCTTCGGTCAAGTCGGGCGGGAAGTCGATGGTCGTCTCCTCCCTTTGCTCGGCGCGCAGGCGGGCGAGCTTGCCGATCGCGGACCAATACTGCACCTTGAGCGAGCCGAGCTGCGATTGCACCTGGGCGCCGTCGAGCCGGAGCAGCGGCTGCCCTTCCTCGACTCGGCTGCCTTCGCTGACATAGAGCTCGCGCAGGATGCCGGAATCCAGCACGCTGATGGTCTTGCGCTTCGAATTGACGACGATGGTGCCGTTGGCCGGCACCGCGCTGTCGAGCGGCGCCATGAAGGCCCAGGCGAAGAAGCCGCCGAAGCCGATGGCGATGACGGCCAAGCTGGCGATGACGATGCGGCGCAGCGAGGGACCATGATCCTCGGTCTCGAGCTCGGCCTGCCAGGTGGGGATCAGTTGCGACATGGGAATACTCCGTAGTCAGCGGGCGCCGGCGGCTTGACCGACGCGACCGGCCGTGCCGAGGGAAGGCCGCGGTGTGGCGCTCTCGATACGCGCGATGCGACCGGCTTCGAATGCGACCACGCGGTCGACAGCCGCCAGAATGGACGGGCGATGGGTGATCAGGAGCACGGCGGCGCCGCTTGCCTTGACCTCGCGGATGACTTTGACCAACGCTTGCTCGCCGTCGTAATCGAGGTTGGCATTGGGTTCATCGAGCACCAGGAGCTTCGGATGACCGTACAGCGCGCGCGCCAGCGCGATGCGTTGACGGGCGCCGCCCGACAGTGCTTGGCCGGCATCGCCGACCTGGGTGGCATAGCCGTGGGGCAGGCGCCCGATCAGGTCATGCACGCCGGCGCGGTTGGCCGCTTCGATGGCCGCCGCCGTCTCGGCCGATTCCATGCGCGCGATGTTGTCGAGGATCGTGCCGTCGAGCAAGCCGACCGACTGCGCCAGATAGCCGACATGCTTCGCCATCTCGCCGCGATCCCAGTCGCCGGTCGGAATGCCGTCCAGGGTGACTCGCCCGGCGCTCGGGGCGAGGATGCCCATGACCAGGCGGGCGAGTGTCGATTTGCCGGAGCCCGAGGGACCCACGATGGCGACCGCCTCGCCGGGCTCGATCGTCAGGGATACCTCGCTGACGATCGGAGCATTCAGCGACATGGGCGCGAAACTCACAGTGTCGAGCACCAGCCGGCCTTCGACGGTCGCGGGGGCCGCCAGGCGCGGGCGCGCCGTGGCGCCCGCCAGCAGGTCTCGCACGCGGTGCCAGGACGCCAACGCGGCAGTCCACTGGCGCCAGGCCGCGATGAGCTGCTCGAACGGCAGCAACAGCCTGCCGACCAGCAAGGACGCGCCGAGAAGACTGCCCGGCGAGGCTTCGTGATGCACCACCAGGATGACGCCGACCGCGACGATGCCGGCCTGCATGGCCTGCCGGGCGGTCTTGGCTGCGACGGAGAATTTGGTGCTGAGCCGGGTGACGGCGGCGCTGCGTGCCAGCAGCTTGTTCTGCTGGCGGGTCCAATGGCGTGCCACCTCGGGCAGCATGCCGAGCCCGTCGATCAGTTCGCGGTGGCGCAAGGCGGCCGACAGCTCGCCTTGGGCCGCTGCGGCCGCCGCGTTCGCATCCATCAGCGGCTCGCGGGTCGCGAGATCGTTCGCGACCGACAGGACAAACAGCACGCCGGCGCACAACAGGCCATAGTAACCGTACCAGGGATGCAGAAGATAGAGCACCACGACGACCAGCGGGGTCCACAGCATATCGAGGCAGACCACCGGCGAGGAACCGGAGGCGAACATGCGCAGCGAGTCGAGGTCGCGCAGGGCCTGGCCGGCAGCGGACGGATCGCCCGCGAGACTCCGGGAGATGGCGGCGCGCAGGGTCGAGAGGCTGAGGCGGCGCGCCAATCGGTCGGCCATGACCATGAAGATCAGGCTGCGGCAGAACTCGAGCGCGCCATACAGCACCATGCCGACGACGCAGCCGATGCTCAGCATGATCAAGGTGTCCATGCTGCGCGACTGCAGGATGCGGTCGTAAACGATCATGCTGTAAAGCGGCACGAAGAGCATGGCGATGTTGATGAAGAGAGTCACCAGCGCGGCAAAGGCGAAGGCGCCGCCGAGCTCGTGGCGCAGCCGCTCGGTCAGGCCGTCCGAGGCCGGCGCCCGCCACCGGTCCGCGATCAGAGCTGTGATGCTCATCGCGTGGCCAGCCTTGCCTGGGGCGGGTCCGCATCGGCGCTGCGCACCAGCTGGACGCTCGGCTTCTGCATGGCCCGCATCACGGCATCGCGCGTGCCGAAGCGCTCGATGACGCCTTCCTTCAGGATGAGGAGCTTGTCGGCGACCGCCATGAGCGAGGGGCGGTGGGCGATCATCATGACCGACGTCCCCTCGTCACGTGCCAAACGGATGGCATTGAGCAGGATGCGCTCGCCCTCGTCGTCGAGATTGGAGTTGGGCTCGTCGAGGATCAACAGGCGCGGATTGCCGAACAGGGCACGCGCCAGGGCCAGCCGCTGGCGCTGGCCGCCGGACAGCACGAAACCCGCGTCGCCGACCCGGGTGGCATAGCCGTTCGGCAGCTTCATGATCGCATCATGGATGCCGGCGCGCGCGGCGGCGGCGACCACCACCTGTGGAGCCGAATCCTGCAAGCGCGCGATATTCTGGGCGACGGTGCCGTCGAGCAGAACCGTGGTTTGCGGCATGTAGCCGACATGGCGGCCGAAATCGCCGCGTTCCCATAGCCAGGTATTGTTGCCGTCGAGCCAGACGCCGCCGGCGGTCGGTTCCTGAATGCCGACGATCAGGCGGGCGAGGGTCGACTTGCCGGCGCCCGACGGGCCGATAATGCCGAGGACTTCGCCCGGCTCGATGGCGAACGAGATGCCGCGGAGCACCGCCTGTTCGCTGCCGCGTGCGATATAGACCAGCCGATCGACCATCAGGCGGCCCTCCGGGCAGGGCAAGGGAAAGGTACCGCGCACCGGTTTCGCTTCGAGCAGCACCTGCTTGACCCGGCGCCAGGCGCCGCGCGCCGAGACCCAGGCGCGCCATGACGTGCTCAGTTTCTCGAACGGCGCCAGCAGGCGCGACATCATGATGCTGGTGGCGATCATGGTGCCGGCCGAAACATGGCCGTCGAGGGTCAGGACGAGGCCGAGACAGACCACGCCGGCGCTCATCAGGAAGCGCAGGGTCTTGATGACGGAGGCGATCAGGCGCGTCGCGCGGGTGCCGCGCCACAGGCGCTCCAGCATCGCGTTCTGGGAGATCTGCCAGCGGCGGCTGAGCGCCGGCATCATGCCGAGGCCCTCCACGGCTTCCGCGCTGCGCACCGCCACCGCGATTTCGGCGAAGGAACGAATCTTTTGGTCGTTGGCCTCCTCGAGCGGGCGGCGGGTCATCGCATCGCCAAGGATGCTCAGGCCAAAAAGGGCGGCGGCGCAGAGTAGGCCGTAGGTGCCGTAGCCCCAATGGAAGGCAAATAGCACGATGACGAGAATGGGCGTCCAGATCAGGTCCAGCGGAACGGTGAGCACGCCGCTGGTGATGAATCCGCGCACCTCATTGAGGTCGCGCACCGCTTGGCCGGGCAGAGCGTGGCTTTCGCCATCGGCCGCGTGCGCCGCTGCGAGAAGTGTGGGCAAGCCCAGGTCACGACCGGCGCGCCCGGCCATGGCTTCGTAGAGCATCGCGCGCGTGTATTCGAGCCCACCATAGACCGCCAAGCCGACGGCCAGGCCGATCGTCAGCCACAACAGGCTGTTGAGATTGCGCGTGTTCAACACCGTATCATAGAGCTGCATGCTGTAGATCGGCACCAGCAGCAGGCCGAGATTGCAAACGGCGGTCAGGACGAACGCGAAGAGCAGCACGCGCGCGAACCGCCGGTAGGTATCGTTCAGCAGATCGGCATGGCGCTGCTTGTCCGTCATACGTGCCGAGTTGGGATATCCCCCATGGCGGGATGATGCGCCGGCGCTCATGCGCAGCGTTCCACGGCCATGGACGGCTGATCGTGTCCGGCAATGCCGCGCAGCAGACGGGTCTGTCGCGGCAGGCAGGTCGCAAGATCATGGTGGCCGACGATGGTTTCGCGCGCCAGCCGCCGCATGGGATCGAGCTCGCCGCGGCGGCGCGCGGCGGCGATGGTTTTCTTCGCGATGTCGGCGGGCGAGAAAAAATCGGCCAGGAATCCATTGTGGCCATCGCGCAGGAATTCCATGACCGGTTCGGTTTGCGACCCGACCACGATGCAACCCGCCGACAGCGCTTCCATCACCGACCACGACAGCACGAACGGCACCGTCAGGTAGATATGGACCGTGGATACCTGGAGCAGCGAAACATAGTCCAAGTAGGGCAGAGTACCGGTGAAATGCACGCGGGCGGCATTCGGCCGAACCTCGTCGATCATGACCTGCCGCCAGTTGCGCCCATCCGCCGGCTTGCGGCCGTAGCTCACGTCATCGCCGCCGGCAATCACCACATGGGCGTCAGGCAGCGCCGACAGGATATGGGGCAGCGCGCGCATGAAGCTGGGAAAGCCGCGATGAGGTTCGAGATTGCGCGCGACATAGGTAATGACGGTGTCGCGTCTGGTCAGCACCGTGCCGTCGGCCAGGCGGAAGGCGGCCTCCGTATTGGGCCGCACGCGCTCGGCATCGATGCCGTCGAAGATCACATCGATCCTATGGCGGTATTCGGCGGGATGGAGAAACCGCTGCCAGGTGGTCGGGCTCAGGCCGCGGTCGCAGGCGGCGAGCGACAGGAGCAGATGCGCGTTCTTGGTGCGCATCATGGCGGCCATGCCGGCATCGACCGGCTCGTTCGGGTCGAAACCCACATCGGCGCCCGACGCGTGATAGAAGAATTCGCAATAGTTGACGAGCTTGGTGCCCGGAATCGCGTCCTTGACGTAGAGCGACTCGCCCCAACCGGGATGGGCCACGACGATATCTGGGACGAAACCGCGGTCCTGCAGTTCGAGACACGCATTGGCGACTGCCCGGCCATGCAGCACCGCCGCTTCGAAGCCGCGCACGAACGGATCCGACGCCGCCATCGGAGCGGGGCGGTACATGGCGTGGGACACGCCGGGCGGCGGCGCCTTCTGCGTTTTGGTCAGGAAGACGACCCGATTGTCCGTGCCGCGCGCGAGGTAGGCCGCGAGATGACCGAACTGTCCCGGCATATCCTGATGGATGAAGAGGACATTCATCGGCGGGCTCTCGACAAGCGGGATGAGCGGAATGAGCGAACGCATTGGCGACCGGTGCTGAACATAGCGGCGAATCCAATCAGGCGGCGGGGAACGCCGCCGAGGTGAACCGCATCATGCGGTGCATGCAACGCGCGACGATCGGATCTCCGCGCGCGGAGATCCGATCGCGATAGACGGTACGGTGTCGCGTCGCTTGAAAGGGCACGGGACTCTCCTGATCGTCTCGGCATGTGCCTAGGCACACGATTATCCGGCGATTCTCGCGCGACAATCCATAAGGTGGCGTTAATGTCGGGCGCTGATGACGACGGGAAGACGTACGAGATCGCGCTTCATCCCGACCTTGCAATTGTCGAGGTAAATTTTAGTCAAATACAGATACGCGCGATCGTCCGTATCCTCGAAATTTCGCGACGACGAATCGGGATCGATCAGCGACGGATAGTAGAACGACTGAGTATCGGAGCAGCCGTTCGGCTGGAGCACCGGCACGGCCCGCAGCAACACCGGAGGACTCCAGTCGATCAGGTCCGGCGAGGTGGCGTAATAGATGCCGGTTGGCTTGCGCGTATCGCCGGGCGGCTGGCGCGCAGCCATCATGGCGATGTAGAGCCCGCTGGGCTTATGTCTCATCACGCTCGAGACCGTGGTGATCAGTCTGCCGGTCCCGACGGGCGCGCAGACATGCCTTGTGTCGTCGTCGACGGTCTCGTTCTCGGCGTCGGCGAAGGCGATCGCGAAGGATGAGCCGTCCCAGGCCCGCCAGGCGCGCGCATCGGCCAGATCGGGTGTGCGCATCAGGCAGGCACCGCGGCTTTGCGCGCGATAGGTCTCGGTCCAAAGGAAGGCATAGTAATAACCGTCCCTGAACAGAATATTCGACGGCGCGAAGTATCCGGTGTGCTGGCCCTCGGCGCCCGTATAGGGGTAGGGCAGTCCCGCGACAAAATGATCGGTGTTCGCTGCGCGGGAAAAACTCAGGCCGCCGTCATTGGAGAGCGCCAGGGTGACGCTGTTGCGCCAGCATTTCATATAGGCCTGGGCAGGACATAAGGCGGGGCGCCGATGACCGTGAAATTCGTTGTGGATCAGCGCGAATACGTGACGCCCGTCCGGCGTGTAGGTGCTCGCGACCCAGCCGCGATCGTCATGCCGTGCCGGCTGGTCCCGCTGAGCGCCTCTGTAGGACACCCGGCAATCGTGGTGCAGTTCGTCGAGCGAGAGGCCGCTCATGGTCCGATTGTTGGTATGGGAGGCGATGAGATGGACGCGTCCTTGCGAATCGCGCCAGGCGCGCGCGGCGCTGTCGGGAATATCCCAATCCTCGCACCGCATCGATTGCCATTCGTACACGGTTTCCTCCGGTGCCGATGCGGGGATGCTCAGCAAAATCCTCGTTGCCGATGGTTCCGCCGCCGCGACGCTGGCGAAAAATATCGCCGCCAATAATCCGTACGGTATCGGCCGGCGATGTCGCCGTGCGGTCGTGATCCGGTTACGGGCGTGTTTCATCGTCCATCTTCGATTACAGCTGCGCTACAAAGTAATCAAGTATAGGGCATGAGTATGCAATATAAAATAGGCGAATACTCTAAGAAATAGGCACAATATCCGAATAATACTGGTTTATTTTTGGCGTAAGTCGGAAAAATTCGCGCCCAATTTTTTGTATGTTTTTAAATCTAAATTTTTATCCTTATTCTATAGGTTTTTATACTATTACATATTTGGTACGTTAGGAATTTGTTAGGGGGATCTATTGGAAACTCCACGAGAGGCGTTGAGGGGAATTTCCTCCACCGCAGTCAGAGCAGATCGCTCGACCACACTCCTAACGATTCAGGGTGCATACAATGGCGACTATTCCCGGCGGGTCTTACGACGTGGAGTTCGGCACGAATCGAAGCGACCATATGGTTCTCGGCGACGGGAACTGGATCGCCTTCGGCCAGAACGGCAACGATACGATCTTCGGCGGCGACGGCCATAACATCATCTTCGGCGGCAAGGGCAACGACACCGTCCTTGGTGGCGATGGCTTCAATCTGCTGTTCGGCGATAAGGGCAACGACACGCTCATCGGCGGCCAGCATGGCAACTATTTGGACGGCGGCAAAGGCAAGGATACGCTGATCGGCGGTGCCGACGAGGATGTCCTGGCCGGTGGTGCCGACAAGGACGTGCTGTTCGGCGGCAATGGTCACGATACCTTTGTCTTCTCGAGCGGCGGCGGTCGCGACCTGGTGATGGATTTCCAGGACGGCGACATCCTCGAGATCCAGCGCAACATCAACGGGCTGCGCATCCATGATGCGGATGACTTGTTGTCGCGCGTGCACAGCGATTGCGATGGCAATGCGGTGATCGATCTTGGCCGCGGCGACAGCATCACGCTGGTGAATGTCAGTGCCGACGACATTCATGCGGATCCGGACAGCTTCTTCAAAATCCACTGAGCCTAATCTTGCCGCCGCGGGCCCCCTCCGGTGTCCGCGGCGGCGCCTCTTTTTTGCGTTGTGGCCATGCTTCTCCGCTCCGCCGGTTTGACCCTCGACGAGCTCCATGTCTTCCGACTCGGCGGGGACGTGCTGCTGGCCGCCTGGGACAACGACGAACCCCCTGACGCGGCCATCGAACTGGAGCTCGACGGCAAGCCGGCCGGCCGCCAGCGCGCCAAGATGCGGCTGGCCACGGCAGCCGGCGCCTGCCGGACCTTCCTCGCTTTCCGCAGCCCCACCGTCGATTTCAACGGAACGGTTTCGGTCAAGCACGGCAAACATGCGCTGCGCTGCCGCCCGGCGGACAGCGCCGCGCAGGATGCGGCGCTACTGACCAGCGCGCTCGGCGAATCCGAGCAGGCTCGCCTCGTCGGCTACGTCATGGGAGTCTGCCGCGGCACCTTTCGAATCTCCGAAGTCGAAGAATTTGCCGGCTTCAGCCGCCGGCTGCTGCTCGCCTGCGGCCGCAAGCCGACGATCCAGTTCCAGCCCAGGGCCACGCTGGCCGCGGGGTATATCGTCTACGCCGCGGCGCCGTCGCCGGAAACGGGCGCCGTCGAGGCAATTTATGCCGGCAACGACAAGCGCGTGCTCGAGTTTCCATTCCGGCCGGTGGTCGCACCATCGGACCTCGGCGATTCCCATCTGATTCTGATCGCGCCGCGTTGGGCGGCCGCGCAGGGCATCGCCAACATCGTGGTGGGCGAGAAAGGCCTGGCCGGCGCGGAACTGCTGCCCATCGGCAATATTCCCAGCGTGGCCAGCCTCGCCGAGCAGAAGAAACTGAGCAGTGCCGAGCGCCACTATGTTCTGCGTTGTCTCGGCCTGGTCGGCAGCGAGGAGGCCTTCGCCGCCGCGCGCGCCTTGCAGATCCTGGCGCCCGAACCGGCGCGCGAACTCGCCAATCCGAAACATCCGATCGGCGCGGTGCTGGAATTCTCCGCGAGCTGCGGATCCGCCGGCGTCTTTCTCCAGGGCTGGATACGCGACCGCAATGCGCTGGTGCAGGACGCGGAACTGCTGTCGCCGTTCGGGGTCGAGCCTTTGAAGGATCTGTGGTATCGCCTGCCGCGTCCCGATCTGCAGAAGGCCCCGGGATTCGCCGGCGATCGCCACACACGGCCCGGTTTTGTCGCCCTGGTGCCAATCAACGAGCCGGTTCCGGTCCTGCAGCATGGCCTGCGTCTGATCACCGCCGGCGGAACGGTGACGACCACCGCACCGCTCCGGGTGCTATCGGATGTCGAGATGCGCAATGCCGTGCTGAGCGCCGTGGCGCCGAACGAGCTGTCGCCGAGCATCCTGGCCGACGTGGTGGCGCCGGCCACCGCCGAGCTGCACCGCCGCGTCATGGCCGGCCAGACGCCGCCCGAGATCGTCGAGATCGGTCCGCAGAAATCCAACCCGGCGGTTTCGATCATCGTTCCGCTCTATCGCAATCTCAGCTTCCTGCGGCTGCAAACAAGCGCGTTCGCTGCCGATCCCGAGATCGGACGCGATGCCGAGCTGATCTATGTGCTGGATTCTCCCGAGCAGCGCGGCGAGATCGAGCATCTGCTGCGCGGCCTCCATGTGGTGACCGGGCTGCCGTTCCGGCTCGTCGTCATGGGCGGCAATTTCGGCTATGCGGCCGCCAACAACTCCGGTGCGCGCGCGGCGCGCGGCAACCTGCTGATGCTGATGAATTCCGACGTGATCCCGCTCGGCGTCAACTGGCTGCGCAGCCTGCGCACCGCGCTCCGCATCGGATCCGCCGCGCGCCCGATGGGCGCCGTCGGGCCGAAGCTGATCTTCGACGACGGCTCGTTGCAGCATGCCGGCCTGACCTTCGAGCGCGACATCGACGGCCGCTGGTACAACACCCATTTCTTCAAGGGCTATCCGCGCGACTGGCCGGCCGCGAACGTGTCGCGTTCGGTGCCCGGCGTGACCGGCGCCGCCATGCTGATGCCGCGCGCCGTCTATGAAGAGGTCGGCGGCTTCAGCGAGGACTATGTCGTCGGCGACTACGAGGACTCGGATCTCTGCCTCAAGCTGCGTTCGCGCGGCTATGACATCCGCTACGAGCCGCGCGCCGAGCTCTATCACTTCGAGCGCCGCTCCATCACGCTGCACGCCGGCTATGTCGGCACCGCCGCCTCGGCCTACAACCGCGCCCTCCATGCCGAGCGCTGGTCGGCCATGATGGAAGAGATCACGGCGGGCGAGGAACTGTCCGATGAGGAGCCGGTGGCGGATGAGGCGCTTGACGAAGAGCCCGTGGTGGGCGAGCCGCCGGTCGAGGAGTTGGTCACCAACAATCCCGCCGCCGAAGTGTTGATCAATACCAGCGAGCATGCGCTGTTCGAGGCCACCTCGGCCGGGTGCGTGCGATGAACAGCGCCGCGGTTCGCGCACCGGACAACGAGATGGCCGACCGCCGGGAGGAATATCTCGAGCGTCTGGCCGGCTATATCCGCCGCAATCGCTTCCTGCCGGTTCCGCCGAGCGAAAAGAACTTCGTCGGCGACGGCGATTTCGTCGCGGTGGGGGTCGAGTTCCTGAAATGGTTCGTCCGCATGGGCGACCTCACGCCGCAGGACCGCATGCTCGATATCGGCTGCGGCATCGGCCGCATGGCCCTGCCACTGACCCAATATCTCGAGACCGGCACGTATGACGGCATCGATGTGGCGGCGGAAGGGATCGACTGGTGCGCCGCCAACATCACGCCGTACTATGGCAATTTCCACTTTCATCACCTCGACCTCGCGCACCCGCTCTACAACCCCTCCGGCGTGCTGCTAACCAGCGATGTGCAACTGCCGTTCGAGGCGGGCGAGTTCGACTTCATCTTCATGACCTCGGTGATTACTCACCTGACGGCCGGCGAAGTGCGCGCCTACGCGCGCGAAATCAGGCGGCTGCTGGCGCCGGGCGGCCGCTGCCTCATCACCAGCTTCATGCTCAACGGTCCCGCGCGGGAAGGCCTGCAGGCCGGACGTGGCGTGTTGCCGTTCGATGGCGCCACGACCGAGCGCGAGATTTACGCCTATGCCGACAACCCTTCGGCGGCGGTCGCCTTCGATGAGGATTTCCTGCTGTCGATCTTCCTCGAGTGCGGATTGCGGCGCACGCGGCCGCCGGTCTATGGCCGCTGGAGCGGCCGCCCGACGCCGGGCGACAGTTTCCAGGACATCAACGTGCTGCAGGCTGCAGCGAGCGCGGGTTGAAAAACATGACAAAGCCACCCAAACTCCTGTCGATCTGCCACAACCATCCGGACCTCCATCCGGGCGGCACGGAAATCTTCAGCCACGGCCTGTTCCAGGAACTGAAGACTCACGGCGTGGAAGGTCTGTATGTCGCGTGCGTCGACAAGCTGCACCGCGGCCGGCTGCCCGGCACTCTGCTGCAGGCGGTTGGCCGCGCGCCGGACGAGCTTCTGCTGTGGACCGGCCATTTCGACCGCTTCAACATGTCCCAGGTCGATCTGCACGGCGTCATGCTGGAGCTGCAGCGGCTGCTGCGGACCTTCAAGCCGGATGTGGTTCACTTTCACCACGCACTGCTGATCGGGGTCGAGGCGTTCCAATTGGTGCGCCGCACCTTGCCCGATGCGGCCATCGTGCTGACGCTGCACGACTATTATCCGATCTGCGCCAACGACGGCCAACTCGTCACGACGACCGACCGCCGCCTGTGCCGCGATCCCGGCCCGGATTCCTGCGTGCGGTGCTTCCCGGAGGCGACGCGCGACGCCTTCGTCATGCGCGAGCTGTTTCTCAAGCACGCCTTTTCCCTGGTCGACCGCTTCCTCTCTCCGAGCGAATTCCTGCGCGACCGCTATATCGAGTGGGGCTTGCCGGCGGATCGCATCGAAGTCATCCGCAACGGGTTGCGGCCGAGTCCCGTCGCGGGCCACCGTGCTCCGCCGCCCGGCGGCAAGCGCAACCGCTTCGCGTTCTTTGGCCATCTCAACCCGTTCAAGGGCGCGCTGGTGGCCATCGATGCCGCGCGGCGCCTGACCGAGAGCGGCGCCGGCCCGATTTCGCTCACCCTGCACGGGGCGAGCGATTTCCAGACCGACGCGTTCAAGGCCGAGCTCGCCAAGGCGACGGCGGACGCTCCCTACATCCATCTGCGCGGCCGTTACGGGCGTGACGAGATGGCGAGCCTGATGGCCGACGCCGATTGGGTGGTGGTACCGTCGATCTGGTTCGAGAACGCGCCCCTGGTCATTCAGGAGGCCTTCCACCACAAGCGCCCGGTGATCTGCAGCGGCATTGGCGGTATGGCCGAAGCGGTGCGCAACGGCATCGACGGCATCTGGTTCCGCTCCGGCGATGGCGCCCACCTGGCGGAAAAGATGGAGGCGGCGCTCGAACCCGAACTGTGGAGCCGCTTGGTCACGGGTATCCTCAAGCCGCGCGGCATGGCCGATGCCGCCAAGGATCATCTCGATCTCTATGACCGCGTCGTCGCGGAAGCGCGTGCGCGGGCGAGCGGTGGCGCGCTCATGCTCGCCACCGCGCTGGCGGGCTGATCGGCCATGACTCCGTCGCAGGATCGCCTCGGGGAGATCGTCGCCGGCCACCGACTGGGCCGCGACACCCTGATTTTGCTCGGCTGGAGCGGCGAGGATATTCCCGCCCAGGGCGTCGCCATTCTCAAGAAGCGCCAGCAGGGCAAGGGCCGCTTCGGGGCCGCGACATGGACCTATGGCGACAAGCGCCGCTGGTTCCTCATTGTCATTCACGCGCCGGAAGCGGGGTTGTCGCAAAGCGGCGATGGCTTCCAACTGCACGGTACCGGCGCTCAGTCCTCCACCATCGCCTATATGCCGGCCTCGATTCTGGATGCGGACGGGTTTGCCGGCGCGTTGCTCACCCATCTTGGCGCGCGGGCCAGCGAGGCCGTGCGTTTCCTCATGGATATCTTTCCCGCCCTATCGGGCGCGGCACCGGAGCCGGTCCGGATCCTGATCGCGGCCGCGCTGCACGCCGCGGCGGAGGAAAGTGGAGTCGTCGAAATCCTGGGACGCGCCGACGGCGAGAGTTTGCTCTTACAAGGTTGGATTCGCGATCCGCACAAGGTCGAGCCGCGTCTGTTGATCGACCGCGGCAAGCTGGAAGAGCATGATGCGGTGTTCGCGACGTTCAGCCGTTCGGATGTGGCGGCACCCGCCATGGGATTCGTGGCGCTCGTCCGCGTGGACACCGGCGCCGCGGCGCCGCGGCATATCTACATTCGTAGCGAGAACCGTTTCCAGCGTCTGACGGTTCTGCCCGCCGCCGTTCACCTGCGCGATGAGGAAGTGCCTCGGCATCTGACCGGCCTGACGGCGAATCTGCGCACCGATGCGGCGGGCCAAAAAGTCTTTCACGCCGCCTGCCGTCCGCGCTACACCGGCCAGGACACGGTATCCGGCCTGAATGTCCCGGTGCGCATGGCGATCGACATGGCGATGCGCGTTCCGGGCGCCGGCTGGTATGTCGCAGGCTGGCTGCTCGATCCGACGAAGCTGGTGAGCTCCGTGCTGCTGCGCGGTACCGGCGGCTTGAGCGAACGGCTCGACGTCAATTGGACGCGGTTGGCGCGCGCGGACGTCAGCGCCGGGTTCAGCAATGACCCCCTGTTCGCCGGCAGCATCAACCACGATCTCCATGGTTTCACGGTGTTCCTCCCCCACCGCGGCGAAGGCGGTCGCGCCGAGGAAAGCAACGCCTGGATCGAACTCGACCTCGGCGGCCGCGCCTACGCCTTCATGCCGGTCGGCGTTTCGACCATGGATGGCGCCGGCGACCGACAGCGGCTGTTGGCGAGCGTCGACCTGCACAAGGCTGCCGCGATCGAGATCATCGAGCGCCATCTGGCGCCGCTGTTCCATGCGCGCGGGGCGGCGCCCAGGAAGCGCAGGACCTATCGAGCGGTTCGCACCGCCCCCCGCCATGGCCGCACGGCGTTGATCATTCCCATCGTCGATACCGGCACCAAGATCAATGTGGTGGTGGCGCATCTGGCGCGCTGCATGCTGCCCAGCGACGCAAAGCCGGTGTTCGTCTGCTCGCCCGCGGCGCCGGATGCGGCGCGCCGGCTATCGCGCGACCTGGATTTCTACGGCATCGCGGCCGACGTTCTGGTCGCCGCCGAGCCGGTGGATCATTGCGAGGCGCTGGAGGTCGGCGTCGATGCCACGGACGGCCCGATACTGGCGTTTCTGTCGCCGCGCGTCCATAGCCTCGGCGCAAGCTGGCTGGTGGATATGCTCGCGGCGCTGGGCGAGGGCGAAGCGCCCTCGGCGGTCAGCCCGACCTTGCTCTACGAGGACGGCTCGGTGCGCTATGCCGGCGTCGACGCGGTCCAGTTCGCCGAATCCGCTCCCTACGGCTCAGCCGTCTGCTCGCGCGCCGGCTATCCGCGCGGCGCCCTGCCGCGCAACGACGGACGGACCCTGGCCTGCGCCGTCGAGTGTTGCGCCATGACCCGGTCGGCCTTCGAGTCGGTCGGCGGTTTCAGCCAGGGTTATGCATCCGACAGCTTCAAGGGTGTCGATCTGTTCCTCCGCATGGGCAACGCTGGCGTGCGCATGAACTGGACCGCCGCGGCCGAACTCTATGCGCTCGACGATCTGCAGGCCGCGTCCGACTCCACCGTGCAAGTCGCCAAGCTGGTCGACGGCTGGAGCTTCCGCGCCGCCTGGCAGGAACGGCCGTCCACGCCATCCGCTGAAGCCGCGAACGACACTACCGGCGCCGGGCCGGTGGTTGCGCTTTCAGACGTCACGCGCGCCCGTGTTCGCGCCGCGGCGGCCGGCTGAGGCCAGGAGACATCATCGTGCGCGTTCTCGTCATCTCTCATGGTCATCCCGCCTATTCCATCGGCGGCGCCGAAATGGCTTCCTACAACCTGTTCCTCGGGCTCAACCGCTTGCCGGGCGTCGAGGCCTTCTTCCTGTCGCGCGCCGGTCATCCCATCGCGCGCCATGCGCAGACGCCGCTGATGAGCCTGCGCCAGGGGCCGCGCGAGACCTTCCTGTGGGCGGACGACTACGATGACTACCTGATCTCGAACCGCGCCACGGACGATATTGCCGGCGCCTTCCGGCGCTATCTCGCCGATCTCCAGCCCGACGTGGTGCATTTCCATCATTTCATCGGTTTGGGCATGGAAGCGATCTGGGAAGTGCGCCGCACGCTGCCCAAGGCGCGCATCGTCGTTACGTTTCATGAATATTTGTCGATCTGCCTGCATCACGGGCAGATGGTGAAGACCCAGAAGAAGCGCCTGTGCAGCAGCGCCAGCCCGGCCGAGTGCCACGCCTGCTTCCCGGAAAGTTCGCCGCGCCATATCTTCGAGCGCGAGCTTTTCCTCAAGGACCACCTGGAGCTGGCCGACGCCTTCGTCAGCCCGAGCCATTTCCTGATCGACCGCTATGTGAAATGGGGCCTGCCGGCCGAAAAGTTCGTCATGCTGGAGAACGGCATCGACACGGCGCAGGTCGCGCCGCCACGTCCGCTTCCGCCCAATGGACGCCGCGCGCGCATCGGATTCTTCGGCCAGGTCACGGAGTTCAAGGGCGTGCAGGTTCTGCTCGACGCGGTGGGACGCGTGCCCGACTCCGTGTGGGGCGACGACGCGGCGCTCTGCATCTTCGGCGGCAACCTGGAAAACCAGCCGCTCGCGTTCCGCGAGAACTTCGAGGAACTCGTCAAGAAAGCCGGTCGGCGCGCCAAGTTCTACGGCGCCTATCAGGCCCATGAGATGGCGGACCTGATGCGTCAGGTCGATTGGGTCGTGGTGCCTTCGATCTGGTGGGAGAACTCGCCGCTCGTCATCCAGGAAGCCTTCCTGCACGGCCGTCCGGTGATCGCCAGCGACATCGGCGGCATGCGCGAGAAGGTGCTCGACGGCATCAACGGCGTGCATTTCCGCATGGGCAGCGCGGAGGATTTGGCCGACAAGCTGGGCGAACTGCTGGGCGACCCGGAGAAATGGGAGCGGCTGCGTGACTGCGCGCCCCAGCCGATCAGCCATGAAGAGGCGGCGCGCCAGCATCTCACGTTCTATCAGAGCCTTGGCGCCGCCGCTCGGCAGCCCGCCATGCCGCACGCACAGCGTGCCGCAGTCACCGATCCGCTGGGAGAACCGGGATGAATGCCACCGCGCAGAAGCTCGAGCCGAAAGAGTCGCGCCAAGTCAGCGTGAACGGCTACATCGACGCCATTACGGGCAACCGCATCTACGGTTGGGCGTGGGATGCGCAGCAGCCCAAGGCAAAGATCATGATACGCCTGCAGCAGGGCGACAATACCGTCGGTATCGTCGCCGCCGATCAGCCGCGCGAGGATCTCAAGGCGAGCGGCATCGGCGACGGCGCGCATGCCTTCGAGGCTGTCCTTCCGGACGGCGTTTCGCCGAACGACATCTCCATTCTCGCGGTCTGCCCGGATACCGGGGCCGCGGTGGAACTGGCGCCGCGCGTCATTTCGGGCAGCTCGTCCGCATCGGGTCACGATCGGGATTTGCGAACCGCGGTCGAAACCCTGACCAAGTCCCACGGCTTCATCCATCGCAAGCTGCAGGCCATCGCCAAGGTGGTGGCCGAAAAGCGCCGCGATGACGAGATGCCCTCCGACCCGGCCGGGGCACCGGCCAATTCCGCCGATGTGGCGCCGTTGTCCCGGCTGCAGACGCTGGAGGATGCGCTGCTGCGGCTCGATGACCTCGTGCAATCCCAGGGAGCGTCAATCGACGCGATGCATCACCGGCCGACCGACAAGATGCCGCGCTTCCTCGCCACGGCGGCGGTCGTGCTGTCCTTCGCCGCGCTCGTGATCGCGTTGCTGCAATGAGGGAGCTCATGGACAAGTCATGGAACGGCCGGACCCTTCTGGTATTCGGCGGTGCGGGCCAAGTCGGCCGCGCTATCGCGGGCCTGTTGCCGCCGGAAGGCTGGCGCGTCGTCACCGCATCGCGTGAGCAGGCCGACATCACGCGCGCGGACGAGGTCAACGGTTTGGTCGCGCTGGTCGAGCCGGACGTGGTCGTCAATGCCGCCGCGTTCACGGCCGTGGACGACGCGGAATACCATCCCGCGCCGGCGGACCGAATCAATCACCACGGCGCCGGCATCGTCGCGGCGGCGGCGCTCGAGGTCGGCGCGCCGGTGATCCATCTGTCCACCGATTATGTGTTTGGCGGACAGGGGACCATGCCGCTGGTCGAGTCCGATCCGGTCGCCCCGCTGAGCGTCTATGGCACCACCAAGGAAGCGGGCGAGCAGCTGGTTCGGCAGGTCCATTCCGGCCATGTGATCCTGCGCACCTCGTGGGTGTTCGGCAGCCACGGCAAGAATTTCGTCAAGACCATGCTGCGGCTCGGCGCCGAACGTCCGGTGCTGCGCATCGTCGGCGACCAGCACGGCTGCCCGACGTCGGCGGCCGATCTGGCCGAGGCCATCTGGCATATCGCACGTCAGGCGGTGACGCCCAACAGCGACGTGTTCGGCACGTTTCACTTTGCCGGCGCGCGGGCCGTCACCTGGTTCGATTTCGCGCGCGATATTTTCGCCGAGGTGGCGCGGCGCGGCCGTTCCGTGCCGGAGCTCTTGCCGATCACCACCCAGGCCTATCCGACCCCAGCGCGCCGCCCGGCCTATTCGGTGCTCGACTGCGGCAAGATCCGGACGGTCTACGGCATCGACGCGCCGGACTGGCGGCATGGCCTGTCCGCCTGCATCGACGATCTTCTGAATTCCCAAGGCAAGCCGCAACGCAGAGGAGTGGCAGCATGAACGTGGAACCGCTGCCGTTATCCGGCATTTCGCGGGTTACCCTGGACGTCTTCCGCGACGAGCGCGGCGCCTTCATGGAAACCTGGCAGTCGCGCAAATACGCGGCCTGCGGCATCGACTACGAGTTCGTGCAGGACAATTGGAGTGAATCCCGCCATGGCGTGCTGCGCGGCCTGCACTATCAGTTGACCCATCCCCAGGGCAAGCTGGTCGCTGTCGTGGCGGGCGAGATCTTCGACGTGGTGGTGGACATGCGCCGCTCGTCGCCCACCTTCGGCCAGTGGATCAGCGAAACCCTGTCCGCCGAGCGCGGCGCCGCCCTCTGGGTGCCGCCCGGTTTCGCCCACGGCTTCTATGTCATGAGCGAGCGCGCCACGGTACTCTACAAATGCACGGACTTCTATCAGCCGGGCAGCGAACGCACGCTGCTTTGGAACGACCCGGCCTTGGGCATCACCTGGCCGATTGCGCCGGGCCGCCAGCCGATCCTCTCTCCCAAGGACGCCAAGGGCCTGTGTCTGGCCGAAGCGGACGCCTTCGAGCGCGATCCCGCCAAATCGCCGATCCTGCAGTGGCCGAAATCGCGCGCGCTTGCCTGAGCGGAATGCATCTGGATTTCGGCCCGACAGGAAACGCGTGACTTCCGGCGGCCGGTCTTCCTAGAATGGCGGAAAACAAGCCGTTCCTGGGAGGTCGCGTATGCAGGATGTGTTGGATATCAAAGTGACGCCGCTGTCGCCCGCCTGTGGCGCGGAGATCAGGGGCATCGATCTGACCAAGGACCTGACCGAGGCGCAGGTCACCGCCATCCGCAAGGCCTGGGACCAGCATCTCGTGCTGGTCTTCCGCGGCCAGACCGTCAGCCAGGAGCAGCAGCTCCGCTTCGCCGCCCATTTCGGCGAACTCGGCAACCGCAAGCAGGCGCCCGAGCCGCTGCGCGGCCGAACCGAGGGCATCTACCAGACCGATCCGAAGGTGCTGCTGGTCACCAACATCAAGGTGGACGGTCAGCCGATCGGCGCGTTCGGCGACGGCGACATGTGGTTCCACATCGATTCCGGCTATGCGGAGCGGCCCTACCGCTACACCTTCCTCTATGCGCTGGAACTGCCGTCGAGCGGCGGCAACACGCTGTTCTCCAACATGCGAATACAAGCGCACCGAGAAGCCGGATCTCACCGACATCAGCAAGACGCCGCACTATTTCCATCCGGTCTTCGTCACCCATCCGAACACCAGGCGCAAGTCGCTGTTCGTCGACCGGCTGATGACCCAGCGCATCGAGGGCGTCAGCCCCGAGGAGAGCGCCGACATCCTCGAGCAGCTCTACGAAATCGGCGAGCGGCCCGAATTCATCTACGAGCATGTCTGGCGGCATGGCGATTTCCTGATGTGGGACAACCGCTGCTCCATCCACGCGCGGACCTGGTTTCCGAAGGAAGATAAGCGTCTGCTGCGCCGCTGCACGGTCGAAGGCGATCCGCTGGTCGAATAGCCGAGACACCCGACAGCGCCGAGGGGAAAGCCATGAGTGGCAAGAGACTGCCGGTCTTCGAGGATTTCGTCGCCGATCTGCGAGCGGTATGGGCGAGCGAGCCCGACACCCAGCGCCGCATGGAGAAGGCCAAGCCGCTGCTCGAGCGGCTGGTGCGCGACGAGGGGCTGCGTGCCCATTCGGCGAACTGGCCCTCGACCGAGGGTTACAAGAATCTGCTGCTCTACGAAGACCCGGACCACGATTTCGTCATCAACGCCGTGGTGCGCCATCCCGGCCGCACCGGCAGCGTGCACGACCATGCCCACGCCTGGGTGCTCTACGGCGTGCTCGACGGCGAGGAAATCCTCGAACGCTACGAGCGCATCGACGACGGCAGCCAGCCCAGCTACGCGGAAGTGCGGATCGCCTCGGCGACCAGGGGCACGCCGGGCAAGGTCGACCTGGTGGCGCCCTTCGCCATTCATGCGGAGCAGGGCGGCCCGGTCCGTTCCGTCGCGGTCATCGTGCGCAGCGAGCGGCTGGTCGGCCGCGTGCTGCAGCACGGCTACGATCCGGCGAAGAACACCGTCGTCGAACGCTCCGGCCCGACTCAGGTGCCGTTCGAACTGGTGCAATAGAGCGGGCGAATTCAATAGCGGCTCGATCGGCACGATGAATACATCGCCGTCCGTGCTGATTATCCGTCTGGGAACGCCGCATCGCCGATGCGGCAGGGGAGGTCACGGAATGAAGATATGCTTTACCGGCATCGCGGGCGCGGCATTTGTCCTCGCGGCCGCGGTTGCACCGGCCGCCGCGCAGTCGGTGGCGCCGCAGGGGGCGCAAGCCGGCCTCGAATTCAAGACCGTCAACATCGTCGTCGGCTTCTCGCCGGGCGGCGGCTATGACGCCTATGCCCGGGTGCTGGCGCGCCACTACGGCCGCAACCTGCCGGGCAATCCCAATTTCGTCGTGCAGAACATGCCGGGCGCCTCGAGCCTCAAGGCGGTGCAGTATCTCGACGCCAACGCGCCGGCCGACGGCAGCGTGATGACGGCGTTCAACCCGGGGTTGATCACCGAATCCCTGGTCGACCCGGGCAAGATCAAGATGAAGTTTTCCGACGTGGCCTGGGTCGGCAGCATCACGCGCGACTACCGCGTGTGCTACGCTTGGCATGCCACCGGCATCAAGAACTGGGGCGACCTGCTGAAGCACGCGCGCTTCAACATCGGCGCGCCGGCGGCCGGCACTTCGACCTATATCAACGCCGCCATCCTCAAGAACCTGTTCGACGTCAAGGTGCACCATGTCACCGGTTACCCGGGCAGCGCCGAGGAGCGGCTGGCGATCGAGCGCGGCGAGCTCGACGGCGGCTGCGGCGCCTGGAGCAGCAATCCGCCGGACTGGATCGCCAACAAGCGCATCAATCCGCTGGTCACCTTCTCGCCGGTGCCGACTCCGAATCTGACCGGCGAGGTGCCCTTCGCCGGCGATCTGGTCAAAACAGCCGAGGACAAGACGCTGCTCAACGTGATGATCGCGGCCGACGCGGTGGGACGGCCATTCGTCGTTTCCAAGAAGGTGCCCCAGGATCGGCTCGCCGCCCTGCGCGAGGGTTTCGACGCGACCATGAAGGACCCGCAATTCCTCGCCGAGACCCGGAATCTCGACCTCACGGTGAGTCCGATCGACGGCGCGGAATCGGAGAAGATCATCGCCACGATCTATGCCGCCCCGCCCGCGCTCGTCGCCCGCGCGAAGGAGATGGTGAAGTAGGCACTTAGTGCGGTGCTGAGGTCCGCCCTTTCATGAGATCGTCATGCCCCGGCTTGTCCGGGGCATCCACGACTTGCCAAGTCAAAAGTGAAAAAACTCGTGGATGGCCGATCAAGTCCACGGCTGTCCGGTTGAGGCCGAGGCCGTTGGCACGCGCCGATCCGTGGATGCCCCGAAGTCATGCGAATGCGTGCCTATGCACGACGTC
>CAZOBN010000033.1:0-33750 GCA_964577835.1 uncultured Rhizobiaceae bacterium
TCAGCTTGTCTTTGATGAACTTCCAGATGATCCGCGTCATCTCGTCGCCGTCGAGTTCGACGACCGGATTCTTGACCTTGATCTTGGCCATGGAGTGTCTGTCTCCCCTGAAATGCCGGCCCGAACGTGACCCGGCCTAAATGCGATGAGCGATGACCCTTCCGGCGGCCCGGACGACGGCCGGTCGGCCAGGGCAGGAAGGGCAGGCGGTGGCGGAAAATGTCGGGCGCACCTTAATGATCCTGGCCCGCTTGTGCAAGCCGAGGCGTAGGTGCCGGCCGCGGGGCCAATCCGGCTAGATACGGTCCGGGCGCTGGGGCACCCCGGGTCCCGGCAGTTGGGCCAGAATCGACGGTATGGCGGCGACGTTGTCGACCGCCGTGACCAGTTGCGCGGTCTCCGGCCGGGCGAAGCCGCCCTCGATCACATGCTCCAAAAGGGCGCGGAATGGCTGCCAGTAGCCGCCGCTGTCGATCAGCAGGATCGGTTTGTCGTGCAGGCCGAGCTGACGCCAGGTGATGATCTCGAAGGCCTCGTCCAGAGTGCCCAGCCCGCCGGGCAGGATGGCGAAGGCATCGGAAATCTCGAACATGCGGTGCTTGCGCGCATGCATGGTATCGACGGCGATCAGTTCGGTCAGGCCGGCGTGGGCGAGCTCGACCGTCTTGAGCATGGTCGGAATGACGCCGATCGCCTTGCCGCCGGCGGCAAGCGTCGCGTCCGCCACGACGCCCATCAGACCGACACGGCCGCCGCCGTAAACCAAGGTGATGTTCTCGCGCGCCATCAGCTTGCCGAGCGACGTTGCCGTCGCGACATGACGCGGGTCGCGCCCGGTGCTGGACCCGCAATAGACGCAAAGCGTATTGATTCGAGTCATGATTGTATTCTTGCCGAAGAACGATGACAGGACCCGTTATAGCGTCGGGTCGCGCGAAAGCAAGGCAGGCGGATGTTTGCAACTCACCCGAGAAGAATTTAAAGCAACGGCGCGCGGATGATGTCAGATCTTCATGGGCAGGATCACCACGGTGGCGCCGCGCAGATGAAGATTGCGCTGCACCGCATAGGCGGTCTGGTTGTGCAGCATGCGGGTGAAGGCATTGTCTTGCGCGAAGACCAGGTTCGAGGCGAAGAACACGCTGTTGGGATACTCGCGGATGACGGTATCGGCCAGATCGACGATGCGCTGCACCGTGTCGGTGCCGAAATCGTAGAGAAAGCCGGCGGCGAAGCCATGACGCTGGCAATACCAGACATAGTGGCGCAGCTGCTCTTCCATCTCGCGCGTGAGCTCGGGCAGCATGGCCTCGCCATGGAAGCTCTCGGCGTCGATCTCGCCCACACTGATGAAAAGGAAGTTTCGGAAGTCTCCGGGGAAAAGCCGGATCGCCGACAGCAGGGTGTGCATGCCGGCGCCGAGGCTGCGGCCAACCAGGAACACCGCCGTGGGAGCGGCGGGATCGAACTTGGGCGCTTCCTCCGGATTGACCGGGGGCACCGCGGTGGCGAACAACGCGTCGACTTTGGCCAGGGCGCGCTGCACGGTTTCGTAGTGCCGGTGGATCGCCAGGCCGATGGCGATGACGCAGCCGGTGATGAGCACCGTCAGCCAGGCGCCGTGGGTGAACTTCTCGAACAGGGTGGTCGACAGAATACCGGCGCAGACGACAAAGCCGATCAGGGAGAGGGCGAGGCGGCGCCAAGCGTGAGGCTTGGTCTTGCGGGAGTGCCACCAGTGCAGACAGAGGCCATAGAGGCTGAGGGAGAAGGTCAGGAACACGTTGACGCTATAGAGGACCACGAGCACGTCGACCTGTCCGCGCGTGATCAGCAGGATGCCGAGCGCGCCGCCACCCATCAGCAGCAACCCGTTCTGGGTCACGAGCCGGCTGGACAATTGGCTGAACTGGTGCGGCACCCAGCGGTCGATGGCCATGTTGGCGAGCACCGCGGGGCCGCCGAGGAACCCGGTATTGGCGGCCACGAAGAGGATGCCGGCGGCAAACAGCAGGGTCATGATCAGGGCCGCCGACTGGATGGGAGATTCCTCGCCGAACAGTTCGGCGTAGATCACTTTGAACGTGACCGCGTTCAGCGTCATGCCGTCCTGCGGCGTGGCGTCCCACAGCAGA
The DNA here is from genome assembly GCA_964577835.1 of uncultured Rhizobiaceae bacterium. Lineage (GTDB taxonomy): Bacteria > Pseudomonadota > Alphaproteobacteria > SMXQ01 > SMXQ01 > CAVVYA01. The sequence goes on from CAZOBN010000033.1 coordinate 2,136, forward strand.
TAGAGCACGATGAGGCCGCCGGCGGTGAAGGCCAGGGAGACCGCCATATAGAGCATGGTCAGGCGGCCGGTCTCGACGCGCGGCTCCTTGAGATTGTTGATGTTGTTGGAGACGGCCTCGATACCGGTATAGGTGCCGCCGCCGAGCGCGAAGGCGCGCAACAGCAGCGAGAGCAGCGCGAACCAGCCGATCGAGTCGGAGAGCTCGTGGGTCTCAGCGATGGTTTCCGGAATCAGCGTCGAGACGCCCTCCGCGTGGGCGAGAATTCCATACAGGATCAGCCCGCCGTGGGTGATCAGAAAGCCGAGAAAAACCGGCATGAGAACCTTCAGCGGTTCCTTCATGCCGCGCATGTTGAGCACCAGCAGAACCAGCGTCATGACGACTTCGCTCGGCAGCTTCCAGCCTTGCAGGCCAAGCGGCAATAAGCTGAACACCGCATCGATACCGCTGGCGATCGAAATGGCGATCGTCAGCATGTAATCGACGATCAGCGCCGACCCGGAGACGAGCCCGGCTTTCGCACCGATCAGCGTGGTGGCGACCTTGTAGCCGCCGCCGCCGGACGGGAAAAGCTCGATGACCTGGTTGTAGGCGAACGCGATGATGAAGACGGTGAGCGCAGTCGCCACGGCGAGATAGAGGGCGAGGTGGGTGTATTGGCCAAGCGCGATATAGGCTTCCTGCGGGCCGTAGTTGGCCGACGACAGTCCGTCGGCGCCCAGGCCGACCCAGGCCAGAAAGGCCGCGAGGGCCATATGTTGGCGGATCTGGGGGGCCAGCGGGTTTTTCGGGGGGCCCAGGAACAAGCGCTTGAGGCGTTGCGCGGATGGCAACATGGGCTTGGTTCAGCGATGCGAGGGGAATGGGACGGTCGATTGGACGGGCCTTTCTATACCCCCCGGCCGTTCTGTGCGCTAGCCCCTTAGAATTCAGACCCGTCTGTCACGGTGGCGTGAGCACGTTCAAATCTCTGTTATTCCAAGCTTTGTCCCTTGCTTCATGAGGTTCGGCTCCGGCAGGGTTGCCCGCAATTTATTCGCAGAAGGAGAATAAGAATGGCTTTGCGCGCGAAACTGATCATGGGAGCTCTGGCGGCAACGCTCGCCATGAGTGCTTCGGCCTCGTTCGCCCAGGACATGCCGCCCAAGATCGACGACAAAGCTAAGGCCGCCGCCGTGGCCAAAGAGCGTTCCGATTTCATGCTCATGCTGAGCAACAATGAGAAGATCCTGGTCAATGTCATGAAGGGCCAAGCGTCGCTCGATGACAAGGCCGTCGCCGCCGCGGAGAAGATCCATGCCTCCACCGACGCCAAGGAAATTCTCTCCCATTTCAATCCGGGCACCGGCGACGATGTAGTCGAGAAAACCCGCGCCCGGGCCCTGATCTGGAACGAATGGGATAAGTTCAAGGAACTAGCTGCGGGCGTGAAGCCGGCTGCGGCGGCGACGTTGGCCGCCGCCAAGTCCGGTGACCAGAAGGCGTTTGCCGAAAAGGAGCAGGCCACCGTCAACGCGTGCAACGCCTGTCACAAGAACTATCGCGCCCCACGCCGTTAGCCATGCCATTGAAGATCAGCGGTGCCCATGAGGCTGCGGCTGATCTTCTTTCCCAGCCGCTTTCAGCCAACTCCTTCGCGCCGCCTGTTAGGTGAGTATGACGCGCACCGGCCTAGCTGGGATTCTGCTCCTTGTATTGCTGAGCATCGCCGTCAAGACCGCCCGCGCGGCTGTCGACGAGGGCGACACGCCGGAGGCGCGCGGCAAATATATCTTCCACGCGGCCGGCTGCCAGAGCTGCCATACCGACGAGAAGAACAAAGGCGCTTTGCTTGCCGGTGGGCCGGCGCTGAAGACGCCGTTCGGAACATTTTATGGACCGAACATCACGCCCGATCCGGCGCATGGCATCGGCGCGTGGAGCGACGCGGACTTCGTCCGCGTCTTGCGCGAAGGCGTCTCGCCGACGGGGGCGCACTACTACCCCGCGCTGCCTTATACCTCCTATGCCATGATGTCGGATCAGGATATCCGTGACCTCAAGGCCTACATATTCACCCTCCCGCCAGTCGCCACCGCGAACAAGCCGCATGAACTGAACTTTCCCTTCAACATGCGTTGGGCGCTCGGGCTTTGGAAATTCCTGAATTTCAAACCTGCCGCCCTGGACCCGGAGCGCGACGAACAATGGCACCGCGGCCGCTATCTCGTCGAAGCTCTCGGCCATTGTGCCGAATGCCACACCGAGCGCGACTTCACCGGCGGCCTCAAGACGAAGCGCTGGATGGCGGGATCGCCGGACGGCGTCGAAGGCGATGCAACGCCGAACATCACACCGCACCCGGATACCGGAGTGGGCAGATGGCAGGCGGACGACATCGCTTTCATGCTCAAGACAGGCATCATGCCGGAAGGCGACAGCCTCGGCGCGCAGATGGCCGATATCGTCGAGCACAGCACGTCGAAGCTGCGCGACGACGACCTGGCCGCCATGGTGGCTTATCTCAAATCACTGCCGCCCATTGCGGATCGGCCCAAATCAAAATAGGCACGATTTCCCCGGCGCGCCGCACAAAGCCGGTTTGGTTGCATCGTGTGAGTGCACGTATTAGGTTAGCTTGATCCACGCAACCGCTGGATTAGCAAGCCCTTGAGCAAACCGACACTCCTCGTCATCCTCGGCGCCATCATCCTGGCCGTGGCGATCGCTTTGAATTCGCTGGTCGACTGGGATGGCACCCGCCGCGACGCTTCGAACGCGCCAAAAGCGCCATCCTCCGCACCGTCCGGTCTCGAGGCGCCGCAGATCGCGCGCAAGCCGGTGGCGCCGAGCTTCGACGTCGTGCGGATCAATCCGAACGGCGACGCCGTGCTGGCCGGCCGCGCCACGCCGGGAGCCGAAGTCATGGTGCTGGAAGGTGAAACGGTGATCGGGCGGGTGCAGGTCGATCAGCGCGGCGAATGGGTGCTGGTTCCGGACAAGCCCTTGGCACCCGGCGCGCGCGTGTTCAGCCTGGAATCCAAGCTGCCCGATCAAGACCCGGTGAAATCCGAATCCGAGGTGGTGCTCGTCGTGCCCGAGCAGAGCGGTGCCGGCGCCCTGGCCTTGCGGGTGCCCAATCAGGCGGGCGGCCCTGGAACGGGTCCGACCACGGTTCTGCAGTCGCCGTTTACCTCGGGGGGATCCGGCGGCGTCGCCATCGGCGTCATCGACTATGACGAGAATGGCAAAGCTTCGGTCAGCGGCAAGGCGAAACCAGGCGCTCAGTTGAACGTTTATCTGGATGATAAGCTTGCAGGTTCCGCGCGCGCCAATGACAAGGGCGAATGGAACTTTGCGCTGCCCACGCCGGTTGCCGCGGGTGAGCACCGGTTGCGGGTCGACGAGGTCGCGCCCGATGGCAAGGTGTCGGGCCGGGCCGAATACGCGTTTGCCCGCAAGCCGCCGGGCGAAGACGGCCTGTCGACCGGAGCGATCGTGGTGGTGGAGGGTAACAGCCTGTGGCGCATCGCGCGCCGGACTTATGGCCAAGGCACGCGCTACATGCTGATCGTCGAGGCCAATCGGGAACAGATCAAGGATCCCGATTTGATCTATCCGGGGCAGGTTTTCGAACTGCCGCGCCGCTAGGCGTCTCCGCTTTTCTCGTAACTCCAGAGGCTTTCCTTGTCGTTTCGCATTCATCCCGCCGGCATTCCCTTCGTGATCGGTTTTGCCGTCGTGGCGGCGCTGCTGTGGTGGTTGACTCCGTGGCTCGGCGTGCCGGCCGCCATTGTCGCTCTGTGGTGCGTCTGGTTCTTTCGCGACCCCGAGCGGGTCACCCCAGGTCTGCCCGGAACGGTGTACAGCGGCGCCGATGGCCGCGTCGTGAGCGTGACGCACGCGCCACCCCCGGTGGAGCTCGGCATGGGCGACAAGCCGCTGCCGCGCGTCAGCGTGTTCCTGAATATTTTCGACGTCCACGTAAACCGGGTGCCGGTTTCGGGCGTGGTGACCGGGCTGCACTACCATCCGGGAAAATTCATCAACGCCGCGTTCGACAAGGCGAGCATTCACAACGAACGCCAGTCGGTTCGTCTGACGACCGAGAGCGGCCAGGACGTGGTGGTGGTGCAGATTGCCGGGCTCATCGCGCGGCGCATCATCTGCACATTGCGGCTCGGTCAAGTGGTGAAGGCCGGCGAACGTTTCGGCCTGATCCGGTTCGGCAGCCGCACGGATCATTATCTGCCTGAAGGCTCGACGATCTTGGTGTCGGTCGGCGAGCATGCCGTGGGTGGCGTCACCGAAATCGCACGGCTGCCGGGAAGCAACGCCCAAAGCGGCCTCTAGACGGCGAGACAGAACAGGGCAGGAGAAGGATCATGAAGATCGGTCGGCAACGGCGCCGAATTCGCGAGCTGCCTATCAATCAATTTCTGCCCAACGTGGTGACCGTGCTCGCGCTGTGCACCGGTCTGACCGCCATACGCTTCGGAGTCCAGGGGCGCTGGCAACTGGCGGTCGGCGCCGTCATCATCGCGGCGATTCTCGACTCGCTGGATGGCCGTTTGGCACGCCGCATCGGCGCCACGACCAAGTTCGGCGCCGAACTCGACTCGCTGTCGGACTTCCTGTGCTTCGGCGTGGCGCCCGCGCTGCTGGTCTATCTGTGGACGCTGCAATCCGCCGGCGGAATCGGTTGGGTCTTGGCCCTGTTGTTCGCGGTGTGCGCCGCGCTGCGTCTCGCCCGCTTCAATACGCGGCTCGGCATCTCCGATTTGCCGCCCTGGGCCGGCAATTTCTTCACCGGCGTGCCGGCGCCAGCTGGCGCCGGTGCCGCGCTCTTGCCGATGATGGCCTATTTCCAGTGGGGCGAATCGCTGTTCCGCCATCCAATCGTCAATGCGGGCGTGCTGCTGATGGCTGGCGCGCTGATGATCAGCCGTATTCCGACATTTTCCTTCAAGCAGGTGAAGGTGCCGCATCGCTGGGTGCTGCCCGGTCTGATGCTGGTCGGATTGCTGGCCGCCCTCGTCGCGACCACGCCATGGGCCACGCTCACGATCATGATGTTGGTGTATTTGTCCACTATCCCCTTCGCTTTTCTCAATTACCGCCGCTTGCAGGCGGCCAGCGTGACTGTGCCGGCAGCGGACGTCGCCTATGCGGAGGAGGCGGAGGAGCGCGCGTTCGAACCGCTGCCCGAAACGGAGGATGGGGATCTGTCCGCGGGTGCCGATGGCGCCCAACGGGCAGAGATCGCCAGCGATCGGCCTGCCAATCTGGCGGGCACGATCGAGGGGCCACGCCGTCTGCCGTGATGCATTACCGTTAACGGACATTTAATCAATATCCCGCAGTCTCCTCCGAAGAGTGGGAGTAGATGATGGCGCACGAAACGAGTGGGCTTATCCTTCTTGTCGAAGATAACCCTGTGCAGCGGCGGTTGTACGGCGACATCTTGTCGTCTAACGGCTACACCGTATTCTCGGCCGAAAACGTGAAAGAAGCGGAGCAGTTCCTGCTCGACAACATGCCGACGATCATCGTGCTCGATATCATGATGCCGGAGATCGACGGTATCGAAGCCTGCCAGCGCTTCCGCAAGACTTTCGGTGACCGTATTCCCATTTTGTTCCTCACCGCCGCCGATACGATGGACGTGGTGCTGTCCGCCCTGAAAGCCGGAGGCGACGACTATATCGTGAAGTCGGGTTCGCCCAGCATCCTTCTCGACCGCATCAAGCATTGGCGGACGATCAGCCACACGGACCTCCCGGAACGCCGCACCAAGGCGGTGGCCTATCTCGAAGCCCGCTTGAAGTCGCCCGGATCGGCCGCCGCGGCGCGATCCCAGCCCAAAGTCGCCGGCACCAAGCTCTAAGCGCGCCAACGCCCGGCGTTTCCGCTTCCCCTCCTAAATCAGCGCATCCTGCCCCGAAGGATCGATCGGCCCGACCCGTCGCGTGGGCGGATTTTCGCGTGCATTCGCAACTGTCTTCACTACAATCCGCACGATAGAGACGTTAAAACGCGTCCGAAACCCGGTTGCGTCCGATTGTCGGGCCAAAGCAAGAAAACGAACCGGCGTCGCCAGGGAGGAGCCGTGAGAGCTGGCAAAATCCGGATTCGCAATCCGCAGGACGCAGCGGCGGGACTTTTCCTCGTCATGCTGGCCGCCGTCGCAATTTGGCAGACAGCCGACCTGTCCATCGGCACGCTGCGGCAACTGGGGCCTGGCATGCTGCCGCGTGCGTTGGCCTATGCGGTCGGCTTCTGCGGTCTGATCGTGCTCATCAACGCCTTTTTGCGCGCCGGCGCTGGCCTCGAGCGTTGGTCGCTGCGCGGGCCGCTGTTCGTGCTCGGGGCGGTGATCATGTTCGGCCTGACGGTACGGCCGCTCGGCCTGGCCGTCGCGGGGCCTCTGGTGGTCATCATTGGCGGGTTTGCGTCCCATGAGACCAAGCTCGTGGAATCGGCGATATTCGGCGTGACGATCACCGGTTTCTCCCTTTTTCTGTTCAAGTTCGTTCTGAGCCTGCCGATTCCCGTTGCGCCCTGGCTGCTCGGGTATTGAAGCCGCCATGGGAAGTTTCGCAGCCAACCTCGAACTCGGCTTCGTCACCGCCTTTACGTTCCAGAACCTCGGGCTCTGTTTTCTCGGTTGCTTGATCGGCACTCTGGTGGGGGTCTTGCCGGGGGTCGGGCCGATCGCGACCATCGCCATTCTTCTGCCGATCACATTTCAACTCGATCCCACCGGCGCTCTGATCATGCTTGCCGGCATTTACTACGGCGCGCAATACGGCGGCTCCACCACCGCGATCCTGGTCAATATTCCGGGCGAGGCGACTTCGGTCGTCACCACCCTGGACGGCCACCAAATGGCGAAGCAGGGCCGCGCAGGCATCGCGTTGGGCATCGCGGCGCTCGGTTCGTTCTTCGCCGGCACGGTGGCGACGCTGACCATCGCCGCCCTCGGCGTGCCGCTGACCAAGCTTGCCCTGCTGTTCGGGCCAGCGGAATATTTTTCGCTGATGGTGCTGGGACTGGCTTTCGCCGTGGTCCTTGCGCGTGGCTCGCTGCTCAAGGCCGGAAGCATGATCCTGGTCGGCTTGCTGTTCTCCACCATCGGCACCGATCTCGACACCGGCGAGGAGCGGCTGACTCTCGGCATCGACAATCTCATCGACGGAATCGATTTCGCCGTGCTCGCCATGGGCCTGTTCGGCTTCGCCGAGGTGCTGCGCAATCTGGAGACGCCCGAGACCCGGGACGTCGTGAAAGGCGCCATCGGCAAGCTGCTGCCCGGCAAGGAGGAGTTCAAACAGTCGGCCAAGCCGATCTTACGCGGCACGTTGATCGGGGCCATTCTCGGAATCCTGCCGGGCAATGGCGCCGTGCTCGGCCCATTTGCGTCCTACACGATGGAGAAGAAACTCGCCAAGCGGCCCGAGCGCTTCGGCCGCGGCGCCATCGAAGGGGTCGCCGGGCCGGAAGCGGCCAACAACGCGGGGGCCCAGACGGCGTTCATTCCGCTCCTGACTTTGGGCATTCCACCCAATGCGGTCATGGCCCTGATGGTCGGAGCCATGACGATCCACGGCATCATTCCGGGGCCGCTGGTAATGACCAAGAGTCCGGATCTGTTCTGGGGCATGATCGTCAGCATGTGGCTCGGCAATCTGATGCTGCTGATCATCAATCTGCCGCTGATCGGATTGTGGGTGAGGCTGCTCAAGGTGCCCTATCGCCTGATGTTCCCGGCAATCCTGATTTTCTGCTGCATCGGAATATATTCCATCAACAACAGTCCCGACGACGTGATCCTGACGGCGGTCTTCGGCCTGTTCGGCTATGCCCTCTACAAGTTCGGCTTCGAACCGGCGCCCTTGCTGCTTGGCTTCGTATTGGGCAAGCTGATGGAAGAAAAGTTGCGCCAGGCCATGATCCTGGCCCGCGGCAATCTGATTACGTTCATCGAGCGGCCGGTTTCCGGCGCGCTCTTGGCGCTGGCTGTGCTGATTGTCGTCGTCGCGGTCCTTCCCGCGGTCCGCAAGGGGCGCGAGGAGGCCTTTCAGGAGTAAAAATGGGAAGCGTCTCGACGGCAGAGCCGACCGACCCCATATGAGCGTGGTTGTATGAGTGTCTGCTGGATATAGGGAGATTGATCATGAAGCGTATATTTTCGGCGATCGCGGCGGTGGCCGCATTGTGGGTTGTCGCTGCCGAAGCGCAAAATTATCCCACGCGACCCATCACCTTGATCGTGCCGTTCGCGGCAGGCGGACCGACCGACATTGTCGCCCGCATCGTCGGCGAGCATATGTCGAAGACTTTGGGACAGCAGATCGTCGTCGAGAACGTGGTCGGCGCCGGCGGCACCACCGGCATCACGCGCGGCGCTCAGGCGAAGCCCGATGGCTATACGATCATGATGGGTCATATGGGCACTCATGGCGCGGCGCCTGCGCTCTATCCGAAGCTGCGCTATGACCCGACGAAGGACTTCGCGCCAGTCGGACTGGCAGCCGGCACACCGATCGTCATCGTCGGCAAGAAGACGCTGCCGGCGAACAATCTTCAGGAATTCATCGACTACCTGAAGAAGAACCAGGACAAGGTGAACCAGGCCCACGCCGGCACCGGTTCGGTGTCTCATACGACATGCATCCTCTTCAATTCCTTGATCGGCGTGAAACCGACCCTGATCGGCTATAGCGGTACCGGTCCGGTGTTGAACGATCTCGTCGGCGGCCAAGTCGATTATGTCTGCGACCAGATCGTCAACCTGACGGAGCAGATCAAGGCCGGCAATATCAAGGCCTTCGCCATCGCCACGCCGGAACGGTCGCCGTCGCTGCCGGACGTGCCGACGACCAAGGAGGCGGGCCTGCCCGACTATCAGGTGAGCGCGTGGAACGCGGTCTTCGCGCCCAAAGGCACGCCGAAGCCGGTCGTCGATAAATTGTCCGATGCACTGGTCGCAGCGCTCGACGATTCGGCCACCAGGAAGCGGCTGCTCGATCTCGGCGGCGTGATACCGCAGGGCGAGGAGCGGACGCCGGGCTATCTCGGCGAATTCGTGAAGAAAGAAGTCGCGCGCTGGACGCCGGTGCTGAAGGGCGCCGTTAAAACAGAGTAGCTCCAAATGCGAGCCACCACCGAGCCCCTCGTGGGTCGTCGGTGGTGGCTCGCAGACCTATGGCCGCTCCGCCAGGCGGGTTTCCTGGGCCGTCCCGACCAGCGGGGATCCGGGCGAAAAATAAGCTGGCAGTCGCCGCCTTTTTGCCAATCGGCGTCAAACCCCCAATCATTTGATCGCGTTAGTTTGCGCCATGGCCTCCACGCGGCGGGCGTTCGCGCGCGCATCTGTCAGCTTGTTCAACCGCTTGATTAATCATATAGTCCGCCTCACCAGGGCGGCGGTTCAGAGCGGCTGAAAACAAAAAGCATGGCGCTTTTCTCTTCCATGAGAAAGCTTGTGGGCTTGACGTTGGCGATGTTGATCATCGCCACGAGTGTTCAGCCTGTCCAAACGCAATTCCGATATGGCGAGTTCCGCGGCCATTGGCTGACGAGCAATTCGTCCACAGCCGATCCCCATGGCATCCTCGACGCCGCGCTCTACCTCTCCGAGGATAGCGAGGGGCAGACCGGTCGCAAGGGCCCGTCGCAGCGCCTCGGGATGGGTGATCCAGTCGCGACAGACGTCACAATTCCGCCGGCGAATCCATTTTCCAGCGACCGCTATGTTCCGCCCTATCGCGCAGTCCATGCCGATGGCGGACTGTTTCTATCCCCTCTTAAAACAGGTCCACCGTCGCTCTGACCCAACCGGGGTCTTGTCCGCCGTTGGGCGGCGAGGAGCCGGTATGGGTGTGCGGCCGCGGCAACGGATCCGCGATCACGCCGGCGAGCACTATGTGTCGTCGCTGTGCTCGAAGCATCCGGCAGCCGCCGTTTGATCCCCGACGGAAAACCTTTCTAAGAACTGTGGTTGCAACATGGATAGTTTCACAGCGGAAGCCGCCTATATGGCGACGTCAGCAGGTAACGCCTTTCTCATACTCATGGAGCCGACGCGTCTGATGTTTCTGGCGACAGGCGCCATGCTGGGCCTGATCCTGGGCATCATCCCAGGTATTGGAGGGCTCGCCGGTACGGCGATGCTGCTGCCCTTTACCTTCGACATGGATCCTTACACGGCCTTCGCTTTCCTGTTGGGCCTCGGCTCGACGGCAGCGACCGGCGATCCAATTCCCGCGATTCTGTTCGGCGTGCCCGGAGGTGCCGCATCCGCCGCAACCGTGCTCGACGGGTTCCCGATGGCGAAGAAGGGAGAGGCAGGGCGAGCATTGTCCGCCGCCTATATGTCCTCGCTCATGGGCGGTGTTTTTGGCGCCGTCCTGATGGGCCTCACAATCCCGATCCTGCGCCCTTTAATGCTTTATATCGGCTCGCCGGAGTTGCTCGGCTTCGCCGTGTTCGGCATCTCGATGGTGGCGGTACTCTCGGGCAACGCGCCCTTGCGCGGTCTTGGCGTCGCCTGTTTCGGCATCATGATCGCCATGATCGGCTCCGATCCGCAGACCGGCACGCTGCGTTGGACCATGGACAGCCTTTATCTATGGGACGGCATGCCGTTCACGCCCATCGTGCTCGGGCTCTTTGCCTTGCCGGAACTGTGCGATCTGCTGATCACGCGGGCCGCGATCGCCGAAGGCTCTGAGGTGACGAACGTCTATAAAGGCCAATGGCAGGGCGTGAAGGACTGCTTCCGTCATTGGTGGCTGATCATGCGCTGTTCGTGGATCGGCGGCGGAATCGGTTCGATTCCCGGCATCAGCGCGGCCGTCGTCGACTGGCTCGCCTACGGCCATGCATTGAAGACGGAGAAGGGCGCGCGTTCGACCTTCGGCACGGGTGATGTTCGCGGCGTTATCGCTTCGGAAAGCGCGAACAATGCCAAAGAGGGCGGCGCCCTGGTACCGACCGTCGCGTTCGGTGTGCCCGGCAGCGCCGTTATGGCCATCCTGCTCGGTGCATTTCTCATCCAGGGCCTGGTCCCTGGCCCCGACATGCTGACCAAAAATCTCCAGATCACCTATTCCATGGTGTGGTCGGTGGCCTTGGCCAACATTCTGGGCGCCGGAATGTGCTACGCCTTCAGTCCGCAGTTCGCCAGGCTGGCGACCTTGCGCTACACCCTGATATGCCCGGCCGTGTTGGGCATCATCTACATCGGCGCCTTCGAAGCCTCGCGTCAGTGGGGTGATCTCTATACGCTGCTGTTCTTCGGCCTGTTCGGCTGGATCATGAAGCAGTTCAGGTGGCCGCGTCCGCCGCTTATCCTTGGCCTCGTGCTCGGGGATATCATCGAACGCTATATGTTCATCTCGGTGGAGCGTTACGGCCTCGAGTGGCTGAAGCGTCCCGTGGTCGCGATCATGTTCATCCTTGCGTTCCTTGGTCTGATCCGCCCGTTCCTGCAGGACATCAAATCTCACGGCGGGGTCAAGCGCATGCTGACCAACTTCCAGGCGCCGACATTCCGATGGAACCAGATATTCACGATCTTCTTCCTCGTCCTGCTGTGCGTCATGATCTTCCAGGCTAGCAAGTGGAACTTCGATGCCAAGATCGTGCCAACGATCGTGGGTACGCTGGGAATCGCCGTGGTGGCGCTCAGCCTCATCAACGACATGTGCCGCGTCCCGAAGGCAGCCCATGTGGACAGCTTGGTCGAGCATGCTCAGCATGAGGTGGGCGAGAAGATGCATATGGACCTGGCGTCCGACACCGGACACCTGTCGGTGCACACAATCGCGACTCGCGGCATGATCTTCTTCTCTTACCTGCTCGGGTTCATGGCATCCATGTACCTCATCGGGCTGATTCCCACGGTCGGCATCTTCGTCGTCCTCTTCATGAGGATCGAAGGAAAGGAGCGCTGGTCGCTGGTGATCCCCTATGCGGTGTTCATGGTGGTCTTCATCTATCTCGGGTTCGACAAGTTCATGGCCGTTCCATGGCCGCAGACTTTGATCGGACAGCTATTCCCGGCGCTGAAGGTCATTCCTTCGGTCTGACGAGGTGCGGCTTTCGGGCCGCGCGAGGATGACCGCGAAAGGCCCCGGCCGGGAAACCGGCCGGGGCCTTTCGTCGAGCGCATGTCCAGGGAGGCCGGTCTTACCGCTGAGTGGCCGGGCTCGCGGGCGCAATTTCCGGTGTGAACGCCCCGGCCAGAAAATTGTCGCTTGCGCCACATCCATTCCAAACCGTCCAATTCCCTCCAAAGAAGATCCCGACAGGAAACTTGGAGGGAACAGCGTCATTCTCGATTTTGATCTATTGGCTACCTCCCCGGAGGCGCATCGGCGCGAATCCGATTCGGCCCTTTGGCACAGCGTGAGATCGAGTGCCACGAGTCGGATTTAGCCTTGGCACAATAAACGCACGCGATGGATTCAGACCCGTCAATACCAATCAAACGGCGCACGCGGTAGGGCATTCCGCAGTCGGAGCAGGAACAGGAGGTGATCGGATACTTTGTTGGTCGCATTTCGTCTTTTAATGCCCTGCACATTACAAAAATGTCACCAATCGTACAGACGCCTGAACGCACGCCGTGCTTTTCAGGACGTTGTCTATTCGTCGGTCCCTCAGGACACCTTGGCGTCATGTCAAGGCAAGCGGCGAGGCAACGCGGAAAAGATGCAGACAAAAGGAAGCCAGAAACTCGCGAACCGACTGATGGCCCGTTTTCCGCGCGAGGCGCAGGAGCGGCTCACGCCGAAGCTCGAGTCGCTTTCTCTGGCGCGCCGTCAGGTCGTCTACGAGGGCCAGAGCCCGATCGACTTCATCTACTTTCCGACCACGTGCGTTCTGTCCCTCGTGCAGCTCATGGAAAACGGCGCCATGGCGGAAGCCGCGACGGTGGGAAACGAGGGCATGACCGGCATCGCGCTGGCTATGGGACAACGCCTGCCGCTGGGGCGCGTCATCGCGCAACTGCCCGGCGAGGTCGTCCGTGTCGATGTCAACTTGATGCAGAAGCTGGTTGAGGAAATGCCGGCCGTGCGCCACATCGTTCAGCGGTTCGGCTTGGCGTTCATGCATCAGCTGTCGCAGTCTACCGGCTGCAACCAGTTTCACTCGATCAAGCAGCGCTGCGCGCGCTGGCTGCTGACCATGCACGAGCGCGCGCCCGGCGACGAGATGGCGCTGACCCACGAGTTTCTGGCCGAAATGCTAGGGGCTCGGCGAGCCACCATCACCCTGATCGTCGGCGACCTGCAACGTGCCGGGATCATTCGGTCGAATCATGGCCGCCTGATGATCGTGGATCGCGCCGGGCTGGAGGGCGTCTCGTGCGAGTGTTACGCCGCGGTGCGGCGCAAATACGAGATGCTGATCAGCGACCCGTTCACGCCCGAGACGCGCGGTCGCGGTGAGTTGAAAAGCGGAACGTCACCGCTGTCCCGGACGTAGGACTGCTGCTGATACCGAAATCGGCATTGAGCTGACCGGCGAGTTCTCGCACCAATCCCAATCCATTCGTCGAAGTCGCGAGCGTGGCGTTCGGCGCGCCGATGCCGTCGTCCGTAATGCGGATCATCGCGCGGTCCTTCGCCTGCTTATAGCCAACCGTCACCACTACATGGCCTGACCGATTCGGAAAGGCGTGGCGCAGGCTGTTGCGCAAGATCTCATCGGCCGCGAGATTGAGGGCGATCGCTTGTTGCACGGGCAGCCAAAGCTCATCGCCGCCGACCATGCCGGATATATCGGGCCGCTCGAATGGCGGGTGCAGGGCCGTCCAGCGATCGCGCAGCATGGAGATGATGGAGACCATGCCGGTCGCGTCATCCGTGGAGGCGAGGATCGGCTGCGACAACGCGTGCAGCCTCTGCGCCAAATCGCTGAGTTCCCGCTGCACATTGGGGAATGTGGCGGTGCGTGCCCTGAACTCGACCAGACTGATGCTCAGTTGCGCGAGGTCGCGCAACCAATAGACGGGGCTGGGCTCACGGTCAAAATTGTCCACAGCAGGGTTCCCTCATAGGTTGTAATTTCGGTTGAGGAACTTTTTCCGAATTGCTGACTTAATTACAAGGCACTACAGTGTGTCTGTACGATATCGAACAAAAACCAACGGGGGTCCAGGGGCACGTCGTCCTTGCCTGCTCAGGGAGGATGGAACCCCGTCAATCCTGCTGTCGCTAGACAGGGGGCAGGAGCGTTTTGAATGCACTCTCCATCCGTTCTTATTGTGGAAGATGAAGTTCTTGTCGCGTTGATGGTGGAAGAGGCGCTCGCCGAAGCGGGGTTTCGGATCTCCGCCGTCTACCGTTCGGGAGCGGCTGCGATGGATCATTTGAGGCGCGCCGCGCCGGACGTTCTGCTGCTCGACGTGGTCCTGCGAGGCGAGTACTCCGGCCTGGACGTCGCCCGTGCGGTTCGAAGTTTCTGGTCGGGTCCGATCGTCTTTCATACTTCCGCATCCGAAACCGGGCCACGTGAGCAAATGGCGTCGATTCCGAATGCCACCGTGGTGTTCAAGCCGGAACCCGGACGGAGCTGCTCAGCGCCGTACGCGGCATGCTGCCGAAGTAACGCGAGAGCGGGAGCGGGGTTCCGGGCGCGGCCTCCCGAAACGCCAGCGAGGCGGTCAGTGATGGCCAGGCAAGACTTTGAACGAAGTCAGGAACCGTTCGATATCAGGATCCTGCTCTTCCGACGATTTGAACGTCGCGACCAGCACGTAGGCATGGACGTTGTCGGCCTCGTCCGTACGGGTGATGAAGCGCACCCGCAGGGAGTAGGGACCCGACGGCACTTTGGCGGGACTGTCGACGGTGAAGTCCACCGCGGCGCCTTCGCCGATGGCGAACCGCTTTTCGTTTCGCAGGTTCTCCGTGGTTTGCAGGATGCGGTTACGGCTGAGCGTCAGCAGATCGTTGGCGGGGAGTTTCTTCTGAATGACATCGTTCGGCCAAAATTCGTAGCTGACGCTGAAAGCTATCCCGTCATAAACGGCATCATAAGCGCGCGTGAAGCTGGCGGCGTCGCCGCCGACAGCCGCCCGGGCGCGTGGCGCGCTGGGCAGGGCGACCGCGAAATCAGATCCCGGAACGACGAATTCGGACCACGAGGCTCGAGCGCTCGCAGGTTGCGATGCCTTGGCATGGATTGGGCTGGAAACGGACAGACTCAAGGCGAACGCGGCAACGGCGACGATACGCATATCCCCCTCGTACAAAACGACCCCAAGGCGGATTTATCATATCGGCCGTGCGGTAAACGAGTCGTTTAGGCGAGGGCGAGACGCGCGCGGTAAGGCTGTGTCTCCAGTGCAACTACCAGTAGGCAAAGCCCATGGCGCAGCCGATGCCCTGCGCCGTGCGGTAGCAGGGGATATAGTCGATCATGGTCGCCTTGGTTCCCGCCGCGGCCGCGGTGACGATCCAGTTGCGGATCTCGGATGTGCCCTCGGCCAGATCGTCGGGCGAGAGGTCGCGCATAAAATCCCAATCCGCCTGTTCGATGGCGCCGACGAACCCCGCGTCCAGGGCCTCATCGATGCGGGTATGGCTGAGGCCGCCGGAGCCCAGGATGACCACCCGCCCGGCCTTGCCGCTGGCGCGCACGGCGGCGCCCAGAGCATGCCCGAAATCGACGCAGCGGCCGGGCGAGGGGGCGGGCCGGTAGAACGTATTGACCGTGACGGCGACCACCCGGCAACTTGGCTGGGGCATCAGGTAATGCAGCGGTCGCGCATAGGCATGGCCGAGCCCGCCTTCGAATCGGGTTTCGCGCGACCATGAGGGATCGAAACCGGCATCCATCAGGCGCGCCAGCAGGTCTTCCGCCAGCGGCTGGTTGTTGCTGTAAACCACCGGCGCGGCCGCGGCATCCTCGCCCGCGACTTCGAGATACTTGGCGCGCATCTTCGCAATCGCGCTCGGCCCGATGAAGACGTTGAACGGCGCGCAATTGTCGTCCCCGAAATTCTCGTGCTGATCGTCGCCGACGATGATCAGCGTGTCCGGCGCCAGAGCCTCGAGGCGGCGGCGCAGGTCCGCGAGGGCGGTGCGGCAACGCGCGGCCCGCGCGGTCATCACGTCGAGGGTGAGTTCGTTGGCGATATCGGGCTTGGGATTGAGCGGGCCATCGACGTGGAACGGCATGCCCGCCCATTGCTCCGGCGGATAATGCAATTGCGGCGAGTGGGACGTCGCCAGGCAGCCGACGATCTCGGCCATTCAGCGGGCGTCCCGTTTCGGCGTGGACAGCCGTGCACGCATCACGGTGTCACACCTTGGCCTTGCTGTCGGTTTCGTACCAGCGGCGTTCGGACTCGGCGGGGCGTGACTGGCGCGCCGCGCGTGCCTGGCCGGTCGAGAGGTCGAACCGGATCGTCTTGTCGAGGGCCGGATCGCGGGCGACCCCGACCGGGTCTTGCCCGCTCTGCACCCGTTCGATCTGCTCGCGCAGCAGCTTGCGGTAAAGCACCACGCCGCGGTCCATGGTGCCGAGCATCTCCTGGCTGCGGTCGACCACCGGACCCTGGGTTTCCCACGCCATCATGTCCTGACTGGCGAAGGCGTATTTGATGAGTTCGTATTCGCCGCTCTCGTTCTTGAACGAGGGCGCGTATTCGGCCGGCGGGTCCGCGTCGGGATCGGCAGGCGCGGCGCCCGGCGTGAAGACGAACCAGAATATCCGCGTGCGGCTGTCGTCGATCGGCACGCGCCAGTGAGTCACCAGATGCTCGCCCTGGGGCACCAGGAGGATGTTCGGGAAGATCAGCGGATGGCCGGTTTCCTCTTCCGGCTCGTCGCCGCCGAATTCGCGCATTTTGCGGATGCCGGCCTAGGCCGGCTCCTTGACAGCCTCGAACTCGACCTTCTGCATCGGGCGGTAGTGATAGCGCGCCCGTGCCGTCTGGCCATTCAGCACCAGCATATGGCCGTGCAGATAGTATGTGTGCGTCGAGTCGACCGAGTTCTCCATGATCTGCACCCAGTTGCAGTCATGGTCGGGCAGCACGCGGATGCGGCGCGCGCCGTCGGTGCGCACCAGGGTTTCCCAGCGCGGCAGGAGCGGCGCCGGCTGCGGGCCCATATAGATGAAGAGAAATCCGGCGAGCTTCTCCACCGCGTAGGCGGTCTGGCAGATCTCGTCCTTGAAAGTAATGTTCTTCGGCTCGAAGGGCTGTTCGATGCACTGGCCGTCGACCCGGAACTTCCAGCCGTGATAGGGGCAGCGCAGCCCGTCCTCCTCGATGAAGCCGTAATAGAGCGAGGCGCGGCGATGGGCGCATTGCTCGGCCAGCGCGCCATAGCGTCCGGCACCGTCGCGGAAGACCACGAGATCCTCGCCGAGAATCTTGACGCGCTTTTTCGGTTTTTCGGCGGTGATATCGGCCGCCGGGCAAAGCGGCTGCCAGTAGCGGCGCAGCAGGTTGCCGGCCGGCGTGCCGGGTCCGATGCGGGTGAGAAACTCGTTGTCCTGCGGCGACAGCATGGGCACCTCCAGACCGCCCGATGAATGCGAATTGGGTTTAACTGCCCATCTCCATTCTAGGAGACTTCGGGCGACGGCAGTACAACAGGGCAGCGGATAATCATCCGCATATAACAACGAGATTCAACAGAATAAACTGGGAGGCAGTCATGGGTCTTTTTTGCCTGTTCGGCACGCCGGGACTATCGCGGCGGGCCGCGGACTTCGGCAAAGCAGGCCTGAGAGCGCTTCTCATTGGCGGCCTCCTCGCCGCCCTCGATCCGGCCCCCAGCCGCGGCGAGACCTGGGCGGATCTGGTCGCCGCCGCGAAGAAGGAAGGCGTGGTCGACGTCGTCGGCGCGCCCGGCCATGCCTATGGCGAAGCCCTCAAGGCATTCAGCCGCAAGTATCCGGAGATCACGCTCAACTTCGTCGGCATGAGCGGGCGCAACGCGCTGCCGCGCCTGCTGCGCGAGCGCCAAGCCAAGATCTTCACGACCGACGTCTATATCAACGGCTCTTCCACCATCCTGTCGGAATTCAAGCCGCGCGACATGCTCGCGCCTCTGCGCCCGGCGCTGCTCGATCCGGAGGTCACCGACGATTCGAAATGGCATGGCGGCTTCGAGGCCGGCTGGCTCGACCACGACAAGACCTATCTCTATGCCTTCGAAAGCCTGGTCGAATCGCCGGCCTACGTGAATTGGGACTATGTCTCGAAGGACGAGCTGAAATCGGTGCAGGATCTGCTCAAGCCCGCGTTCGCCGGCAAGATCGTCATGGACGATCCGAAAGAGGGCAGCGCCGGCAGCAATGCGTCGGTGAGCTTCCTGGTCAATTTCGGCGAGGATTTTCTCAAGGCGTTGTTCCAGCAGAAGATCATCTACACCGGCAATCGCCGTCAGGCGGCCGAATGGATGGTGCGCGGCCGCTATCCGATCAACATCGGCGGCGCGATCGACGATATCGCGGTGTTCCAGGAGCAGGGCCTGGGCAAGAACATCAGCCCGTTGCCGCCGTCGCTCCTGCCGACCCAGCTCATCAAGAGCGGCTTCGGGTCGGTCGCGCTGCTCAAGGACGCGCCCCATCCCAACGCGGCGAAGGTTTATGTGAACTGGCTGCTGTCGAAGGACGGGCAAGCGGCATGGGCTGCCGTGCCGCGCAATTCGCGGCGCAACGACGTGCCGGACGGCATCCCGAGCCTCGCCATGAAGGACGGCGTCAAATATGTCAACATCCAGCACGAGGACCTGCTGGACAAGAAGGCGCGCGCCAACGACATCGCCAAGGAAACCATCGCCGCCACGATCAACCAGAAGCCTTGAGACGTGTTCGGGGAAGCTGGGAACAGCAGCGCCAACGGTCGATTCCTTCGGCAAGCGAGGCAACGCAGCCCAGAACTCGCGACGGAGAAACCGGGGACGCTCGTATAATGGGGGCGGCTACTTTCAAATGGCGAGTGTCCCATGCGGGGGAATGCGATGTTCGACCATATCACGATCGGCGTTTCCGACGTCCCGCGCAGCACGGCCTTTTATGACGCGGTGCTGGCGCCGTTAGGCTTGCGGCCGTTGTGGCGCGATGGCGAGGGCGCCGTCGGCTACGGTCGCAAGCATCCGCAGTTCTGGATCGTCATCCCGCTCGACGAAAGCCGTCCGGCCAGCAATGGCACGCACACCGCCTTCATCGCGCCGAGCCGCGAATCCGTCGAGTAATTCCATGCCGTGGCGCTCGCCGCGGGCGGCCGCGACGCCGGCAAGCCCCGTCTGCGCCCCGAGTACGATGCCGACTGCTACGCTGCCTTCGTTCTCGATCCGGACGGGCACAAAATCGAAGCCGTGCACCGGTCGGTCGCGCGTTCGTGGCCGGCGACGCACTCGGCCGGTGAGCTTACTCTGCCGCCTGCCGGGTCAACCCGATGCGCTCGTTGATCACGTCGAGCACGATCATCTTGTTCTTGGCCGGATCGCGGACCATGCCCATGGGCTCGCCGCCCTTGGCCACGATGTCGATCTGCTCGCGGTAGAGCTTGCGCAGGATCACCACGCCGCGGTCGGAGACGCCGAGATGCTCCTTGGTGCGGTCGGCGATGGCGCCCTGGGTTTCCCATGCCATGGAATCCTGGGCCGAGACGATGTGCATGTAATATTCGCCGGTCGGGCTCTTGAGCGGGCGGTATTCGAACGGCGGATCCTGGTCGGCGGGCGAGCGCTCGGTGGCCGAGGGCACGAAGTTGACGCGATAGACCTTGGTGTGCTCGTCGTCGATCGGCA
Organism: uncultured Rhizobiaceae bacterium; assembly: GCA_964577835.1. Classification (GTDB taxonomy): domain Bacteria; phylum Pseudomonadota; class Alphaproteobacteria; order SMXQ01; family SMXQ01; genus CAVVYA01. Next base: position 21,905 of record CAZOBN010000033.1, read on the forward strand.
CCCGGATTTGCAAGTTGTGGCGATACTCCGGCTGGTCTTTGCCGCGCTCGCGGGCGACATGACGCAGGCTGGTCGGGAAAATCAGCGGATGCGCGTCGGTCATCGGCGGGTCGCCGGGCTTCTTTCCGGGCGTGGTGCGCCGCTTCATGATGCCGTATTCGAAGGGGACGAACTCGTGCTGCTCATCGTACTCGTTCATATGGGCGAGATGGGCGGAACTGCTGTGCAGCCAGAACAGATGCGCCGGGTCGACCGAATTCTCCATGGCCTGCAGCCAGTTGCAGTCGATCACCGATTCGATGACGGTCCAGCGCCGCCCATCCTCGCGGGTCAGCACGTCCCAGCGAGGCAGCAGCGGCATCGGTTGCGGGCCCATGTAGGCGAACAGCAGCCCGGCCAGTTTCTGCACCGGATAGGCGGCTTGGCGGATCTCGTTCTTGTAGGGGCTGTCGGGCGGTTCGGCGGGCTGCTCGATGCAGCGCCCATCTGCGTCGTATTTCCAGCCGTGATAGGGACAGCGGATGCCCGCGCAATCGACCCGCCCATAGGCTAAGGATGCAAAGCGGTGCTGGCACTGCTCTTCCATAAGACCGTAGCGCGGTTCGGTTTTGCCGGGGCCGGGCGGCAGACGGAAGACCACTAGATCCTCGCCGAGGATGCGGACCCGCATGATCGGCTGCTGCTCGGTCAGTTCGCCGGCAACCGCGACCGGGTGCCAATAGCGCCGCAGCATTTCGCCGGCCGGGGTGCCGGGGCCGGTACGCGTGATGATGTCGTTCTCTTCCTTGGTCAACACTGCGCCATTCCTCTCAGCTCATTGTGGCCAGACCAATTCGGACATCCGACGCTGGTGCATTCTAATGGCACCTTGCGGTCGGACATATGGGCGGCAACCTTGCAATCCTACTGCCCGGTTCCCTTCGAGGAAACTTCTTTGTAGTTTTGGGATTGTGAGACCATAACCAATCCGCAGGCTGCCGGGGAAAGTCCCGGCCCACGACGGACCGATATCGACAACGTCGCCTGTCCAATCCTGAGGGGATTCCATGTCCGAGCTATCTTTGCAACTCGCGCAGTCCATCATCGCGACCGTGATCGCCTATGGCCGCGACAAGAAATTCAACCGGCTCGCGGTGGCCGTGCTCGACGCGCGCGGCGCCCTGAAGGCCTTTGCCGCCGAAGATGGCTCGAGCCTGAAGCGGGCGGAGATCGCCATCGGCAAGGCGTCCGCTTCGCTGGCGCTCGGCGTCGGCTCGCGCTCGGTCAACAAGATGGCCAAGGACCGGCCCTATTTCATCGCCTCGGTGTCCCATTCCGTCGGCGGGCCGTTCGTCCCGGTGCCCGGCGGCGTGCTGGTCAAGGATGCGAGCGGCGCCATCGTCGGTGCGGTCGGCGTCTCCGGCGAGACCTCCGACAATGACGAGGCGGCAGCGGTTGCGGGCATCAAGGCCGCCGGCTTTTCAGCCGACGGCGGCAGCGACTGACGCCGCGGCTGGACAAGGGGATAATGGATGAGCACGCTCGATGCCTTGAAGGAGGCGATGATCACCGCCGGCCGCATCCTCGTGAGCGAGGATCAGGGTGATTTCATCTTCGGCCATGTCGCCGCGCGCCTGCCCGGCGACAACGAGCGGTTTCTCATGAAGCCGCACACCATCGGGCTGGAAGAGGTCACGCCCGACAATCTCATCACCATCGATCTCGAAGGCGAGAAGGTGGCCGGTCATATGCCGCGTCATATCGAGGTGTTCATCCACTCGGAAATCCTGCGCGTGCGATCCGATGTGCAGGCGGTCGTGCATACCCACGCGCCTCACGCCACGGCATTTTCCGCGCTCGGCCGCCCGCTGCGGCCGGTCGGCCACGACGGCGCCATGTTCTGCGATGGTTTGCCGGTGTTTTCCGAGACCAGCGATCTCATCGTCGATCAGCAGCGTGGCAAGGCGGTGGCGCGGGCATTGGCCGATAAAAACGCATTGATGCTGCGCAACCACGGCATTGTCACCGTCGGGCGCACGATCGAAGAAGCCACCATTCTGGCGCTGTTTCTCGAGCGCGCCTGCAAAGCGCAACTGATGGTCGAGGCCTGCGGCGGCGCGACGCATGTCAGCACGAGCGACGACGCCACGGCCAAGAAAGGCCGAATTCTGCCGCAATGCCCGCAGGTTTTCGATTACCTGAAGCGCCGGCTCGTATCCCGGTCACAATGAGTAACATTCCCGGTTCACATGGTGCGCGGGAACCATCTCAAAGGCCGTGCGGATGCAGAACCGCGGTCTTCTATCTGGCCGCCAATGGCGCTTGATCCGGCGAGGTGGGGGCGTTAACTCATTGCTAACGCTTGCGGCGCGAATCTGTATCATTCGAATTCCAGGAGCGCCCACATGCCCAGCTCGGCCAGCGCACCGATGCTAGCGGACGATGGTTCCTTCGCGCATGTCTCGAACGAGACTTATGGCCGGCAAGCGACGTTGTCGAATGTCGTGGCCGGACCGCGCGAACGCATGATCGCGATCATTCTCGTGCTTATTTCCGCGCTCGCCTTTGCCGTTGCGATTCCGCTTGCGAGCCGGCCGCTGCCGAAGGTCGTGGCCTTCATCCCGACTTACGAATCGGCGCTCGCCATCAACGATCTGATCACGGCCGTTCTGCTATTCGGACAATTCGCACGGCTGCGTTCCCGCGCGCTGCTCGTGCTGGCTTCCGGTTATCTGTTCAACGCGCTGATCATCATACCCCACGCGCTGTCGTTTCCAGGTGTCTTCGCCGACGCGGGTCTGCTCGGCGCCAAATCCGAGACGACGGTCTGGCTATATGTGTTCTGGCATGCGGCCTTCCCGCTGTTCGTTTTGGCCTATGCTGTGCTGCGCGACGACAAGGTCGAGGGGGACACTGTTCGTGGGCGACCGTTGGTCTGGGCCATGGGGGCCGTCGGCGCGGTGTCGGTGGTTGTGACGGCCTTCGCCGTTTGGGCGACCGCCGGGCATGATTCTCTGCCGCGGATTATGCAAGGCAACGATTACTCGATGCTGGTAACCAAAGGCATCGCGCCGGGCGTGTTGCTGCTGACCGGGGCAGCCCTGGCGGCGCTGTGGCGCCGGCGGCAGCCGACCAAGCTCGACCTGTGGCTTATGGTCGTCATGTCCGTCTGGCTGTTCGACGTGACACTCAGCGCGGTCATGAGCTCGGCGCGTTACGACCTCGGCTGGTACGCGGGGCGTACCTACGGTTTGTTCGCGGCGAGCTTCGTTCTGGTGGTTCTGTTGCTCGAGGCCAACGAGCTCCATATGGCTTTGGCCCGGGCCCAGGCGCGGCTCGAGGAACATGCGCGCGGTCTCGAAGCGCGCGTGCGCGAACGGACGAACGAGCTGATGCGCTCAAACGAAAATCTCAATGCCGCGGTCATCGAGCGCAAACACACCGAGGAGCAGTTGCGCCAAGCGCAAAAGATGGAGGCGATCGGCAACCTGACCGGCGGCTTGGCGCACGACTTCAATAACCTGCTCGCGGTGATCGTCAGCAGCCTTGACCTGCTGCGCGAAAGGGTCAACGACAAGGTCGTCGACGGACTCGCGGGAGATGCATTGGACGCTGCCATGCGCGGCGCCGAATTGACGCGCCGTCTGCTGGCCTTCGCGCGTCGCCAGCCGCTCCAGCCGGCGCTGATCGACGTCAACACGCTCGTCGATGACATGACCCAGCTGCTGAAACGAACGCTCGGCGAGAATATCGAGGTGGAAGTCCGGCTCGCGCCGGGGGTTTGGCCGGTCGTCGCCGACCCGGCCCAGCTCGGGTCCGCCCTCGCGAATCTCGCCACCAACGCCCGCGATGCCATGCCCAACGGCGGCCGTTTGACGATCAGCACAGGCAACCGCGAGCTCGACGCCGACTACGCCTCGCAGCATCCGGAAATCGCCCCGGGCGACTTCGCCATGATCGAGGTGAACGATAGCGGCACGGGCATGCCGCCCGACGTGGCGAGCCGCATATTCGAGCCGTTCTTCACCACCAAGGAACCGGGCAAGGGAACCGGACTGGGCCTCAGCATGGTCTTCGGATTCGTGAAGCAGTCCGGCGGCCACATCTACGTCTACAGCGAGCCGGGTGTGGGCACCACCTTTCGGCTCTATCTGCCGCGCAATGCCAACGGCGGTGAGGACGATATCGGCCCGGCGGTCGAGGACTTGCTGCGCGGGCAGGGGCAGACCGTGCTGGTCGTGGAGGATAACCCGGCGCTCCGCCGCATCGTGGTGCGGCAGGTGGACGAGATTGGTTATCGGGCGCTGGAGGCGGACAATGCGGAGGCGGCGCTCACCATACTTGAGCATCGACAGGTGGATCTGATGTTCACGGATGTCGTCATGCCGGGACGGCTCTCCGGCCTCGACTTGGCGCGCACCATTGCGGACCGTTGGCCGCAGGTCCGGGTCGTGCTGACGTCGGGTCTTCCCGGCAAGGTCGGCGAGCGGCTCGATCCGGTGGCCACACGGCTGCTAAGCAAGCCATACCGTAAGGTCGATCTCGCCCGCGCATTTCACAGCGTGTTCCAGGAACCTGTAAAAACGACTCAAGCCGCATCCCCGGATACGGCCTGATTTCAGAATGGTCGATGAATCGCGCCTTGCGAGTCCCGCAGTGCAGGACTAACTACCGCGACCGCCGCCCCGGCCGCTGTCCCGACCGTCACGGCCGCCGCGACCAGCGTCGCGCGCGTCACGACCGCTGCGACCAGCAGCATCGCGGGCGTCACGGCCGGCGCGACCTGCAGCATCGCGAGCATCGCGTCCTGCAGCACTTGCGCCCGCTCCTGCGTCGGCCCCGCCGCGGCCGGCGAGATCGAGGGAAACTCCGACAGCGCTTGCGCGGCGGCATCCGTCAGGGAGATCGCCAGCATCGCGCCGATGATCGTCAGGGAAGCGCCCGGCGGGAGGACGCGTTGGGCGCCGCGGCACTGTCTCGGCTGAGAAGACAGGCCGCCGCAGGCGCACTGGGATGTCCGACGGGCACAGGCCCGTGGGCTCGTCAAGACACTTTGATGGCAATTTCATGTCGGCGTCCAAGACCGTGAGGGCAACCAATTCGCACAGGAGACCGCGCTGACGCAAAGCGCAACCGGCGGCCCGCGGGAAGGCAGGCTTGTCTTGCCCCGCTATCCCCGGCATCATTAATCCTCAAACAGGGCTTAAGCATTCGTGGAGGGGGGATAGTGACCGTTTCAAGTCGCCGGCCATCATTGGGTCTCGGAATCGTCGGTCTCGGCGGTGCGGCGGTGAACATGCTGCCGGCGTTCCGGCGCAGTCCGTTCCTGCGGATCGAGGCTGTCGCCGACCTCGATCGCGGCATTCTGGAACGCTTCGCTGCGGACTTTCCGGGCACCCGCACCTATGGCGATGTGGAACGGCTTTGCGCCGATCCCGCCGTCGATTTGGTCTATATCGGCACGCCGACCAAGCTGCACGGCGAGCATGCACGCGCGGCATTGGAGCGCGGTAAACACGTGCTGATCGAAAAGCCGATGGCGGTGACGCTGGAGGATGCCGAGACGATGATCGCCACGGCGGAGCGCCACGGGGTGCTGCTCGGAGTCAACGTCAAGCACAGCTTCGAGCCGCGTATCCAACGGATTCGCGCCTTCGCGCGCAGCGGCGAATTCGGCCGGCTGCGCATGATCCACAATTGGCGTTATGTGAACTGGCTCTACCAGCCGCGCACGCCCGAGGAACTCACGCCGGGCTGGGGCGCGGGTCTGTTGTGGCGCCAAGGGCCGCATCAGTTCGATCTGATCCGCACCATCGGCGGCGGCCGATTGCGCAGCGTGCGCGGCATGACCGGCGTGTTCGATCCGGCGCGGTGCGTGACCGGCGCCTACACGGCCTATTTCGAATTCGAGGATGGCGTGTTCGGCACCGCCGTGTGCAGCGCCTACGATCATTTCGATTCGCGTGATCTCGTCAGCGGACTCGGCGGCATGGCGTCGCCTGCAGATCCGGCGCGCTATGGCAAGGCGCGGCGCGAGCTGCGCAGCCATGACGCGGATTGGGAGAATGCCCAGGCGGCGGCCGAGCGTTACGGCGGCGGCCGCAAGCACAAGGGACCGCCGAAGGTCCTGACCAACTCGGCCGGCTGGATCATGGCGGGGCCGCTGATCGCCAGCTTCGACCATGCGGACGTGCGCCTGTCGCCCAACGGCCTGATCGTCAGCGGCGACGACGAGCAATGGGAGGTCGCGATCGATCAGAATGGCGACGGCCGCGACGGCCGGCTGGTGAGTTTCTACGAGGCCGTCGTCAATGGCACGCCGCTGCCCGCCGACGGCCGCTGGGGCAAGGCGACCCAGGAGGTGCTGGTCGCGGTGGAGCAGTCGGCCGAGCAGCGCAAGGAAGTGCTGCTGTCGCACCAGGTGGCCGAGGCCGCCGCCCCGGCGGACAAGGTTTCGGCCTAAGGCGCGCCGAGGTCTTTTTCATCCTCTTGGCCCACCCCGATCAAGGCGGGGTGGGCGATGGCGATCAGGGGGAAGGGCCGGGTTGTCCGCGCCCTCACCATCGGCAATGGAGACAAGGGGCTCTAGTCGCCCTCGTCGCCGTAGGCCCATTTGTAGTCGCGGTCGCGATAGCAGGCGTCCGGCATGGCGCTCTTGTTTCCGTGCTTGGCGAGTTCGCTTTCGAACTTCTGGCGGATCCAGGGATCCTCGTCCGAATATTCAATCTGCCGGTCGGCCCGATCCTGCATGGTTTCGCCTTTGCCGCGGAATTGCGGCAGGGGCCCAAGGGCCAAATAGCGCGCGGACCCGCCCCCGGTGTTGAAATGCTGGTGATACCAACCCTCGGGCGGCACGAAGACCGTGGCCTCGTGCCACGGGCAGACGATCTTCTCGTCACCCGGATTCTTCCACAGCAGCGAATAGCCTTCGCCCGCCGGAATGACGATGACGCGGCCGGGGCCGTGCTGGTGCGCCTTTTTGTAGAGCCCGGGACTGAACACGGACATATGGGCGCCCATTTCAGCATCCGGGAAGCGCATGAATACGGCGGTGCCGCCGGCGCCGCGGTCGCGGAAGTTTTCGAGCCGGTCCCAGTGGCTCATGTCGGGGAAGAAATTCCCGACCCAGTGCACGCTGATCGGGGCATCGGCGCGGCGCGCGTTGCGCACCTCCTGCGGCTCGGCGAAGAGCTCGTCCGAATCGCCCGCCCCGGGCTTCGCCGGATAGGGATTGTTGAAGAAGAAATCCGGATCGGGCACCACGGACATAGCCACCGGCAGGTAGTTGTAGTGCAAGAGCCGCACCGGCTTGTCGCCGCTGGCATTGTGAATCTGGTGGTGCAGGTGGCGCGGCAGATGGAACAGGCTGCGCTCGCTCCACTCGAAGGTCTGCTTCTTGCTGCTGCCGTCGCGCCACACGGTGGTGAGGCCCTGGCCCTCCAGCACATAGACCAGTTCGCCGATGGCGAGCTTGAGCGGCGGCGTCGATTTGCCCGGTGGAATCTCCATGACGCGCGCTTCCGACACGCCCTCCATGCCCTTGAGGTGGAGGAAGGCCGCATGGGCCTGACGCTCCTCCCACCAGCCGAGCTCGACGGTGCGCAAATCCTCCACGTGATGGCCGCTATAGATCGGCACGCCGATCGATTCCATCCAGTCGTCGTAGGCCATCCGGCGTTTTGGTTGGGCTTTGGTTTTCAGGTCTACTTGCATCGATTACCTCATAAGAAAGCATGCCGCAGCCAGTCCCACAGGATGGGGTCCGGCCAGATGACGTCCATCATTTCGTCGAAGACGACGAAAGCGAAGAGCGCGATGAGGCCGCCGGTCAGCAGCCCCCATGCCCATGGCCGCTTGCCGGTCATCATCGTGGCCGGGGACACGGCGGCGAGGGTGATGGCCGCCCATTCCATGCCGATCAACATGGACAGGAGGATGAACAGGAGGATGAGGCCGATGAGAATGGCGGCCGACCGCGCGCGTCCCTCCATGCCTTCGCTGAGCATGCCGAGATCGAGCACGTTGGCGGCGCGCCCTCTCCTCCAGCCGTTCTGCAGGATCTGCAGCAGGGCGAGCACGATCACCGTGGAGCCGAGGAAGATCGGGAAGGTGGCGGCCTTGGGCTTGAAGTGGGTCGCTTCCCACACGAAGGCCCCGGCGACCAGGATGAAGAACAGCGGGAAGATGTTCTGCCAGGTCCAGCGCCAACGGCGCGACGCGGGGGCGCTCGCCACCGTCTCGTTCACCGCGGCCCCGGCGCTCTGAGGCACGGGCGATCCCGGTGTCGAGCGGGCGGCGAGGCGGGCGAAGAACACGGCGATCACCACGGAAAACACCAGAAGGGCGATGGTGAGCGGCCGCTGCAGCACGCCGCCGACGCCCTGCAGCGAGATGGCCGAAAGCAAATTCTCCTCGATGATGCCGCCGAGGATGAAGCCGAGGATCAGCGGCGGCCGCGGCCATTTGTACTGCTTCATCAGCAGACCGAGCACGGCGAAGCCGAGCACGATGGGAATGGCGGTCCAGTGGCGCGTCTCGAGGAACGCGGCCAGGAGCGTGAGCGGAATGATGATGGAGCCGAGCAGCGGGTAGGGCACCCGCGTCAGCTTGGCGAGCTTCTCCGACCACAGCATGCCGATGAACGCCAGCACGGCATTGCCGAGCACCAGGCTGATGACGATCAGCGTCACCATGTCGCCGTGCTGGCTGAGCACCTGGGGGCCGGGCGCCACGCCGTAGGCGATCATCGCCACCATGACGAACACCCAGCTCTGCCCGCCGGGGAGGCCGAGCGCGAGGGTGGGAATGGCTTGGCCGCCCTCCTTGGAGCTCTGCACCGATTCGGAAAATACCAGCCCTTTGTAGGACCCCTTGCCGAAATGATGCTGGTTCTTGCTGAACGAGATGCCGACGCCGTAGGAAAGCCACGAGACGACGCGCGAGCCCACGCCCGGAATGGCGCCGAGGAACACGCCCAGGAGGGAATGGCGCAGGATCAGCTTCCAGTATTTGAGCGCGAGCCAGGCGCCGCGCAGCACCTCGCGCCGGCGCACATTCGCGTGGCCGCTGGCGATGGGCTTGCGGGTCATCATCAGGTCGAACATCTCGGGCAGCGCGAACAGCCCGATGGCCGTGGCGATGAGTGGCAGGCCCTCGCGCAACTGCAGCGAGCCGAAGGTGTAGCGGGTCTCGCCGGTGAACACGCTGAGCCCGATGGTGGCGAGCAGCATGCCGAGCGCGGCGGCCAGGATGCCCTTGACCATGGCGCCACGGCTGAGCGCGCCGACCATGGCGACGCCGAACAGGCCGATGACCCCGATCTCGGCGAAGCTGAACTGCAGGATGAAGGGCTTGATGATCGGTATGACGAGGAGAAGTGCGATGGCGCCGACAATCCCACCGATCGCCGAAACCATATAGATGAAGCCGAGCACACGCGCCGCATAGCCCTTGGCGACGAGTGGCCGCGCCTCGATGAAGGTCACCTGCCCGCCGCCGGGATGGCCGAGCGCGATGATCGGCAGCACGTCGAGCATTTCCTCGACGCCCGTGATGGTCGCCAGCATGACGATGCCGATGACCGGATCCTGGACGTTGAACACGATGAACGGAATGGCGATGGCCATGAGCAGGCCGGAGGACACGCCGGGCAGCAGCCCTGCCACGGCGGCCATGGCCACAGCCGTCAGGAAGGCGGCCCAATAGGCGCCAGTTCCAAGGAACTCGATCCCTGCGAGAATCCCATCCATTATGCCGTCGTCCCCGTGCGGAGGTGTTGAATGGGCCGCGTCATCGGGCGTCGATCCCGGTGGGCGGGACTAGCGCTTGAGCCAATCGTACACCTGCTGACGGATTTCGTTGTAGCGCGGCAACTGTTCCTTGAAAGATTTCGTCGAATCGGCCACGAGCTTCTGCAGCTTCTCGCCATGCAGCAAGCTCGCCGGCTGGCCCTGGATCTTCTCCAGCCCGTGGCCGAACTCCGGATCGGTGACCGCCGTCGCGTAAGTGTCGCGCAGCACCTTCGTGATGTTGGCCGGCATGTTCGGCGGGCCGACGATGGCCTTGCCGTTGATGACCTCGGGCAGGAAGATGCCTTTCCAGATTTCCTTCTGCTCGTCCGTGAGCCACGTGAACGCATTCGGTACCTGCATGTCGGTCTCGCCGTTGGACGGCATGGTCGCATCCGGATGGCCCATCTCCGCGATGGCCTTGACGAAGCCGTCCTTGAACCAGCCGGGGCGCAACTTAGTGAGCGCGAACCACTGGCTGTCCGCCATCCAGCTGTTGATGTCTCCGCGCTCCAGCATCAGCAGGGCGTCCGCCGTGCCGCTGCGCGCGACGGGCGCGATCCGCAGCGGCGCGTCGAGCCACATGGCGAGCATGCCGATGGCGAGGAGCTTGCCTGACAGGTCCTCGGCGTTGCCGACCGGTTCGGCGAGCACGAGGGGCGTCTTTCCCCCTTTGGCCTCGGCCAGAGACTTGTAGGGCACCGTCCCGCGCACGATGAAGACGACGTCGCGCTGGGCGTGCGAACCGATCTGGGTGAACTTGCCGGATTCGAACTCTGCGGTCGGGTCGACCAGTTCATCACCCACCCCGGGACTGGCGACGAAGGAGAGCGTCAGCCCGTCGGGCGCCGATTTCCATACGTAATTGCGTCCCGACGGGTTGGGAAACAGGTTGGTGACGGTCATCTTCGGATTGCCGGGAATGAACCGGCCCCAGTTGGCCGCGAAATAGCGCGCCTGCACGTCCGTACCGCCGCCCGGCTTGAAATCGACCACCAGCCGGATGGTCTTGCCCTTGAAGTGCTTGGCGGCATCGAAATCCGCCGCGACCGTTGGCCGGACCAGCATGGCGGCCGCCAGGAAGAGCGCACACAGCAGCACGGCAACCGGCGGCAAAGCCGGTCGCCGCGTGTGGAACAGAAGTGTCAGCATGTTGCATCCCCTCGATGCGGATGGACCTATGGAGCGAGACTGCTGGGAATAAGGCGCCCGGGGTGTCGTCACCCTGCCTCCATGAGATCTTTCAGCGCGCCGCGCGCCTGGATATGGCTGCCCTTGCCGTGATAGCCCAGCTTGTTCTTCTCGATCGGAAGGTCGATGCGTGTCCGCGAGGCGTCGCGGAAGACGTTCATCGGGTCCTTGCCGCTCTCCACCGCGCCGAGCGCCTGCTCGAGCAGCCGGCGGTAGAGCACGATGCCCTTGTCCGAGCGGCCGAGCGCCTCAACGCCGCGGTCTGTAATGCGACCCTGTGTCATCCAGGCGACCATGTCCTGGCTGTTCGTGGCGTCGAGCATGTCCCAGGACACCGGGTCGGCCGCGTCCACGTCGGGCACCGGCACCTTGTAAAGGGGGATATCCTCGTCGCGCTGGGGGCGAATGGGCACCTCCGAGTCCGACGTGTAGTTGTGATACCACCAGTGAGCGGTGTTCTCGTCGTCGATGGGCACCCGAATCTGGAAGCGCTGGTGCGCCATGCTTCCGGTCTTCAGGAAATTCGGGAAGGTCACGGGATGACCGGTCGCCCAGTCCTCGTCCTCTTCGGTCTTGTTGTCGGTGATACGGCGCTTGATCACGCCATGTTCGAACAGGTCGAAGCCGATCTTCTGGTGCGACTGCGCCTGGCGCTGCTCGTCGATGAGGCCGAGTTTGCCTTTGACATGGTTACGCATGTGCTGGTGCAGCCATTCCACATGCACGGGGTCGAACGAGTTCTCCATGATCTGCAGCCAGTTGCACGGGATGACGGCGAACCCGACCTCACGCATCACGCCATCATTCACGAACAGGTCCCACGGCGGCAACACCGGCACCGGATCGGGTCCCAGATAGCCGAAGAACATGCCGCCGAGTTGCGCCACG
>CAZOBN010000034.1:0-31370 GCA_964577835.1 uncultured Rhizobiaceae bacterium
GGCGGCGCGACCCAGCCGCAGCCGACGCCGGGGGCCGGTACGTCCTTCACCAGCCAGACCCCGCGGACGCGGGCCATCGTCTCAGCGCTGATCGTCTGCGCGGAAAACGACCGGTTCGCCATTCCCCAGCTCAATGTTCTCGAGTTGGTGCGCGTGTCACCGAACAGCGAGACCCGCATCGAAATAGTGCACGCCTCGCCGGTGCTGCGCCTGCGCGAACGGCTTCTTCCCCTTGTGTCGCTGCGTAAGCTGTTGAAGCTCGGCGGCTCGGAGGACGTTGCGAAGCAAGAGTTGTTTATCGTCGTCGCCCAGGTCGGCGCGCATCAGTTCGGCATCATCGTCGACCAGGTGTTCGATACCGAGGAAATCGTGGTCAAGCCGGTGTCGCCCATGTTGCGCGATGTGCCGTTCTACTCGGGCAATACCATTCTCGGCGACGGCAGCGTGATCATGATTCTCGACCCGAACGGCATCGCGAGCGCGGCCGGTCAGACTCGTGTCGGATCGGGCGAGGAAAGCCGCGACGCCGATGCCGAAGTCGACGAGGGCCAAGCGAAGATGTCCTTCCTGTTGTTCCGCGCTGGCAGCGACGAACTCAAGGCCGTGCCGCTGGCCCTGGTCGCCCGCCTCGAGCAGATCGATCTGTCCTTGGCCGAACGGGTCCATGGCCGCCACGTGGTGCAGTATCGCGAGCGCCTGATGCCGCTGGTGCCGTTCGATCCCAACCACCAGTGGCAATCCGAAGGCCGCCAGCCGGTTCTGGTATTCACCGAATCGGAACGCTCGATCGGCATGGTGGTCGATCAGATCGTCGATATCGTCGAGGACCACATGTCGGTTGAACTCTCCTCGTCCACCCCCGGTCTCGTGGGCAGCGCCATCATCGCCGGCAAGGCGACCGATATCGTGGACGTCGGCTACTATCTGACCAAGGGGCTGACCGAATGGTTCGGTTCGACGAACGGTGCTGCGACGGCGGCCTCCGCGTCGCGCAATGTTCTCCTGGTCGACGACAGCGCCTTCTTCCGCAACGTGCTGACGCCGGTCTTGTCGGTCGCGGGATGGCACGTGACCGCCGCCGAAGGCCCGCACGAGGCGCTCAAGCTGCGCGAAGCGGGACAGACATTCGACGTCATCATCAGCGACATCGAGATGCCGCGCATGGACGGTCTTGCATTCGCGGCCGACGTGCGGTCCGACCCGCGCTGGAAGGACATTCCGATGGTGGCGCTGTCGACTCGCGTCGACAAGGAAAACATCGCGCAGGCGCTGAAGGCCGGCTTCGACACCTATGTGGCGAAATCCAGCCGCGACACCCTGTTGAACACCTTGTCGGGCTTCGCCGCTGCACGGCAGCCTGAGCCGGCTGTGTCGACGACGGGTGCGACCGGCACCGACCAGGACTTCCGCGCAGCTTGATACGGGAAAGGCATCTCATGAAAACGTGCCTTCTCGTCGACGACTCAAAGGCGATTCGAGCGATCGTCCGGCCGATCCTCGCCAATCTCGGTTTCGAGGTTCTCGAGGCGGGCGACGGCGCCGAGGCGTTGAAAATCTGCCAAGCACAGTTCCCAACGGCGGTGTTGCTCGACTGGAACATGCCGGTCATGAACGGCCTCGAGTTTCTCAAGGCGCTGCGCGCGACGCCGGGCGGCGATCGGCCGATCGTGATCTTCTGCACGACGGAAAACCGGCCCCAGCAGATTGAAGAAGGAATTCTTGCCGGAGCCAACGAATACATCATGAAGCCTTTCGATCAGGAAATCCTGCAGAGTAAATTCGCTCAAGTTGGTTTGCTGTAATTCATTGCATCAATGACCGCTGATTCTCCCCTACCGGCATCAACACAGCCCGTATCGTGCGACAAGCCTGTTCGCGTGATGCTGGTCGACGATTCGGCTGTCATCCGCAGCCTGATGTACCGCATCCTATCGACGGATCCGGCAATTTACGTCGCGGCGTCGGCGGCCAACGGCCACACGGCCATCCAGCTGTTCCGCAAGGCCGATATCCAGGTCATCGTGCTCGATATCGAAATGCCGGTGATGGATGGACTGAGTGCGATTCCTAAGCTGCTCGAGATCGATCCCGACGTCCGGATCATCATCGCCTCCACCCTGACGCTGCGCAACGCCGAGATCAGCTTGAAGGCGCTCGAGCTTGGCGCCATCGACTATATTCCCAAGCCGACCACCCCAAAGGAGATCGGCGACGAAGGCGATTTCAAACGCGAGCTGCTGACCAAGGTCAGGTCCCACGGTGCCCGCCCACGCCTGCGGCCGCGCAGCGTGCCGGCCGCCAATGTTCCAGTGGACCTGCCGGCGCCCCTTCTGAAGCAGGCGCCGCGCAAGATCGTATTGCGCACGCCCGCATTGCAGCGGCCGCAGATTATCGCCATCGGCAGTTCGACCGGCGGGCCGCAAGCGCTCTTCACGTTGTTGCGCGGGCTGCCGCGGACATTGTCCGTTCCCATCGTGGTGACCCAGCATATGCCGCCGACCTTTACGGCCGTTCTTGCCCAGCATGTCGAGCGCGTGTGCGGCCGTCCCTGCCAGGAGGCTGTCGACGGCGGCGTTCTCAAGAACGACACCATCTATATCGCGCCCGGTGACTATCACCTGTTGGTCGAAGGCACCGCGACGCGACTCGTCAGCCGTCTGGTCAAGGGGCCGCCGGAAAACTATTGCCGCCCGTCGGTCGATCCGATGTTCCGCAGTGTGGTCCAAACCTTGGGCAGCCGCGTGCTCGGCATCATGCTCACCGGCATGGGGAGCGACGGACTGTCAGGCTCGACCCGCGTGATCGAAGCGGGCGGCACGATGATCGCCCAGGACGAGGCGACCAGCGTCGTCTGGGGCATGCCGGGCGCCGTGGCCACCGCGGGCCTGTGCTCCGCCGTTCTGCCGTTGCCGCAAATGGCTCCGTTTGTCGCTCAGTTGTTCGAAAAGGCCGCGCCATGAACAAGGCCGATTTCGAATTCATCGCCGGGCTGATCAAGGAAGGTTCGGGTCTCGTGTTGAGCACCGACAAGGGCTATTTGTTGGAAAGCCGTCTCGCGCCGGTCGCCCAGCGGCATGGTCTTTCGAATCTCGAAAAGCTGGTCGCCGCCCTGCGGCTCGACCGGCAGGGCCCATTGCTGCCCGACGTGGTCGAAGCGATGACCACCAACGAATCCTTCTTCTTCCGCGACGGCAAGCCGTTCGACATCTTCCGCTCGAAGTTCCTGCCCGAGATCCTGGAGCGGCGTGCGTCCGTCAAGTCGCTGCGAATCTGGTGCGCGGCGGCTTCGACCGGCCAGGAGCCCTACAGCATGGCGATGCTGTTGCAGGAGGAAGCCGCCAAGCTGCAAGGCTGGAACATCCAGATCCTCGGAACCGATCTGTCGAACGAGGCGCTGCAGCGGGCGCGCTCCGGCATCTACACCCACTTCGAGGTGCAGCGCGGCCTGTCGATCCAACGCCTGATCCGCTTCTTCGAGAAGCAGGGCGAACTGTGGCAGATCAAGCCCGACATCCGCGATATGGTGCAATATCGCAACTTCAATCTTCTGCAGGATCCGCGGCCGCTCGGCCGGTTCGACGTGGTGTTTTGCCGCAACGTCCTGATCTATTTCGACCAGCCGACCAAGGCTCGGGTCCTGAAGTCCATTGCGACCACCATGGATCGCGACGGCATTCTCGTGCTCGGCGGCGCCGAAACCGTGTTCGGGGTCAGCAATGCCTTTCGCCCGATCGCCGACCACTACGGCGTTTATGCGGTCGCGACGGAACCGATGGTCAAGAGCGCTGTTGGGACCTGAAATACCCATAAAATCATGGGGATTTGGATCGGCGTTGTAACTTTTTTTAAAGATATTGCGGCAAAAATGGGCAGGTCGGGCTGTAGGGGCGCAACGTGCGTCTCAACACCCAACCGCAATCGTCACTAACATTCCCGAAGCGTGGAGTCGCAGATGGCCGTCGACAAGAATATGAAGATCATGATCGTCGACGATTACAGCACAATGTTGCGGATTCTGCGCAACCTGCTGCGCCAACTCGAGTTTAACAACGTCGAGGAAGCGACGAACGGCGGCGATGCGCTCCAGAAGCTGCGCGAGAGTCCGTTCAACCTGATCATTTCCGACTGGAACATGCAGCCCATGACCGGGCTCGAACTCCTCAAGGAAGTGCGCGCCGACGCCAAACTGAAGCACATCCCGTTCATCATGGTGACCGCCGAGAGCAAGACCGACAACGTCATTGCCGCCAAGCAGGCCGGGGTATCCAACTACATCGTGAAGCCGTTCAACGCCGAGACGCTGAAGACCAAGATGGCCAGCGTCCTTGGCCCGATCTGATCAAGGCGCGAGATGCAAAAGGGAGGGGAGGCGAAGATGCCTTCGAAAACCATGGGCCTTGACGACGCGCACAACTACTTGGAAAAAATCATAACGTCCCTTCACGCGCTGGACCGCCGCGAAAAGGGACCCCTGATCGCCGTGCTCGAGCATCTCTCGCATTATGTTCAGAGCACGAAGAAGGACATCGCCGCGCTGCGCAACGCGGAGGGCAGCCAGAATTCCTTCTCCACCGCCGCCGGCGAGCTGGAAGAGATTGTCGCCGAGTCGTCGAAGGCGACGCACGGAATCATGAATGCCGCTGAAACGATCGAGAAGCTCGGCGCGAGCCTCGACAAGGCCGTCGCCGCGGTCCTCAACGACGCGGTCACCAGCATCTACGAATCCTGTGCATTCCAGGATATCACCGGACAGCGCATCGCCAAGGTCATCGCCACTTTGCAAAGCATCGAGACCAAGGTTGTCGGCTTGGCTCGGGCGTGCGGCGGCGAGGTCGAGACCCAGGCGATCGAAGTCAGCGCGTCGAACGATGAGCGCGGTCTGCTCAATGGCCCGCAGCTTGCGCTCAATGCGAAGAGCCAGGAAGAAATCGACCGGCTCTTCGAGAGCGCGAATTGACCGCGCAAATGCCTGAGAATGTTTCGATGGATGCCACTGAGGCAGGGGCTAGCCAGCCCGAAGCAGGGACTGGCCAACCGGTAGCAGGGACCGGTCAACCCGTAGCAGGGGCTAGCCAGCCCGTAGCGATTGCGGACGCGGATCGCGATTCGCTCCATATCCTGCCGCTCGCCAGCATCAATCTCAAGACTCCGGCCCTGCGCCGCGCGCGGCTCATCAAGAACGCGCAGCTGAATACCGTGGTCGAGATGTTCGATAGCCTCGATACCGGCAGCGGCCAAATGGAAATATCCCAGCTCGGGCGCGAATTCGACTGGCCCGAAGTCCCGCCCCATCCCGACCTTGTCCTGCTGCGCAAGCTGGCCCTGCTGCCGAGCTTCGACGTCTACAGCCTACGCATCCTGTTTCGCGAAAACGACATTCCGATCACCACGGAAGACGTGCTCAAGCTGTCCGCCAGCAAGGTCGCCGAATTGACCGCCTACATGATGAGCTTTACGCGGCCGCTGATTCGGGAGATCTACCAGGATGCCGACGTCAATGTCGCGACCTTCGACGACGTCTTGGCGCTGTTTCGCACGCCGGATCGCAAGAAGGCCCATGAGCGGCTCGACTACATGGCGAAGAAGCTTGGCATCGAGATCCCGGAGATTCCGAAGTTTCTCGAGGACTACGGCGACATCTTCCTGTCGTTCTCCTACTACCGCCAGTGCCTAGACAGCATCGCGCCGGCGATCGACGACTTCCTGGCCGCCATGGCCGACTTTAAGAGCAATTATCAGCTCCGCAACGACGCGAACCTGATGAAGACCTGCGAGTTCATGCAGTCCACCATCAACGAGCTGATGGCCGGCATCACCGGCCGGTTCGAGAACTTCGACCGCAGCACCAACGCCATGTGGAATAACTTGTCGGCGGAGCGCTTTCAGCGGGTGCGCACGCTCATCCGCGACTACCACACCACCATCGGCGGCGTGTTATGCGCTCTCAGCGTGAAGATGAACGCCTGGGCCAAGCTGTTCCCCGATCGCAAGGTCGGCGGCCCGGTGCGCCGCGCCGAGTTCATCATGTCGGAAATGAAGCAGGGCATCGATCGCATCCAGAAGATCGAGGATTCCGCGCCCATGCTGGCGGTGATCGGCTGAATCGCAGGCCTGAAGGGGCCTGGCCTGCGCGTGTGACCCATTCGCCGGCTTGATCTGCCGGAGTCCGTTTTCCGTCTATCCTGCAGCGGACCCTTTCGCGGCAGCTCGCCTTCTCCTATGATTTCGCGACCGGCGCATCGGCCGGTCATAACCGCCGCAAGAAAATTGCGTGGCCCGGGCACTGGCCGGCCGTCAAGGGAGAGTGGAGATGCCGTTTCGCACCGTCGATGCCGATGCCCATGTCATCGAGACGCCGCTTACCTTCGAGTTCCTGCAGAACGACGAGGCGAAGTTCAGGCCTCTCGTGACCACCCAGATCGCCGGCGCGGCGCAACTTTCCAACGAAGGCAATCTGCGCAAGGAATATTGGATCGTCGACAACAACGCCTACGCCAAAGACCGCAACGTCGATTCGACGACCGACCAGAGCTGGCGCGAGATGACCGACATCAGCGGCCGGGTCCGGCACATGGACCAGCTCGACATCGACATCCAGGTGCTGTTCCCGACCCTGTTCCTGCGGCCCTGCACCGACAATTTCCAGGTCGAATACGCGCTGTTCCGTTCCTACAATCGCTGGCTCGCGGAAATCTGGAAAAAGTCGAACGGCCGGCTGCGCTGGGTGGCGATGGCGCCGCTCCGCTCGATGAATCGGGTCGAGGAGGAACTGCGCTGGTGCAAGGAGCATGGCGCCTGCGGCATTTTCCTGCGTCCCTTCGAATGCGAATCCAACGTCAGCGATCCGTATTTCTTCCCGCTCTACGAGCTCGCGGCCAAGCTCGATATGCCGCTGTGCTGGCATGCGGGCAACGGCAGTTTCCAGATTCACGATTACTTCTTTCCGATCAACCTGCCGATCCACAAGCTCTCCATGGTCGCGACGTTCCACGAGATCCTGATGGCGGAGCTGCCGAAGAAATTCCCCGATACCAAATGGGCTTTCATCGAAGCGAGCGCCCAGTGGATCCCCTATGCCATCAACGATCTCATGATCCGCAAGCGCAAGCAGGGCAAGCGCATCGCCGCCGATCCGCTCAAGGACAACAACATCTGGGTTGCCGTGCAGGTGCATGACGACTTCGAGTGGGTCCTGAAATACGCGAGCGAGGACCGCCTGGTGGTCGGCACCGATTACGGGCACACGGATACGTCGTCGGAGATCGAGGCCCTGCGCCTGCTCAAGGAGAACGGCAAGCTCTCCGCCCAGGCGGCCGACAAGATTCTCGGTCCCAATGCCGCGGAGCTCTACGGACTGTCGTGAACGATCGGCCTGCGGCTGCGGTCCAAAAACAACAGACGTTTCCTCCAGGGTGGAATTCTCATGAGCAATGACGGAATTACGCGCGACGGCATACGCCGGGGCGAACTGGTGGTCGTGACCGGCGGCGGCGGCGGATTCGGCCGCGCCTTCGCCCGGCGCTTCGCGCGTGACGGTGCCAAGATCGCGGTGTGGGAAATCAACGCCGAGGCGGGCGACGAAACGGTCAAGCAGGTCAAGGAGGCGGGCGGCGACGCCCGCTTCTTCCAGGTCGACCTGTCGCAACCGCAACAGATCGACGCCGCGGTGAAGGCCACGCTCGAGGCCTGCGGCGCGCCCTACTGCCTGGTCAACAACGCCAGCATCTACCCGCGCTTCAGCGCGCTCGAAATGCCGTTCGAGGTGTGGGAGAAGACTCTCAAGATCAACATCACGGCGCCCTTCCTGATCTCGAAGGCCTTCGCGCCCCTGATGATCGCCCAGAAGCGCGGCGTCATCATCAACATCGCCTCGGGCCGGGCGCTCGAGGGCACGCCGCGCGGCGCCAACTACGCCTGCTCCAAGGCGGCGCTGATTTCGCTGACCAAGACCCTGGCGCTCGAATGGGCCCCCTACAACATTCGCGTAAACGCCATCGTGCCGGGAGTCTCCTTCACCGCCCAGCCCCTCGAGGACACCACGCCCGAGGAGTTGATCGAGCGCGGCAAGCGGTCCATTCCGCTCGGCCGGGTCGGTTACCCCGATGACATGGCTGGATTGGCCGCTTTCTTGGTCAGCCCCGATGCTTCATACATGACAGGTCAGGCGGTCGCCATGAATGGCGGAAAGGTCATGATTTCCTAGGGTGTAGCGCGTTCTGCGCGGCGGTCGGGGAGCGATTGCCACGGCGCGGCCTGCCACCTAGAATGAAAAAATAGTTCAGTATCGGGGATCGCCCATGCCCACCATCGATTCCGACGCTCACGTCATCGAATCCGACCGCACCTGGAGCTACCTCGGCGAATCCGAGAAGCGCTTCGCGCCCATGGTGTTGCAGCAATTGTCCGGCGACTTCGGCCGCGACAACCGCGGCAACCTGGCGAAGGAATTCTGGATGTTCAACGTCCAGCCGCAGCCGAAGGACCGCAACATCGACACTGACGGGGCGAGCGCCGAGTCGCGCGAGATGGCCAATGTGAAGTCGCGCATCAAGCACATGGACGAACTCGATATCGACGTCCAGGTGCTCTATCCGACGATTTTCCTGGCCCCCTGCACCCGTGAGCAGGATGGCGAACTCGCCCTGGTGCGCGCCTACAACCGTTGGCTCGCCGATATCTGGAAGGTTTCGGACAACCGCCTGCGCTGGGCCGCCATGGTGCCATTCTACTCCATGGACAAGGTGCGCGAGGAACTCGAGTTCGCCAAGGCGCACGGCGCCGTCTCGGTTTTCGTGCGGCCGTTCGAGGGCGAACGCAACGTGCAGGAATCCTATTTCAATCCGCTGTGGCAGGCGGCGAACGACCTCGATCTCGCCATCACCTTCCATGCCGGCAACGCCAGCTTCGCCAATCACGGCTTCCACGCCGGCCACAATTTCGCGGTCTTCAAGCTGTCGATGATCGCCACCTTCCACGGCCTGCTCGAATACGAGGTGCCGAAGCGCTTCCCCAAGGTGCGCTGGGCCTTCATCGAGGCCTGCGCGAGCTGGGTGCCCTACGCGCTGATCGACGCGGAGAAGCGCCTCAAGCGCAAGGGCCGGCGCCTGGCTGCGGATCCGCTCAAGGACAACAACATCTGGGTGACGGTCGAGACCACCGACGACATCCCCTACATTATCAACCGGGTCGGCGACGACAATCTGATCATCGGCACCGACTACGGCCATACCGATACCTCCGCTCAGATCGAGGCGCTGCGGCTGCTCAAGGAAAACGGCAAGGTGCCGCGCGCCAGCGTCGACAAGATCCTCGGCCCCAACGCCACGAAACTTTACGGACTCGACGGCGCGGCGGTCGGACATGCCTGATCGGTTCCGGTTCCAGCGGATCGGCGCCGATTGCAAGAAGACCGGGTTTTTACGACCACGGTGATAAACGCGTGAGGCGGCGCCGAGCCTGTTTGGCCAGAAGCGCTGCCCGAGGAGGCTCGATCGTCAGTCGGTGTTCGCGGCTGGCGTTTCCATGTGCGTCAATGGCGCCGGGCGAAAAAGGGCGGCGCCCGAGAGGGAGAGAGACATGCGCATTCCGTTTTGGGCTTCCGCCATCCTGGCCGGCCTTGCTGCGGCGCCCGTCGCAATGGCGTCCGCGAGCGCTCAGGATCTGACGGGCATTTATAAAGGTCAGCAGGTCAAGCTGATCATCTCCTCGCCGCCGGGGGGCGGCTACGACGCTTACGCCCGCACCATCGCCCGCCACATGGGCAACCATCTGCCGGGCAATCCGACCATCGTCGCGCAGAACATGCCGGGCGCCGGCGGCGTCAAGGCGGCCAATTTCCTCTATACCGTCGCGCCCAAGGACGGACTGACCATCGGCAACCTGCAGAACACCGTGCCATTCGAGCCGATGTACGGCAACAAGCAGGCGACCTTCGACGCCGCCAGGTTCAACTGGCTCGGCAGCCCGAGCAAGGAAGTGGCACTGCTCACCGTGTGGCATACCGTGCCGGTCAACTCGATCGACGAGGCGGTGAAGAAGGATCGCACCTTCATCCTCGGCGCCTCGGGCGTGAATTCCACCCCGGCGTTCTATGGCCGCGTGCTGCAAGCCGTATTTCGCATCAAGGTCAAGCTGATCGCCGGCTATCCCGGCCAGACCGAATCGCTGCTCGCCATGGAGCGCGGCGAGAATGAGGGCTATGCCTCGGTATTCTGGTCGAGCATCAAGGCGACCAAGCCCGACTGGATCCGCGACAAGAAGATCAAATTCCTCGTCCAGATGGCGCTCGAGCCCCATCCGGAGCTCAAGAGCGTGCCTTTCGCGCTCGATATGATCAAGAATCTGGACGACAAGCGGCTCATGGAGCTCGCCTCCGCGCAGCTCGCCATCGGCCGGCCGATGGTCGCGCCGCCGGACGTGGCGCCGGAGCGCGTCGCGGCCCTGCGCAAGTCGCTCGACGCCACCTACAAGGACAAGGCATTCCTGGCCGAATGCGAGAAGCAGCGGCTGGAATGCGATTCGCCGATCGGTGGCGAAAAGATGCAGGAGATACTGAAGCGCATGTATGCTTCGCCCAAGCCGGTGGTGGCGCGGCTGCGGGCCATCTACGAGGGCAAAGAAGGCGCTAATTGACGAGGCGATTCGATCGATAAAAGCTTGCACGCATTTATGAGAAGGGAAACGTTATGAGGACAACGAACTGGGCATTCTTACCGCTGATTGTCGGCTCCGTCGCATTGACCACGCCCGTCGTGGCGCAGGACGCCGCCAGCTTCTTCAAGGGCAAGCAGATCCGCCTGACGGTCGGATTCACGCCGGGCGGCGGCTACGACGCCTATACCCGCCTGCTGCAGCGTCATTACGGCCGGCACATTCCCGGCAATCCCGAGATGATCACCGTCAACATGCCCGGCGCCTCCAGCTTCAAGTCCGTGCAGTATCTCAATTCCGGCGCGCCGAAGGACGGCACGGCGATCACCGCCTTCAATCCCGGGCTGATCACCCAGTCCATGACCATCCCGGACAAGGTCAACGTGAAGTTCACCGACTTCGCCTGGATCGGCAGCATCAGCGAGGATCTGCGCGTCTGTTACATGTGGCATCAGACCGGCGTGAAAACCTGGGACGAGATGCTCAAGCGCAATCAGGTGATCATGGGCGACACCGGCGCCGGCTCCTCCTCCTACGTCAACCAGAAGATGCTGCAGGAGGTGTTCGACGTGAAGTTGAAGCAGATCCTGGGCTATCCGGGCAGCGCCGAAAAACGTCTCGCCATTGAGCGCGGCGAACTCGAGGGTGATTGCGGCTCATGGACGAGCATTGCCGCGGACTGGATCCGCGACAAGAAGGTCAACCTGGTGATCCGTTTCTCGCAGAATGTCGCGCTCGGGTTGCCAGAAAGCGTGCCCTACGCGGGCGACCTGTTGAAGGATCCGAAGAAGAAGGCGGTGTTCCAGCTGCTCACCTCGTCGGCGCACATCGGCCGCCCCTTCATCGCGCCCAAGGAGATCCCCGCGGACCGCCTCAAAGTGTTGCGCACCGCCTTCAACGCGACGATGAAGGATCCGCAGTTCCTGGCCGACGCGGACAAGCTCAAGCTCCTGGTGACGCCGATGACCGGCGAGCAGGTCGAGAAGGAGCTCGCTGAGATTTACAAGGCACCGCCCGAGGTGGTGAAGATGGCGAAGGAAATCTCCGGCGAAAGCTAGAATACGCTTTGGGACCCGTCCGCGACGAACGTCGCGGACGGCGCACGGCCAGGCTTCGTCCGGCCGTTTCGTATGAGCGACGGAATTGCCGACGCTTTGCCGGCGCGAAGGATTGCCAAGCCGCACCGGGCTTTCTGTCGCCGTCGGCTTCGGCGGCTGCTTCGCCGTTGGTCTCGCCAACGGCGCCTTCTGGACGCTGCCCGGCTGAAGGGCGTTCTGGCCGACCAACTCGACTTGGACGACCGGCGGCTGAGCGCGGCGATCTTTCCGGGCAACGACGGCATGCCGCCCTTCAAGAGTCCAATTCTGATCGCCTGATCGGCGTCTGCGGGTGCCGGTCAATCGGGCGGCCCCGCGCTGTCGTGCCAGCGGCGCAGCAGCCGGCGCGACAGCCAGTCGAGCAACAGATAGATGAGGACTCCGGTGAGGCCGAGCAGGACCAGCGCCGCGAACAGGCGCGGGATCTGCAGCCGGTACCCGGCCTCGAGGATGCGGAAGGCGAGGCCAGTCTCCGCCCCGCCGGTGCCGGCGACGAATTCCGCGACCACCGCGCCGATCAGGGCGAGGCCGCCGCTGATGCGCAGGCCAGCCAGGAAATAGGGAAGCGCCGAAGGAAAGCGCAGCCGCCACAGCATCTGCCAGCGGCCCGCGCCATAAAGCCGGAACAGGTCGGTGAGGTTGCGCTCGGCGCTGTTCAGGCCGGTCATGGTGTTCGACACGATGGGGAAGAAGGCGACGATCCAGGCGCACAGCACGAGAGCGAGCGTCGCGTCGTTGGCCCAGATGATGATGAGCGGCGCGATGGCGACGATCGGCGTCACTTGCAGGATGACCGCATAGGGAAACAGGCTGCGCTCGATCAGCCGCGATAGCGCCATCATGACCGCGAGCGTCGTGCCGCCCAAGACCGCCGCGAGCAGGGCCAGCGCGGTGATGCGCAGGGTCACCCACAGGGACGCCAGCAGGCTCGGGCCGTCGGTCCACAGGGTTTGCGCCACCAGCAGCGGCCCCGGCAGCACATAGGGTGGTATTTCGGCCAGCCGCACCGCCGCCTCCCAGCCGACCAGCGCGGCGAGGCCGAGGAACAATGGCGCCAAGCGTTGGCTGACGAGGGGATTCATGGCATGGGCTCCGCCATGACGGCGGCCAAGTGCTGCGAGACTCTGCGGCACTGCTCGCCGTAGACGGGTTCGGTGCGCAGCGACGAGAGTCGCGGATAGGGGAGGGCGACGTCCTGCTGATGCACGACGCGGCCGGGGCGCGGCGACATCACGGCGATGCGGTTCGACAGGAAAACCGCCTCGAATACGCTATGGGTGACGAAGACCACCGAGCAGCGCTGCGCCTGCCAGATGCGCAGCAGATCCTCGTTGAGCTTGAAGCGGGTGATTTCGTCGAGTGCCGCGAAGGGCTCGTCGAGCAGCAGGAGCTTCGGCTCGGTGACCAGCGCGCGGGCCAGGGCGACGCGCATCTTCATGCCGCCGGACAGTTGGCGCGGGTAGCTGTCGGCGAAGTCTTTCAGTCCGACCAGATCGAGCGCGGCGGCCACCGCATCGGGCCAATCGCGCTTTCGCCCCGTGAGGTGGAGCGGCAGACTGACATTATCCGCGACCGTCGCCCACGGCATCAGCGTCGGCTCCTGGAAGACGACGCCGATCTCGCCCGGCTTGGGCCGGCCATGCGGCCAGTCGATGGCGCCCTGGCTCGGCGTGTCGAGTCCCGCGATCAGGCGCAGCAGTGTGGATTTGCCGCAACCGGACGGACCGATCAGGCTGATGAAATCCCCGACGCCGACTTGCAGAGTCACGTCGTCGAGCGCGCGCAGCCCATTGGCGAAATCGCGGCCGGCCGAACGCGCCGCGAACAGGGGAGCGTCGTTCATGCGCTGCCGACGCTGTTCAAGGCACCGGACGCCCGGCGGGCTTGTTGACGAATTGCAGCGTGTAGGCGCGCTGCCAATCCATATTCGGCGGATAAAGCCCCTGTCCCGACATGGTGGCGAAGAATTCCCGCCAGCGCGCGTCGGTCATGGCGCCGATGCCGAGAGATTTGGCATCGCCGGACTCGACCACGCCATATTCCTTCATCTTGGCGCGGCCGTAGGCCAGCAGATCGTCGGTCATTTCCGCATTGGCCTGCTTGATGAGCGCGTTGGCGGGCGCCGGATCGCCGTTGAGATAATCCTGCCAACCCGCGATCGAGGCATCGACGAAGGCTTGCACCAGGGTGGGTTTGGCGTCGACCAGCTTGCGTGACGTCTGCAGCAGGGCGCCATAACTCGAATAGCCGCCATCGGCCAGCAGCAGAACCACCGGCTTGATGCCCTGCTGCTCGATGAGGAACGGCTCGCTGCCGAGATAGCCCTGCTGGATAGCCGCGGGATTCACCAGGAACGGCGCGATGTTGAAGGTATAGGGGCGAATCTGGCTGTCGCTGTAGCCGTAACGCGATTTCAGGAACAGCCAGGAGCCCACCCGTGTGTCCGAACCGATGAAGATCGGCTTGCCTTTGAGCGCATCGAGGCTGTCGTTGCCTTGGCCCGGGTGGGCGATGAGGACTTGCGGGTCCTTCTGGAACAGCGCCGCGACGGCGACCATGGGGATGTTCTCGCGCGCGTAGTTCAGTACGATGAAGGAATTCGACGACAAGCTGAAATCGACGCGGCCGGCGGCGAGCAGTTGCGCGTGGTTGATTTGCGGCCCGCCCTGGCGGATGTCGACCGCCAAGCCCTTCGCCGCATAGAAGCCCTTGGCGAGCGCCTGATAGAACCCGCCGTGCTCGGCCTGGGCGCGCCAGTCGGTGCCGAACACCAGCTTCTCCGCCGGTTGGCCGGAAACCGCGTGGCTCGAGAGAAGAAGGGCGAAAGCTGCGCTGGCTACGGCGCGAAGTTGTCGAACGATCATAGGCGGCAGGATACAGCGCCGCCCAGGAATTGAAAGCCGCGAGGCGCTTCCCTGCGCGCTATGCCGCTCGCCGCCGCCCGGGAAAGCTCCGGGCGGCGGTTCCGGGTCGGTTACCGCACGACGACGAACAAAGCGCCTTCGCCACGCCGGACATTGAGCAGCAGCGGCTTGTCGCCGATCTCCTTGGCGATCCGCTGCAGGTCTTCGGGGGCTTTCACGGGCTTCTGGTTGGCGCTGACGATGATGTCGCCCGCCTGAATGCCGGCCTGCGCCACCTTGCTGTTCGGCGCGACCGCCTGGACGAACACGCCCTCGGCCTTGCCGGCGAGCGGGTGGTCCTTCGGAATGGCGGCCAGAGTCGCGCCGGCCAGGCGGCCGATCGGCTCCGCCTTGGCCTCCGGCTTGGCTTTCTCGGCTTCCGCGGCCTCCGCCTCGCCGAGGGTCGTGGTCACTTTCGTCTCCTTGCCGTCGCGCAGCACGCTGAGCTCGACCTTCGAGCCCGGCGGCATCAAGCCGACGCGGTTACGCAGGTCGGCGCCGTTGACCACCGGCTTGCCATTGAGCGACGTGATCACATCGCCGGGCCGCAGACCGGTCTTCTCCGCCGACGAACCGGGGGCCACGCGGGAAACCAGGGCGCCACCCACGGTCTTGAGACTCATCGCCTCGGCGATGTCCGGCGTGACATCCTGGATGAACACGCCGAGCCGTCCGCGCTGCACCTTGCCGTTCTCGGCGAGCTGTTTGGTGACGTATTGCACCATATCGATGGGGATGGCGAAACCGATGCCGACATTGCCGCCGCTTCGGCTGAGGATCGCGGTGTTGATGCCGACCAGCTTGCCGTCCTGGGTGACCAGCGCGCCGCCGGAGTTGCCCGGGTTGATCGAGGCGTCGGTCTGGATGAAGTTCTCATAACTCTCGATGCCGAGCCCGGTGCGGCCCAGCGCGCTGACGATGCCCAAGGTCGCGGTCTGGCCGAGGCCGAACGGATTGCCCAGCGCCACGACGAAATCGCCGATCTTGAGTTGATTGGAATCGCCCATCGGCACCTGAGTCAGGTTCTGGCCCTCGACCTTGAGCAAGGCCAGGTCGGAATCCGGGTCGGTGCCGACGATCGTCGCCGGAAGCTGGCGGCGATCCGTCAGGATCACCATGATCTCCTTGCTGTTCTGCACCACATGGTTGTTGGTCACCACATAGCCGCGCCGCGCGTCGATGATGACGCCCGAGCCGACGGCCGAGGTTTCCCGCTCCTTGGGCTGCTCCGGCTGCTGCCCTTGTTGATCAGGATCGCCGAAGAATCGCCGGAACAGCGGATCTTCGAAAAACCGCCGGAAATTCGGATCTTGCATCAGCGGGTTCTGTTCGACCGGCACGCTGCCTTTGACCGAGACGTTGACGACGCCGGCCGACACACGCTCGAGCATCGGCGCGAGCGAGGGCAGCACGGCGGCGCCGGCACCCGATTGGGTGGGCGCGGGCTGGCCGATGGCGACAGGACTGACGCCGGCTGCGGCGCCGACGGTGAGGAAGCAGGCTAGGGCGAGCTTGGCGAGGAAGTTCTTTTGCATGGGTTTCTCTGCTGTCAGGATTCAGGAAAGGCGGGCGGCAGCGTCCGCCAGGAATGTGACGGAAACGAGGCCTCAGCCGGAACCGCGCAGCAGGCCTAGGGAAAGACCGGAAAGAAGGGCGGCGGCTTGACGTCGCCAGGGGAACGCAGCGGGCATGCCAAGATAGGCAGGCCGGTTACGAACGTGACGTCGGGCCTCCGGACGAAGGCAGGACTCGCGGCTGGACATGTCGCCTCCCGAATCGGCGTGCCCCCACCGGTTTCTACATAGGTCACGCGCCGTAAGTCGCAAGTGGGCCTCTCGCAAATGGCGCCAAATCCCCATAAATCTCCATGGCAGACGTCAAAGGAGGATGGGGGATGCGGCGACAGGTGGGATCCGTGTCGGTGGAATGTACCAAGGGGAACCTCGCGGCCCAGCCGGACATGGCCGCCGTGGTCAATGCCGCCAACGCGGAATTGATGCCGGGCGGCGGCGTGGCGGGCGCCATCCATCGCGCGGCGGGCCTGGAATTGGCCAAAGAATGCAGGCCCTTAGCGCCTATCCGTCCGGGCCAGGCCGTGATCACGGGGGCGTATGGTCTGCCCAACCGCCATGTCATCCATTGCCTCGGCCCGGTGTATGGCCGCGACGAGCCCGCGGCGGACCTGCTGGCCGATTGCTACCGCAACGCCTTGGATCTGGCCGACAAGCATAGCGTGGAATCCGTCGCCTTTCCGGCGATCTCGACGGGCGTGTTCGGCTATCCGCCCGCGGAAGCCGCCGCGGTGGCTCTGCGCACCGTCCTCGCGCGCGCGGCCACGCTCAAGGTCGTGCGCCACATTCGATTCGTGCTGTTCGACGATGCCAGCCTGGCGCTGCACGAGATCGCGCTCGAGCGCCTGACGCCCCCGGCCTGAGGGGATTTAGTCGAGGGGCCTCAGGATCCGCCGCCGCTGCGCTGGCCGGGCAGGAGCGGTATGTCCTCGATCGTCGGCGCGCCATGGAGAGAGCCGCCGCTGCCGGCGATCGGCGCCAGTTGCGGCCGCGCCGCGGCGGGCAGGGTCGCGGTCCTCTGCTCGAGCCGGCGAATGAAGTCGCGGATGATGATCTTATACAGTTCGTCCTTGAGCACCACGTCTTCGACGCCCGCATCGATGTTCGGATTGTCGTTGACCTCGACCACGTAGATGCCCTTCGTGGTCTGCTTGAGATCGACGCCGTAGAGCCCGTCGCCGATCAGGCTGGCCGCCTTGGTGGCGATGGCGATGACTTCGGGCGGCGCCTCTTCCACCGGCAGGGCGCGGTCGTCACCCTCCGAGTATTTGTCGCTGCCGTTGCCGTGGTACTTCACGACCTGCCAGTGGCCCTTCGCCATGTAGTATTGGCAGACATAGATCGGCTTGCGGTTGAGCACGCCGACGCGCCAGTCGAATTCGGTCTGCACGAATTCCTGCGCCAGGATCAGGTCCGATTCCTCGAACAGCTTGTCTGCCAAGGCATCGAGTTCGACGCGCTTCTCCACCTTGTGGACGCCGCGCGAGAACGAGCCGTCTGGAATCTTCAGCACAGCCGGGAAACCGAGCTCGGTTTCGACGCGGCCGACCTGGCGGCGATCCAGCGTCAGGGTCTTGATGGTCGGCACATTGTTGGCCTGCAGCAGCTCGGCCAAATAGATCTTGTTGGTGCATTTCAGGATCGACTGCGGACTGTCGATCACCGCCATGCCCTCGGCCTCCGCCTTCTTGGCGAAGCGGTAGGTGTGATCGTCGAGGTCGGTGGTCTCGCGGATGAACAGCGCGTCGAATTCCGGCAGGCGCGAATAGTCCTTGCGCGTGATCAACTCCATCTCGACGCCCATGGACTCGCCGATGCGGATGAATTTCTTGAGCGCGCGCTCGTTCGAGGGCGGATGCTGCTCCGCCGGGTTGTGCAGGATGGCGATGTAATAGACCGCCGAAGGCCCGGACTTCGTGGTGCGCCAGGTCGAGCGCGTGTAGCGGTCGAGCGCCTGGGCGAACAGCGACTCCTGGCTCGGCGGCAGGTCGTTGATCGAGATCGGCCGGATGGCGATGACCTCCCAGCCCTCCTTGCCGTTGCGCAGGTCGATGCCGAGGATCGGGCAGCGGAACAATTCGAAGATGCGGCGCGCGATGTCGCGCAGCCGCTGGTCATCGGGCGCTCCGAAGAACATGTGCATGGTGAAGGCGACCGGATCGTCGTGCGAGCCGGTGAAGGTCTTGCGCAGCAGATCGTTGATCTCGGGCAGCTCGGTCTGGTAGATGCGCTTCCAGTTGAGATCGAGCAGCGTCTCGACCGAGGGGATTACCTTCTGGCCGCGTGCTTCGGCGAGCAGCGACGAGTAATAGCCAAGCGAAAGGTAGCTGTAGTCCCGGCACAGGTTGATGACCCGGGCCGAGGCGGCGGATTTCTTGATGGGTTCCTTCACGAAGTCCTTGGCTGTGAGAACCTGCCGGTTGGGCCCCGGCCACTTAAAATCCTCTTCGCGATCGACGACGATCAAATGCTGGGTCATGAGGCTGCTGAGTTATGGGGAGGGTTGCGTCGTTCTTTGATGATGAGGGTCGCCTTGCGGTTCTGTTTGCCGTATCGCGCCATCCGGTCGAAGGCGCGCTGGGGGACGGGGATATGCATCCGGTCCGTTTGGCTCTTGGCGTCGGCGTCGTCCACATAGGGATCGTGGACGTAAACATACTTCTCGTCGAAGCCCGTCACAACCACCCAATGCAATTCTTTTCGCCGGTCGAACTGGTAGGACGACACCAGCACGATGGGGATGGCGCCTTCCTCGAACTTGCGGCGCATCTCGGCCAGGGTCAGGCGACGATAGGAGACCGAAATCGGCGTTTTGTCGAGCTGGTCGAGGAAATCCTTGTGGACGTGCCGGATGACCTCGCGCTTGGTCTCGCTGCGCACGGTTTCGACGAAGGGAACGTCGCGGTCGCTCATATAGAGTTCCACATCGAAGCCCCGGTTGAAGCCGGCGAGGGCAAGCCCGTAAGGGCTGCAACCGCCGTGTCCGGATGTCATGAAGACCGTGGTCGATTCGCGCCAGATGCGCAGCTCGTCGATGGCGGTCATCGGCAGTTTGCGTTCGAGGGCATGCATGGCCATCATCAAGGCCGCCGGGCCACAGGTGAAATCGAGGCGCTGGCGGTAGTAGGGCACCCGGGTGACATTCGGCGCCAGGCCGGGCGCGATGATCTTGTCCATGCGGACGGCGTCGGTGTCGTCCTCGTAATAGTGGCTGTGAATGCCGAACGGCCGGTAACCCAGTCTTTTATAGAAGTCCTGGGTATCCTTGTCGTCGGCACGGACCTCGAGCCGCATGTAGGCGGCGTCGCGCTCGCGCGCCGCTTCCTCGGCCGCCCGCATCAGCACGCGGCCGATGCCCTTGCCGCGCCAGCGCGGCGCCACGGCGATCGAATAGAGCCGTGCGAGCGGCGTGCCGCGGTGAAACAGGACCATGGCATAGCCGCGGATTTCTCCATCCCGGTCGGTTTCGACGACGGTGACCGCATTGCCCTTGGACAGCATGTAGCGGAAGTTGCGCGACGACAGCCGGTCCGTCGGGAAGGACTGGTTTTCCAACCGCACCAGAGTCGGAATATCCTCGGGCGTCGCGAATCGGACGGTACGCGGCCGCGCGGGCATGCGTGAGGCGCGTGGGGTCGCGCTCCGCCCCGTGTGATTGCGTTTGCCGTGTGCTACCGCGCTTTCAGCCACTCGCCGTGTCTTTCAAAAGGGCTCGATATAACGCCAGGGTATCTCGGACCACCGCCGCCTCGCCGAATTCACGCTCCGCCAAGGCTCGCGCCGCTTGACCCATCCGGCGGCGCAGGGCGCCATCCTCGGCGAGCCGCTGCAGCGCCTCGGCCAGGGCCGCCGGATCGCGTGGCCCCACCAACAGGCCGGTTTGGCCATCATGGACCACTTCCCGCAATCCCGGGCCGTCGACGGCCACCATCGGGCGGCCGCTGGCCGCCGCCTCGAGCAGGCTCTTCGGCACGCCTTCGCCGTACCAGGAGGGTAGCACCGCGATATGGCTGTTGGCCCAAAGCTTTGCAACATCGTCGCAAAAACCGGTCCATTCAACAATGCCCTCGTCATGCCACGCGCGGAGCTGGCTTTCGGGAATGGAGGCCGGGTTTTCCGGGTCCGGCTTGCCCGCCAGCACGACGCGCAGGGCCGTGCCGCGCGCCTTGAGGATGCGGACGGCTTCCACCAGCACGCCCACCCCCTTATCCCAGATCATGCGCGAGACCAGGACCGCGACCGGCGGTCGGGCCGGGCCGACCTCGGGTTCGGGCCACGGATGAAAATGCGCGAGATCGACACCCGAACCCTTGATCAAGGTCAGATGGTCGCGGTTCACCAGGCCGCCCGCGACCAGCAGGCGCTGATCGTCCGGGTTCTGAACGATGACCCGGCTCCGGTTCCGGTTGAACAGCCATCGGAACCCCAGGCGAATGAAGGGGCGCAGCAGCTTGGCCTTGAGCGAGTCGGAGGCGAACACGTATCCGAGCCCGGCAATGGCATTGACGACGTGCGGAACGCCCGCGATCCAGGCGGCGATGGAACCGACCAGCGCGGGTTTGACGGCCACGTGATGAACGATATCGGGGCGCATGCGGCGGTAGATATGGGCGATCTCGATCAGGCTGCCGATCTCGCGGAGCGGATTGCTGTTGCGCCGCTCCATGCCGAGCGGCACCAGATCGAAGCCTTCGGCGCAGATCGCATCGCCGTGGTCGGTCACGCGGGTGGCCACCGTGACGGTGAAGCCGGCATCGCGCGCCGCGCGCGCGATCGGCAGCCGGTGCGAGCAGAAGTACCAGTCCTCGGTCACGAGAAAGAGCAGCTTTGGCCGGCGTTCGGGCTTGTCAGGCGCCATGCTTCCTCGCGATCAGCGCCGCACCGCTGGTCTTCAGATCGTCGTCGGACAAGCGCCGGAACTGGCGCGCGAGATCGCCGCGCGCGAGCGGAAGCGTATCCCATACGCGGCGGTCGGCGATCTCGGTGCTGAAGCCGGCGCCGCGCAGCGCCGCGATGACCTCGGACAGGCGCAGCCGGTTGGTATAGAAGCCGCTCCTCCGGGCGAACCACGGTCGCTCCCATAGACCGTCGGAAAACCGCAGATTGTGCAGGCCGCCGCCCAGATGGTCCTTGAAGTCGATCCGATGGGAGGCGACGGCGCCCGGCTTCATCGAGCGGTAGAGCTCCCGCATGGTGGCGTCGAATTCGCGGCGCGGCACATGCTCCAGGGTGGCCTGGGACAGGACCAGATCGATGCTGTCGGCCGGCACCGCGCGCAATCCCGCCAGGCCGTCTTCCCGATAGGCGCAGTGGGTCCTGGCGAGGAGGTCGTCGGCCGAAGCGCAAGCGGCGAGATCCTGGGCATCGCGCGGCAAGTTCAGCACCCGCCGTCGCGCGGAGAGCTCGGCGAACAAGGGGCGATACGCGGAAATGTCGCGCGACGCATAGGCCCCGGCATCGATCAGCCAGCCGCCGGATGCGCCATGTGCCCAGGCGACCGCCGCGGTCGCCCAGGAATCCCCGGGTCCGAGCTCGAGAAACGTGAAGCCCGCCGCGGGCCGGCCGGCGCGTTCGAAGTGGCGGCGGAACACCGCGATGGCGTAGTCCGCGTCCAACATGAAGCCCGGCGAGAACACGCCGAGCTTTTGCCAGACGCGGCCGCTGACCGGCAGGCGGCTGAGCACGACCTTGGCCGAAATTTTCGCCCACCAGGGCAGGGCGGCGCGCCAGCCCCGTGGCGCCGTGGTATCGCGGCCCGCCTCGTTCACGCCATCCATCTCTCGCGCCAAGCCTGGAACATCAAAACCACCCAGAGATCGTACTGCCAGTTTCGATCGCCGGATAGGTGCTCCGCCCACTTGCGGCGGATCGGCACCGGATTGAGCACGCCTTCGCGGCGCAGCCGGCTCTCGTCGAGCAAGTCTTCGGCCCACTCGCGGAGCGGTCCCCGCAGCCAGGAATCGATCGGCACGCCGAAGCCCATCTTCGGCCGCTCGACCAGCTCCCGCGGCACATAGCGGTCGAGCACCTGCCGCAGCAGCCACTTGCCGGTGCCGTTGCGGACCTTGAAGTGGCGCGGCAGGCGCCAGGCGAATTCCGCGAGGCGATGATCGAGCAAGGGCTCGCGCGCCTCCAGGCTGACCGCCATGCTCGTGCGGTCGACCTTGGTCAGGATGTCGTCGGTCAGGTATGTCATGCAATCGAGGTATTGCATGCGGCCGAGGAGATCCGGGATGTCGCGTTCGAGTGTCGGATCCCACAGTTCCCCGTCGGGCGCCGGCGCGTCGGCGAGCAATTCGGAAGGATCGTTCCAGAAGCTGACCAAGCGGCGATAAACGCCGTCTTCCGAGCGCTCCAGCATGATATCCGCCGCCCGGTGGATCTTGTAGCCGAGCAGGGGCGGGCAAAACCGGCGCGGAATGATGTCGGACAACGCATTCCAAGCGCCTGTCGGCACGGCGTGCAACCCGGCGCCGAGCGCGCGGCGCACCGGCGCCGGCAGCATGGCGCGCCAGCGCGCCAGCCGCTCGCCCCAGAAGTAGCGGAAATAGCCGGCGAACAATTCATCGCCGCCGTCGCCGGAGAGCGAAACCGTGACGTGTTTGCGGGTCAGGTGGGATACGAGATAGGTCGGCAGTTGCGAAGGGTCGGCGAACGGTTCGTCGAACCACTCGGGAATATGCGGCACGAGTTTCAGCGCATCGTCCGGCTGAAGATAGAGTTCGGTATGCTCGGTGCGCAGATGAGCGGCGACCTTGCGGGCGTGCACCGCCTCGTCATAGCCGGTCTCATGGAAGCCAATCGTGAAGGTCTGCACCGGGCGCGCCGACTGCGCCTGCATGAGGGCGACCACGGTGGAGGAATCGATGCCGCCCGACAGAAAGGCGCCGAGCGGCACATCTGAGATCATGCGGCGGCCGACCGCGTCCAGCAGCAGTGTTTCCAGCTGGGCCGTCGCCTGCTCGGGACCGATGTCGTCCGCCGCGGCATGCCGAACGCCCTCGGCGGCGATGCGGCGCAGAATCCAGTAGGGCTCGATGGCGATGCTGCCGTCTGCCGACAGCGTCAGAATATGCCCCGGACGCAGCTTGTGGGCGCCACGGTAGATGCTGCGCGGCGACGGGACATAGGCATGACGCAGGTAGCCGGCGAGAGCTGCCGGATCCATTTCGGCGCGAAAATCGGGATGCGCGCGGAACGCCTTCATCTCGGATCCGAAGAGAAGCTGGCCGTCGATCTGAGCCCAGTAGAGCGGCTTGACCCCAAAGCGATCGCGCACCAGGGTCAGCTCGCGCGTGGTGCGATCCCACAGGGCGAAGGCGAACATGCCGATGAGTCGCTCGACCGCCGCCACGACGCCGAAATGGGCGCAGGCCTGCAACAGCACTTCCGTATCGGAATGGCCGCGCCATCCGCCCAGCGGCGCGCCGCCGTCCTGGTTCAATTCCTTGCGGATATCTTCCGCATTGTAGATCTCGCCATTGAAGACGATCACGTGACGGCCATTGGCCGAGAGCATCGGCTGATGTCCGGCGGGGGTCAGGTCGATGATCGAAAGCCGCCGGAAGCCGAAGGCGATCCCCGCGACGGCCTCGCTCCAGGCCCCGCCGTCGTCGGGGCCGCGATGCAGCAGCGTACCCGCCATGCGAGTCGCGATGTCGATCAGCGTCGTATCCGGCCGACGTGCCGCTGGGTCGAGGAATCCGGCAATGCCACACATGGGTCAGCCCCGCGCGGCCAGGGTAGCGCGGTAAAGGGCCGAATATTGCGCCGTAACGGCATCGAGGCTGTAGTGCGCCGCGACGCGTGCCCGCGCGCGCTCACCGAGCGCTCCCCGCTCCCCGCCGGACAACGCCAGGATGTCCCGCAGCGCGGCCGCGAGCGCCGGGGGATCGCGCGGCGGCACCACCCGGCCGGTGTTCCCGACGATCAACGCCGAATCGCCGACGTCGGTCGCGACACAGGGTGTGCCCGCCGCCATGGCCTCCCCGAGCACATTGGGAAAACCCTCGCCGAAGGCGGACGACGAGACCATGACATCGCAGCCAGCCATGATCCGAGCCATGTCGGTTCGCGGGCCGAGCAGATGCGTGATGGGGCCGAGGTCATGCTCGGCTATCCATCCGGCCAGCGCCGTGTTGCTCTGAGCGATGCCCTCGCCGCACAGGATGAAATGTGCATCGGGATTCTGACGGTGAAGAATACCGGCTGCGGCGAGAAAGCTGCGATGGTCTTTTTGCGGATCGCAGCGCGCGGCGAGTCCGATGAGCAAGGCGGTATCGGACAGGCTGAGTTCGCGACGCAAGGCCCGCGGAGCTTCGGCGTCCGGGTGAAAACGATCGAGGTCGAAACCGTTCGGGATGACGAGCATGCGTTCCGGCGCATATCCCATGGCTTCATGCACGACGCGGGCGTTCTCGGCGCAACAGACAATCTTATGCGGCAGCCAGCGGGAGCAACGCGCTCCCATCCTGGCCACTGCTATGGTGGAAGGCTTGCTGATGCGCGGGTCGAGGTCGCTCTGGCGGATGCCCCATATCACGGGCGGCCGCCCTGCGAATTTCGCGGCCAAGCCGGCCAACAGGTTGGCGTGATACATCCAGGATTGCACCAGATCGGGCTTGTGCCGGCGCATCGCCCGCACCAGGCGAACGAAGCCCGGGGCGGAGCGGCCTCCGCGCGGCATATCGAGCAACGTCACCGGGATCCCCAATGCGGCGATACTATCGGCGAGAGGGCCGCCCTTGGTGAGGGAGATGACGGCGCTTTCGACGTTTCCGCGAGCCATTCGCTCGACCAGCTTGGCGAGCATCATCTCGGCGCCGCCGGTATACAGGCCGGTGATCACATGCAGAATTTTCACGAAATTTGAGTGCTTTCGCGGCGGGAATGGGGTTCGCGGTTGGTATTGCCAGCACCTTAAGTGGATGGCCAGTCAATCGCAAGGGCGGCACCGGCCGGGAATCTGCTAAGGCGTCAGACGGTGACGTCGACGCGCTCATATCCCGGCAGCAGTTGGATACCCGAATCGCGCATGCGTATATAGGCGGCGTTCGCGTGGCGGTATAGCAAACGAGCGGAGTCGTCGAATTCGGCATCTTGCGCCAAGCGCTGCGTGAGGAAGGCCTTGGCATCCGGGGCCGTGAGCCGGACACCTCTGCCGCGGGGCTCGTGGCGGGTCGGTTCGACATGTGTCAGTCGGGGCGCGGGGTGCAGCGGCAATTGGCCGATGGTATTGCGCGCCGTGGTCGATAGGCGCGCTCCGTCCGGTGGTGCCACCAGCGGCGTTGCCGGGTAGCCCCTCGGAAGCGTGGCTCTGGGCGCGACAATGGCCGGCACCTGCCCCTCCTCATCAGGAATATGGTGCCGCTGGGCCAAATCGGCCAGTGGTCAAGCGGATCAGGGGGCCAAATCCGACGGATAGGCGCAATTCCGAACATTTCGAGCCGCCGTGCGAGAAAAAACCCTGATTTATCAGTATTCGAGATGTGTCACCGTAAGGATTGATTAAACGGAAATTAACCCTTTTAGCCTTACTTTTTCGCGGCACCTCAGTCTCCAAGGTCCAGTACCGCATGCTGCACGACCACCTTTCCGGTAACCACGATCCTCGGCTTGTACTGCTTGCAACCGCCATTGCGGTGCTCGCCTCCTACACAGCTCTCGATATCGGCAATCGAATTAGGGCGGTACGCGGCACTGCGCAGGCGTGGTGGCTGGCGGCTGGCGCTGTCGCGATGGGCGGCGGCATCTGGTCGATGCATTTCATCGCCATGCTGGCCTTCCGCATCCCCATACCGGTCGTCTACGACCCCGTTCTGACCGTCACATCCCTGCTCATCGCAATTTTGGTGACCGGGCCGGCGTTGCTCATCGCGAGCCGCAGCGGCGGGAATTACTATCGCATAGCGGCAGCCGGAACCTTCATGGGGCTCGGGGTCGCGGCGATGCACTATATCGGCATGGCGGCCATGCGCATGGACGCCGTGGTTCATTATTCGCCAGGCTTGTTCGCACTCTCCGTCTTGATTGCCGTGGTCGCGGCGAGCGTCGCCTTGTGGCTCGCCTTCACGGCTGAGACGAACTGGCAAAAGCTGGCCGGCGCGATCGTTATGGGCGCCGCGATCTCGGGCATGCACTTTACCGGGATGAGCGCGGCTTACTACGAGCCAATGCAATTACTTACCGTGCACGACGACGCGGACCTGTCACAGCCATTCCTGGCGCTGGGCGTCGCCACCATTACCTTCTATGTGCTGTGCCTCGGTTTGCTCTCCTCCATCGCCGACCGCCGCTTGTCGGCCACGGCGGCCTCGGGCGCGAAGGCGTTGCAGCAACGCGAACGACGGCATCATTCTCTGGTGCAGAATAGCTCCGACATCATTGCGATTCTCGACGATCACGGCACGTTCACCTATTGCAGCAAGTCGTCTTACCGCATCTTCGGTTATTCGGCCGCATGGCTGATCGGGCATGCCCTGATCGAATTTCTTCAGGCGGATGATGCCGAAAGACTGCACGATTTCCTTGCTCGGGTTCGTGAAGCGCCGGGAGCCACCGTGACCGAGGAAATCGAGCTTCGCCACGCCAACGGAACCTGGCTCACCTGCGAAGTGACCTGCAGAAACATGAAGGACGATCCCGCGATCGGCGGCATCGTCGTCAACCTGCGCGATATGAGCGACCGCAAGCGCGTCATGGATGAACTGCGCGCCGCGAAGAACCAGGCCGAACTGGCCAATCGCACGAAGTCCGAGTTTCTCGCGGCGATGAGCCACGAACTGCGCACGCCGTTGAACGCGGTGATCGGCTTTTCCGAAGTGATCAAGTCCGGCATGCTGGGTGAGGACGCCGGACCGCGCTGCATCGACTATGCCGGTCATATCCATGACAGCGCGCGCCATCTGCTGAGCGTCATCAATGATATTCTCGATCTGTCGAAGGCCGAAAGCGGCCAGATGACGCTGGTCGAGGATTATTGCCGGCCGGATGCGATCGTCGCGGATTGCGTGCAGATGCTGCAGGCTCAGGCCGATGGCGCGGAGGTTGCGATCGAGGTCGCGCTTCCGCCGCGTCTGCCCTATCTATACGGGGACAAGCGCCGCATTCAGCAGGCCGCGATCAACGTTCTGTCCAACGCGGTGAAGTTCACCAAGCCCGGCGGCCGCATCAAGATCGGCGCCGCGCTCGACGAATCGGTGGGGCTGGTGCTGAGCGTCAGCGACACCGGCATCGGCATGGCGCCCGACGAGATTGTGGTGGCGCTCGAGCCGTTCCGCCAGCTCGACAGCCGACTGAACCGCCGCTACGAGGGGACCGGCCTCGGCCTGCCGCTGACCAAGCATCTGATCGAGCTGCACGGCGGTGCGCTGCGCATCGACAGCACGCCCGGTGTCGGCACCTGTGTCTCTCTGAGTTTCCCGCCGGAGCGCGTGATTTGGACAGACCAGGGGGACGACCAGCGGGTGGCAGGCTAGCGGGTCCGAGCTCCTCCGAGCCGCTACTTGGTCTGGTCGGGCTTGCTGTTCTTGAGCAGACGGTCGAGTTGCTCCTGCAGCATATCCAGCTTGGCGCGCAATTCGCGCATCTCGGTCGATTCCGCGCCCCGGCGCGCCGCCTGATCGGTGTCCGGCGCGGCTTCGCCGTCGCGGGACGGCTGGGGAAATGGCGCGAAGATGCGCATGGCATCCTCGAACATCGCCATGTTGCGCTTACCCATCTCGTTCAGCTTGTCGCCGAACGGGAAGAGCCCGGTGAAGGTCTCCTCCATATACTGACGAATCTGCTGCTGATTGCGGGCGAAGGAGTCCATGCTGAGGTCGAGGTAGCGCGGCACCATGCCCTGCATGCCCTGGCCATAGAAGCCGATGATCTGGCGGAGGAATTTGATGGGCAGCAGGTTCTCGCCCTTGTTCTCTTCCTCGATGATGATCTGGGTCAGGACCTGACGGGTCAGGTCTTCGTTGGTCTTGGCGTCGAGCACGATGAAATCGACCCCGTCCTTGACCATGCGAGACAGATGCTCAAGCGTCACATAGCTCGAGGTGGCGGTATTGTAGAGCCGCCGGTTGGCGTATTTCTTGATGGTGACCACGCCCTCGGGGGCGCCACTGGTATCGGCCATTACAGTGCCCTTAAGATTGTCGCGAGTCCCGCAATCGGATCGGCTCACGTTCCAATTTAGCAGGTATGGCTCAGAAATGCTGCACTGCGCAAGCATTGTTGCAGTGCGGTCAGGCCCTGGCGAAGGCGCCGTCGCGCCGATATACTGATCGAATGACGGACGGAGCGAAGATCGATCGGTGGGCCGAGGCCGTGTTCGATCTTTGGGAGCGGCAGTGCGCCGAGCGGGCGGCCGATCCGAGCGGCGCGAAGACGCTGGCCGCCCTGTTGGCGGATAACCCCGATGCGGCGCGCCTCACGGAGAGCCACAGCGCCGCGGCGGACGTGTTCAAGCTATGGCTGGTGGCGCTCATGGGCCACGCCATGACTGCGAGTTGGAATGCCTACGGCCAGGGCGCGTCCTGGGGCGGGGTCAAGCCGGGAAATAGCGATGGCAGGCCGCCGGGCGGGCAGCAGCAAGACCAGCAAGCCGATGCGGCGCAGCGCGGGCGCGGCAAGCGAACGACAAAGGCTGCGGCAAAACCCGACTCGAACTCCCCGACAGGCTCCGGTCGAACGCCGCGGCCCGCGTCCGCTCGCCCTGCACCTGCTGACCGCGGAAACCGCATGGGGCAGCCTGCGCGCCGCGCTTCCCGCACTCGAGACAAGTCCGCTGCCGTGGCCGGCGCCGCTGGCGAATCAGCTCGAGACCCTGCGCGCCGAATTCCTCGACGACGCGCTCCGCGAAAACCAGGATCCCACTGATCGGCTGGCGCAACTGAGCGGGGCGATCGACCGCGCTGGCGAGCGCCGCATGCTCGACTTCACCGCTGGCGTGCGCGCCTATCGCGAACATCCCTATCGACGCGATCTCGTCGAGCCGCCGGTGATCTGGCGCGAAGGCACCACGCGGCTGCTCGATTACGGCGTGTCGCGCGCAAGCGCGCGGAGGGCATCGCGCACAAGTTCGCGGGGCGCGGTCCTGGTGGTGCCGTCCCTGGTCAACCGCGGTTATGTGCTCGACCTGACCGAGAAGACCAGCTTGATGCGCCATTTGGCGCACCGGGGTTTCCGGCCTTTCCTGGTGGATTGGGACAAACCGGGCCCGCGCGAAAAATCCTTCGGGCTCGACGAGTATATCGCGGGCCGGCTCGAGCGAGCGCTCGACGCGGCCGTGGCGGCGCATGGCGGGCCTGTGGCGGCGCTCGGTTATTGCATGGGCGGCAATCTCGCGCTGGCGCTCGCCCTGCGCCGGCCGCGCGACATCGCGGGGCTCGCCTGCCTGGCGACGCCATGGGATTTTCATGCAGCCGGGCCGATCTTGGCGCCGCTCGATCCCACGATGGCGGCGAATCTGGCCGCCGCCATTGCGGCTCTGCCGGAATTCCCCGTGGACCTGCTGCAAGCGATGTTCGCCAGTCTCGATCCCTTCCTGGTCAATCGCAAGTATCGCGCCTTCGGCGCAAGCCAGAACAAACCCAAGGGCTCCCGAACAAAAGCCGAGGACGCGGACAGGTTGTTCGTCGCCATCGAGGATTGGGTGAACGATGCCGTGCCGCTCGCATCCAAGGTGGCGAGCGAGTGCGTGATCGGCTGGTATGGCGAGAACGCTCCGCTGCGTGGCCGATGGATCGTCGCCGGCCGAGCGGTGCGTCCGGCCGAACTGCAACGTCCCGCCTTGGTGATCGTCCCGGCCCGCGACCGCATCGTGCCACCGGCCTCGGCCGCGGCTCTCGCCGCCGCCATGCCTCAGGCCCAGGTCGTGACCGTGCCGAGCGGCCATGTCGCCATGGTGGTCGGCGAGCACGGGCCGCGGCTGACCTGGGAGCCGTTGATCGCATGGCTCGGCGCCCTGGTGGCACCAGGGCGTCGCGCCAAAACGCGGCCCAAGACCCCGAAGACTACGAAGCGCGGCACCAAGCCGCGCACGCCAGTCGCCAAACGGTCACGGACTCGCGGCCAGACAACATCTGCCTAAAGCTTGGGCGGTAGTTCCAATGCGGCCGGTAATTCTTGTGCCGGTCGGATGCGGTTCCTACACTGACGATCCAAATCACTCATCTTTCCTGGGAGATTGCCATGGCTGACATCGTGATCGCCGGCGCCGTGCGTACGCCGATCGGCGCCTTCAACGGCAAACTCTCGAGCCTCGCCGCCCATGAGCTCGGCGCCCTGGTCATCCGCGAGGCGATGGATCGCGCCGCGGTGGCTGCCGACGACGTGTCCGAGGTCATCATGGGCCAGGTGCTGACCGCCGGGCAGGGCCAGAATCCGGCGCGGCAGGCCGCGATCAAGGCGGGCGTGCCGAAGGAAGTGCCGGCCTATGGCGTCAATCTGGTGTGCGGCTCCGGCATCAAGTCGGTGGTGCTCGGCTATCAGTCGCTGCGCAACGGCGACAGCACCGTGGTCATCGCCGGCGGGCAGGAGAGCATGAGCCTGGCGCCGCATTGCGCCCATCTGCGCAATGGCCAGAAGATGGGCGATCTGTCGTTCACCGACACCATGATCAAGGACGGGCTATGGGACGCCTTCAACGGCTACCACATGGGCACAACGGCGGAGAACGTCGCCGCCAACTGGCAAATTACCCGCGATCAGCAGGACGCGCTCGCCGCCGCCTCGCAGCAGAAGGCCGAGGCGGCGCAGAAGTCGGGCCGCTTCAAGGACGAGATCCTGCCGGTCATGCTCAAGACGCGCAAAGGCGACGAGACGGTCGACACCGATGAATTCCCCCGTCACGGCACCACGATGGAGACGTTGGGCAAGCTGCGTCCGGCCTTCGGCAAGGACGGTACGGTGACGGCGGGCAACGCCTCGGGCATCAACGACGGCGCCGCCGCCGTCGTGCTGATGAGCGACGCGGAGGTGGCCAAGCGCGGCCTCGAGCCGCTCGCCATCATTCGCGCCTGGGCCCAAGCCGGCGTCGATCCGGCGCTGATGGGCAGCGGGCCGATTCCGGCCAGCCGCCTGGCGCTCAAGAAGGCCGGTTGGTCGGTCGACGATCTCGACCTGATCGAGGCCAACGAGGCCTTCGCGGCGCAGGCCTG
>CAZOBN010000035.1:0-2510 GCA_964577835.1 uncultured Rhizobiaceae bacterium
TGGGGGAGGGTTAGGGTGGGGGGTGATGCAGGCATCGGTGATTCCGAGTACTAGGAGAACCTACGCCCTGGTTCGGCCGCCGGATGCTTCTCGGCAAAGCATCCGGCGGCCGTTTCTTCGCCGCTCGTCGTTTGCGCAAAGCGCGTCATCATCATCCTAAAATCGCGCACAATTCCTGGACTTTCGGTGAATTGACCCTGGCTTCGCCGCCCGTTACAGTTCGGCAGCGAACCTAGACCGTCGGCGGCAGGCTGCGGCCTTGGCATGCCGGTACTGCCAGCAGGCGGCAGAACGGGTCAACGAAAACAGGGAGACTGCAATGAAGGTCAAAGCCATCGCCATGTCCGCGCTCGTCCTCGCGGCGCCCCTGATGCTGGGCACCCACGCGGGCCAGGCGCAGGACGCTGCCGCCTTCTACAAGGGCAAGACGGCCAAGATCGTCGTCGGCTACGGTCCCGGCGGTGGCTACGACGCCTATGCGCGCATGATCGCGCCGCATCTCGACAAGGTGCTGGGTGCCACGGTGATCGTCGAGAACCAGCCCGGCGCCGGCGGCGTCACCGCGCTCAATCGCGTCTACATGAGCCAGCCGGATGGCCTGACCATGATGATCGTCAACGGCACTGCCGCCGCGCTCGGCCAGTTGCTCGAGCAAGACGGGGTTCGTTACGACCTCGGAAAACTCGAGCATCTCGGCATCGTCAGTTCTTCGCCCTGGATGTGGCTGGTCAACCCGACCAACCCGATCGTCAAGACGGCGGCCGAGGCGCAGAAGCTGAATCAGCCGATCCGCTGGGGCGGCACGGCGCCGACGGATGGTCTTTCGGACGGCGCGGCGGTGGCCTGCGAGGCGCTCAATCTGAAGTGTAAGGTGGTGATCGGCTACAAGGGCAGCGCCGAGGTGGCGCTCGCCGTGCAGCGCGGCGAGATGGATGCGCAGTATGTCTCCGACACGTCGGCCAACAACTACGTGAAGTCGGGGCAGGCCATCGCGGTCGCGGCCATGGGCCGCAACAAGTCGCGCTTCTTCCCGAACACGCCGACCATCTTCGAGGCGGTCAACCTGACCCCCGACCAACAGTGGTGGTTCGATTTCCGCGCCGACCTCGACGATCTCGGCCGCATCCTCGTCACCACGCCGGGCGTGCCCGCCGCCCGGCTCGCCTTCCTGCGCGAGGCCGTGAGGAAG
This sequence comes from uncultured Rhizobiaceae bacterium, assembly GCA_964577835.1. Taxonomy (GTDB): domain Bacteria; phylum Pseudomonadota; class Alphaproteobacteria; order SMXQ01; family SMXQ01; genus CAVVYA01. Next base: position 1,190 of record CAZOBN010000035.1, read on the forward strand.
GTGTTGACCGATCCGGCGTTGAAGGCGGAAGGCGAGAAGAGTCAGCGCTATGTCGATTTCGTGCCGCCGGAACAGGCGCGCAAGAAGGCGATCGGTCTGGTCACCAACATCACGCCCGAAAAGAAAGCCCGGGCGAAGCACGTCCTTCTCGAGAAGTTTCGGTAAGTCGTTGATTTCGCCTCCCTGGCTGACCGCAATTCGGGCTGGCCAGGGGACCGCTTTCGCGTGAATATCGCTACCATATGAACGACGACGACAATCGACCGGGGCGGCTGGCGGAGGACAGGTCATGACCACTGTGGATATTCTAGCCAATACGCAGACGCCCATGCACGCCCGCTTGCTGATCGATGGCGAGTGGGTCGACGGCGCCGAACGGATCGAGGTGCGCAATCCGGCGCGGCCCGATGAGGTCGTCGGCACGATCGTGCGCGGCACGCCCGAGGACGTCGACCGCGCGGTGGCGGCGGCCAAGGCGGCGCAGCCCGGCTGGGCGGCGCTCGGCTACCGCCAGCGCGGCGAGGTCATCGCCAAATGCCTCGATGCGCTCGACGATAATATCGATGCGCGTGCCTATCTGTTCGTGCGCGAGAACGGCAAGACCCTGCGCGAGGCGCGCGGCGAACTGGTCGGCGTCAGCCAGCGCCAGCGTTTGACCTTGGAACTGATCGACGAGCTCGAGCAGGACCGCCAGATGGAGGCGCCCACGGGCCGCACCTTCATCACCCGGCGGCCCTACGGCGTCGTCGTCTCGATCGTGCCGTGGAACGGTCCGGTCGGACTCGCCTTCATGCAGATCATCCCGGCGCTGCTCGCCGGCAACACCGTGGTGGTCAAGCCGCCGGAGACCTGCCCGCTCGCGCTGATCAAGACCATCGAGCAGATTGCCGGCCTGCTGCCACCCGGCGCGCTCAATATCGTTACCGGCATTCCGTCGGAAATCGGCGACCGGCTGACCACTCATCCGGACGTCGGCAAGATCGGCTTCACCGGCTCGATCCCGTCGGCGCGCAACATCATGGCGAATGCCTCCCAGAGCATCAAAAGCGTCACTCTGGAGCTCGGCGGCAACGATCCGGCGATCGTGCTCGACGATGCGGATCTGAGCGAGGAGGCCATGCAGCGCATGGCCAACGCGGTATTTCGTATGACCGGTCAGGTGTGCATGGCGGTGAAGCGCATCTATGTGCCGGAAACCATCAAGGACAAATTCCTCGATGCGTTCATCAAGGTTGCGGACAAGGTGGTGGTCGGCGAGGGCCTCGAGCCCAAGGTCACCATGGGCCCGCTGCACACGGAGAAGGGGCTGATCCGCGCCAAC
>CAZOBN010000035.1:2610-29932 GCA_964577835.1 uncultured Rhizobiaceae bacterium
CCGCGCCAACAGCACCATCCATGGCCTGGGCGGCTCGGTCTGGGGGCGCGATACGGAGCGCGCTCTGGCCGTCGGTCGCAGGATCGAATCGGGCACCGTGTGGATCAACACCCACGGCACCGAATGGATCAACCGGCGGGCCCCCTATGGCGGCATCAAGCAGAGCGGCATCGGCCGCCGAGCGGGCCGCGAGGGGATCGAAGAGTATATGCAAATACAAACACTTACGGCGCTCGATAATCCGCCTGCGTGAGGCGCCGGTGGACGTTCCGGAGGGCTGGCCGAGACGAATCGTCGTCCATTGCGACGGCGATTTGTTTTTTGCCGCGATCTTTGCTAAACCCTGGCCATTCCGTCTCGGCAAGGAACCCCGGCAAGCGCATGACACCGGCGGCATTCGGGGCGGTCTTTTGCCGCTGGCTCTTGCGGTCGACGTCCCAAGACGCACCGGCATAAGGTTTTCAGCGGCCTGATATCTTCCGTTATCGGCGGTTTCCGATGCTGCGGCGCGCAGGCGCATGACAGGCGGCTACCCCTCGAACTGAGAGAGAGTGACAGTGGCACAGACACAGAAAGACAAGCCGAAAGGCGCTTCCGGCTACAAGGAATATGCGACCCCCCACCAGGATCTGCGCGAGTGGCTCGACCGCACCGAAGCGATGGGCGAGTTGCAGAAGATCGACGGCGCGGATTGGAATCTCGAGATCGGCGCCGTCGCCGAGATGATCTATCACGCGACGCCGGACAATCCGCCCGCGATTCTGTTCGACAATATCCCGGGCTATCCCAAGGGTTTCCGCATTCTGTCGGGCATGACCGCCTCGGCCAACCGCCTGGCGATGACGCTGGGCTTTCCGGAGCCGAACGGCCCGATGGACGTGGTGCGCGCCTACCGCGACCGCCTGAAGGATTTCAAGCCGATCCCGTCGCGCTTCGTCAACACCGGCCCGATCCTCGAGAACGTCGATCGTGATGGCGATGTCGACATCTTCAAGTTCCCGGTTCCCATGCTGCACGAGCTCGATGGCGGCCGCTATATCGGCACCGGCGACTGCGTCATCATGAAGGACCCGGACAGCGACTGGGTCAATTGCGGCACCTACCGTGTCATGGTGCACGACAAGAACACCGTCGGCCTGTGGATGTCCCCGGGCAAGCACGGCCGCCTCATCCGCGAAAAATACTTCAAGCAAGGCAAGCCCTGCCCGGTGGCCATCAGCGTCGGCCACGACCCGCTGATGTTCCTCGCGGCCGGCAACGAGATCCAGTACGGCACGTCCGAATTCGCCTATGCCGCCGGCCATCGCGGCAAGCCGTTCGACATGCTGAAGAGCGAACTGCACGGCCTGCCGATTCCGGCCCACGGCGAGATCATCCTCGAAGGCGAGATCGTCGAGGGTGACGACCGTCCGGAAGGTCCATTCGGCGAGTGGACCGGCTACTACGCCTCGTCCGTGCGGCCGGATCCGGTGGTGCGCGTGAAGCGAGTCTACTATCGCAACAATCCGATCATCACCATGGCGCGTCCCGGCCGCCCGCCGTCGGACTACACCATGTCGAAGAGCGTGATTAAATCCGCGCTCGTGTGGGACCAGTGCGAAGCTGCCGGCTTGCCCGGCGTGCAGGGCGTATGGTGCCACCAGAACGGCGGCGGCCGCCTGTTCAACGTGATCTCGATCAAGCAGGCCTATCCGGGCCATGCGCGCCAGGCGGCCCAGCTCGCCTGCAACGTGCATGCCGGCAACTACCTCGGCCGTTGGGTGATCGTGGTCGACGAGGACATCGATCCGTCGAACCTGTGGGACGTGACCTGGGCCATGGCCTCCCGTTGCGATCCGATCGAGGACATCGACATCACCCGCCGCGCCTGGTCGGGTGCGCTCGATCCGCGCAAGCGCAAGGGCGACAACTTCAACTCGCGCGCGATCGTCGACGCTTGCCGTCCGTTCGAGTGGCGCGACGAGTTCCCGCCCGTGGCGGAGTCTTCGCCGGAGCTGAAGGCGAAGACGCTCGAGAAGTGGAGCCATCTGCTGCGGAAGTAACTTCCGCGACGAGACAGGAAAGGGTGCCGTTCGCGGCACCCTTTTTTTGCGCTATTTTTCCTAATTAGACGGCGCGGGCAATGAGCTGCTCGCCGACGCGGCCGCGGCGGGCTATTGTGTCAGCAGCGTCCGTGAGGTTCGCGCGGCGATCAACGCCACGAACCCGTATCAGAGACAGGGAGAACATCATGAAACCCATGCTTGCCTTGTTGTTATCCATGATCTTCGCAGGGAGCGCCGCCGCCCAAACGGCCGATTGGCGGAAGACGTGGGACGAAACCCTCGCGGGCGCCAAGAAGGAGGGCAAGGTCGTCATCATCGGCTCGCCCGATCCGGTGATGCGCGGACAGATCAACCCGAAATTCACCGAGCGTTATGGCATCAAGGTCGAGTATATCGCCGGAAGCTCGAGCCGGCTCATCGAACGGGTGCGCACCGAACGTGCATCGGGACTCTATTCGACCGATATCTACATGTCCGGCGCCAACTCGACGCTGAATAACTTGCTGCCCGCCAAGATGCTCGATCCGGTGAAGCCGCTGCTGATCTTGCCCGAGGTAACCGAGGGCAGCAATTGGAAGCGCGGCAAGCCCTTCTTCGCCGACCGCGAGGGACAATACGCCCTGGCCTTGTTCGCCACGGTGGACAGCTTTCTCTTCATCAATACGGACTACGTCAAGCCCGACGATTTGAAGACCGTTCAAGACCTGCTCGATGCGAAATGGAAAGGCAAGATCGTGTCTCAGGATCCGAATTTGAGCGGCACGGGCTCCAATACCGCGAGCTATTTCTATCGAGAGCTGGGGCCGGACTTCATCCGCAAGCTCTATATCGATCAGAAGCCGACTATCAGCGCCGACCGGCGTCAGATGACCGATTGGCTGGCGCGCGGGGTCTACCCGATCTGCCTGAGCTGCCGGGTCGATGACGCGAAGGATTTGATCAAGGACGGCTTCAAGCTCAAGGAGATCTATGCCTTGCCCGGCATACGCGACAGGGTCACCGTCGGCTCGCCGTTTCTGCTGTCCGTCGCCAACAAGGCGCCCAACCCCAACGCCGCGCGCGTCTTCGTCAATTGGATGGCGAGCAAGGAGGCGGTGGAAATCTATTCGCGCAACTTCGGATCCGTGTCATTGCGCACGGATGTCGACGAATCCTTCATCAATCCCGAGTCGATTCCCAAGCCGGGCGGTGATTATATCGATGACGCCGATCCCGACTGGCTGACGACCGGACGAGTCGAGACCGCCAAGAAGGTGCGCGAGGCCCTGGCGACACCTTGAGGCGAAAGCGCCGTCCGATCTCAGGTGTTCGGCAACGCTGGACGCCTGACTCGACCGCTCGGGCAGGCTCGCCGCCCCGGATCGAGGCTGCGCGCGCATGGCATGTAGGATTTGGAATTTTTGTGAAGAAATAAGCGCCTGATGGCTCGTTCCGCCAAAACCATGAAATCCCTGCCGGCGCGCTGCTTCGACGCGCCTTTTGGACCGTCCTCGCCGTCGCCGTCGGCGCGGTCGTCGCCTGCTGGATAGTCAAGGGCCCCGACGAATTCCGCGCCGCGCCGTGGTCCGTGCCGACATGTTGCCGACGTTGGTCTTCATCTTCTCTGCCGTCTTGGCAGGCAAGGTCATGATGTATGTCTCGGCCAGCGAGAGCCAGCCCTCCAGGGCGCGGCCATCGCACCGCACCGGATCCACCCAGACGAAGCCGTCCATGCGGCGGCCTCCAAGCTCCATGGCGGTGGCGCCTCTCCGCAGCGCCTCCGCATGCAGCGCTTTGCCGACGCGGAACATGTAGCCCGGCTTGCCGACGCCACAGAGCATGTGATCGCGCAGCATGAAGCACACACCACCGAACATGTTTTTCTCGGTGACGCCTGCTCTATTGCGCAGCGCGGCGCGCAAACGCCGCTCCAGCTCTTCGACATGCGCCATGGGTCATATCCTTCGGCCAGAAAAGGCGAGCGCGATCAGCGGACTTACCACCAGATATTGAAGACCTGTGAAGGCGGTTTCCAGGGCGACGAATGCGGGGACCGACGTCATGGGATGCTTGGCCGCGACGACGAGAACCAGGAAGCTCCACGCCAGGGGCGCCGCCAGCGCCGCGAACTTCACGGCGCCGCGTACAACGCCTTGGCCGGTGAACAAACACGAATAGATATACGCCCAGACGACGGCTTGAATCGCCATGGATGCCAGCCCGAACGGGATGATGACCTCGTCCCTGTAGATTGCGAGCGCGGCATAGTGGCCCTTGAACATGACCAGATGCCAAGCGTAGCCCAGGAGAAACGTCGGCAGGATGTACGCGAGAATGGCCAGCAGAAAGCGCCCCTTCATGGCCGTATCCTCCCTGCCAGGTCACGCCGCCTTGGGCTTGCGGCCAATCTCCTCCGGAGCGGCGGGCGCGGTGCGCGCCCAGTGATCGAGCGTCCGCATGCGCGCGAAATAGCGCTTCACGTTGGGAAACGGCGACCAATCGAACGGAACGGCCTCTTGGAAGCCTTCCAGGAAGATCATGGAATAGTCCGCGATGGTGATCCCGGTTCCAACCAAGGTATCACGGTCGGTCATATGGCGATCGAGCACGGCGGCGAAGCGCGTGAGCTTGCTCTGGCATACCTCCACCAGCGCGGCATTGATCTCGCCCATCCCATAGGTCGGCTTTAGGACGGTTTCATAGGCGAGGGTGCCGAAGGCCTCGTTGAAATGGGCGAGCTCCCAGCATTGCCAGCGCACCACGTCGGCGCGCCGGCCGGGATTGTGGGGAAACAACTCATCATTACCCACCTTGTCGGCCATATATTGCATGATGGCGTTCGATTCCCACAGCGTGACGGTGCCATCCGTCATCGCCGGCACCTTGCCATTCGGATTGATGGCAAGATAGCCGGGGGAGCGCAGTTCGCCCGAAAAGAAGTCGTAATAGGTCTGCTCCGCCGCGATGCCCAAATGATTGACGACAGCCAGTATCTTGCGGCAGTTGGGTGACCCTACGACAATGTGGAGTTTCATGGCGCCAGCCCTCTTTAAATTGCAAAATGCAAGTGAATATACCATATCACTAGCGATTTGCAAGTTGTTTGTAGGGCGGCGCCCCGCCCGTTTTGGAGACATCTATGCCTAGCTGCAGAAAAGGCCAGCGCTCCGGCTGCCCGATCGACTACGCGTTGGATATTTTCGGCGACCGTTGGACGCTGCTGGTGATTCGCGACCTGGTGTTCGCCGGCAAGCGGCATTTTCGCGAAATCATCGAATCGCCCGAAGGCATTGCCTCGAATATCCTGGCGGCACGGCTCAAGAAGCTCGAAGCCCGCGGCTTGATCTCCCGCCACCTCGACCCTGATAACCGACGGCAGATCGTCTACGAATTGACCGACAAGGGAGTCGATCTGCTGCCTGTCCTTTTCGAAATCGTCTTGTGGGGCGCGAAGCACGACCCGCAAACCGCCGCTCCCAAGGACAGGATCCGACGAATGAAAGCGGACCGCCAAGAAATGCTTCGTGAACTGACGGCGGCGCTGAAGGCGCGCCGGACAGGGCGACTGGACTGACGGCACCCGCCCACGCAGTGGAGCGAAGCGCGACTCGGGCGTTTCACCTCGAATTCCGGCGGGTGCGGCGCCGGCAACCGCGCTATACTGCGCGGCATGTCGGGTCGCGGCTCTCCCGTGATCGATGGGAAATCGCGCTTTGCGCCGCGGGTGGCCGCCGGCCCTCGGACCAATGGTTCGGGAGGACTGATCATGGAGCACATCCGAAATCCCCTCGAGTGGAGCTGGGATCAGCTCAGACATACGGGGCGGGCGGCGGAATCCGTCGGCCGCGCCATTGGCGGCGCCCGCGAATACCGCCACGCCAGGCCGGAGGTCCGCAGGATCGGCATTGCCGACCTCAAGGACGCGCTGGTCAGGGGCTTCGGCGATTTCGGGGCCTACCGCACCGACGTCATCTTCCTCTGCCTGTTCTATCCTCTCGCCGGCTTGATCTTGGCGCGCGTGACGTTCGGTCAGGACATGCTGCCGATGCTGTTCCCGCTGGCGTCCGGCTTCGCGCTTCTCGGTCCGGTGGCGGCAGTGGGCCTCTATGAGATGAGCCGGCGGCGCGAGCGGGGGCTGCCGACCAACTGGGCGGACGCGTTCAAAGTGCTCGGGTCGCCCTCGTTCGGCGCGATTGCGGTGCTGGGCCTGCTGCTCATGACGATCTTCGTGCTCTGGCTGGTGGCGGCCTGGATCGTTTACCAGGTCACGCTCGGCCCCGAGCTGCCGGCCTCGCTCAGCGCCTTCGTCAAAGACGTGTTCACGACGAATGACGGCTGGGCGATGATCGGGTTGGGTGTCGGCGTCGGTTTCCTGTTCGCCGCGCTGGTACTGACGATCAGCGTCGTGTCGTTTCCGATGTTGCTCGACCGCGACGTGGGACTCATCACCGCGGTACGCACGTCGATCCGGGCGGCGGCCGCCAATCCCGGCGCCATGGCCACTTGGGGAATGATCGTCGCGGGCAGCCTGGTGATCGGCTCGATACCTTTGTTTCTCGGCCTCATCATCGTGGTGCCGGTGCTTGGCCACGCCACATGGCACCTCTACCGCAAGCTGGTGGCGAGCGAACGAGCGTTCTGATCGATCGCAGGCTCACCGCTCGCTGGCGGTGTGCCGTCGTCACGCGGCCCCGTCCGACGGCACAGGACCTGCGTCACGCCAGTTCTGGCCGCGTACGGATAACCTGCGCGACCGGCGCGCTCTCATCAAACGGGCTGTGGGCGTCGATGAGCAAGACCAGGGGAGCCCGCCAGGTCATTCGTACCCAATTGTTTAATTATATACCCTATCGGTATAGCGGTTATCTGCCGATCAGGATTCCGGGTATCGGTAGACTTCTCGCCAGCACACCGGGAGGACGCACGCATTTGAACCGCGGAAGGTTGGGTTTTCCAGAGGCGGTTCGAATTGACCTTGCCCGATTTGGAGGTGACCATTAGAGTGCGAAGTTGTTTTTTAGTTTCGTCAAATAAAAATCTTCAGGGACGCAAGATATTTCAATGGCCGATCGCTCATCTGTGAGCGCCCGTCGGCTTCGTTCACAGACATCGAGGAGTGCATGATGAGGATGTCAGAATTCCGTGGGCTGGCAGTCGCTGCCGCCCTGGTCGGAGCATTTGCGGCACCCGCCGCGGCCCAATCGGTGGAAAATTTCTACAAGGGCAAGAACCTTGAGATGTACATCGGTTACAGCACCGGTGGCGGCTACGACACCTATGGCCGGTTCGTCGCGAAGCACATGGGCAAGCACATTCCGGGCAAGCCGAATTTCGTGGTCAAGAACATGCCGGGCGCCGGCAGCCTCCTGCTGGTCAACCAGCTCTACAACGTGCTGCCCAAGGACGGCTCGGTGATCGCCATCTTCGCCCGCGCCGCCGCATGGGAGCCGATATTCGGCAATCCCCAGGCCAAGTTCGATCCGACCAAGCTGAACTGGCTCGGCAGCGGCAATAACGAAGTCAGCATCTGCGCCTTCTGGCACACGGCGGGCCTGACCTCGACGGAACAGTTCATGAAGACCCCGCTGGTCGTCGGCGGCACCGGCCCGGGCGCCGACACCGACAACTTCCCGCTGACCCTGAACAATGTGCTCGGCACCAAGCTCAAGCTGATCACCGGCTATCCGGGCGGCAACGACATCAACATCGCCATGGAGCGCGGCGAAGTGCAGGGCCGCTGCGGCTGGTCTTGGTCCTCGGTCAAGTCGACCCGGCCCGATTGGCTGAAGGACAAGAAGATATTCATTCCGCTGCAGTTCGCGCTGGCCAAGCACGAGGATATGCCGAACGTGCCGCTGGTTCTCGATCTCGCCAAGGATCAGAAGCAGCGCCAGATCCTGGAAGTGATCTTCTCCGCCCAGCCCATGGGCCGGCCGTTCGCCGCGCCGCCCAATGTGCCGGCCGATCGCGTGAAGGCGCTGCGCGCCGCCTTCGACGCGACCTTCAAGGACAAGGAGTTCCTGGCGGAAGCCACGAAGGCCAAGTTGGAAATCGATCCGGTGTCGGGCGCCGAGGTCGAGAAGATCGTCAAGCGCGTCGCTTCCATGCCGCCGGAGCTGCTGAAGGCCGCGCATGAGGCTTCGACGAAGAAGACCAGCACGGCGATCGAAGAAAAGAAAAAGTAATCGTCGGTTCCCCGGCGCGGTGCAACCCGCCTCGGGCCGATGCGCGATCAAAGGGCGTCCTACGGGACGCCCTTTTTTTGGTGCGCCAGGCATGGCGCGTGGGTGCGCCAGCACCGTTTGGCTGGCGTGGTAGCCGGCCGACGACTTGGAGGTGGAAGTCCTTCACGGACCCTGGTGACGGGAACCGTTAGCCGAACAGCAAGGGCGTCGTCGTGAGGCGGGGTCTGAAGGAAGCTGTAAGCAAAGTGCCGGCCTGACGAACAGGAAGCGCATATGAGGCGTCCGCATCCGGGCGAGGGAGCCAGAGAGCCCGAAGCCCGATATCACCCGGAAGGTGCGGCCGTAGATGCGACAGGTTTATGGCACGAAGGTCACGCGCATTACCCTGGGAGATCTGCCGCCCTGCCCCTGGAAACAGGTGTGCTACCGGTGCTGCGAGGCAGCGGGATGGAGCGGCAGAAGTCAGCAGAGGCCGTAGTAGCCGGACCAACCGGCGAAGGGCTGAACCTGACATGCGAAGCCAGGACCGCTTTTCTGCTTGCGTTGAGCAGATGCCTCGTAAGAGGGCCCAAAGTCGGAAGCAGTGGACGGAATCCACGAGGTAAGACTGGGCGCTTATAACGCAACAGGCATTGAGGGCCGTCACGCAGAGGATGTCAGGAACCGCCGGATACGGGACCGTACGTCCGGTGGTGTGGGAAGGAGGACGCCGCGAGGCTCCTCCCTACCCGATCCCGCCGAGCGCCCGGCATCGGGAAGATGGTTGCTGACGACACTCCAGCGACGACGCAAAAAGGCGCCCAAAACCCTTTATCATAGAAGCTTTCCGGGCGGCATTTCCCTTGCCAGTCCCAGGCACTGCTGCCACAGTTCGAGGGCCGAGGCGGCGCCTGAAAAGCCGTATGGCGAGGAGGTTTTTCCCATAACGTGACGAACGCGGCGAATCGGTCCCGGCTCTGTCGAGCGGATCCTTTCGGAGCTGCCGCCGGGAGTGCTGCGGCAGCTCGTATCCAGGCGTGTCCGGCGAGACAGAGGAACCCATGGCAGTCAGAAAATCCGACATCACCGAGAAGCCGTTCCGTAAGCCGATCCCCGAGCCGAAGAAACCGAAAGTGGTGCCGGCGGGCGCAGGCCGGTTCAACTCCGACGTCATCGTCGACATGCTTCATGCCTACGATCTGCCGTTCGCCGCGCTCAATCCCGGCGCGAGCTATCGCGGCCTGCACGATTCGATCGTCAACTACGGCCAGAACTATCCCCACATGATGCTATGCCAGCACGAGGAGACCGCGGTGCAGATCGCGCATGGCTACGCGCGCGCCGCGCGCAAGCCGATGGTCGCCATCGTGCACAATCTGGTCGGACTGCTGCATTCGAACATGGCGATCTATTACGCCTATATCGACCGCGCGCCGGTCTTCATCATCGGTGCCACGGGGCCGATGAACGAGTCGAAGCGCCGGCCCAAGATCGACTGGATCCATACGGCGAACGTGCAGGGCGAGGCGATCCGCCATTACACCAAGTGGGACTATCAGCCGTCCACGGTCGACGGCATTCCGGAGTCTTTCGCGCGCGCCTATTCGGTGATGATGACCGGGCCGCAGGGCCCGACCTACATGTGCTACGACGCCTGGCTGCAGGAGGAGAAGCTCGAGCGCGACATCCCGCTGCCACGCAAGGAAATGGCCAAGGTGCCGCAGCCAATCGCGCCCGATCCGGTCGCGCTCGACCGCGCCGCCGAGATGCTGGTCAAGGCCAAGAAGCCGGTGCTGATGGCGGAATATTCCGGCCGCACGGAGCTCGGCTATTATTCGCTGATCGAGCTCGCCGAGACGCTGCAGGCGCCGGTCTACGACCTCGATTCGCGGCAATGCTTCCCCGGCACCCATCCGCTCAACGTCAGCATGATGGAGGATGTGTTCAAAGGTGCTGATTTGGTCGTCGGTCTCGACGTCAAGGACTGGGAGCGGCCGACCACCCATCTCACCTCGGTCAGCCGCAAGGTCGAGAAGATCACGGCGAAGAACTGCAAGTTCGTCGATATCGGCTTCGGCGACCTCAACATCAGCAAATGGTCGATGGACTATCAGCGTCTGGTCGACGCCGATCTGAAGATCCTGGCCGACACCGATATCGCCATTCCCGAGCTCACCAAGCGCTGCAAGGCGCTGATCGGCAAGCAGGCCGGCCTCAAGGACGCGTTCGCCAAGCGCGGCGAGCAGATCGCCAAGAAATTTCACGCCACGCGTGCGGGCTGGGCGCGCACCGCGAAGAAAAATCGTGACGTGAGTCCGCTCCCCCTGCCGGTGCTCGCCGCCGAAATATGGGACGCCATCAAGGATTACGATTGGGTGCTGACGTCCAATACGCTGGAGGATTGGACACGCCGGCTGTGGGACTTCGACCGGCCCTACCGCCATCCCGGAAAGTCGCTCGGCACCTCGACGCAGATCGGCCTGTCGATCGGCGCCGCGCTGGCCCATCGGGCCCATGGCCGCCTGGTCGTCGATATCCAGCCCGACGGCGATCTCATGTTCGATGCCGGCGCCCTGTGGGTCTGCGCCAAGCACAACATCCCGATGCTGGTCGTGATGTACAACAACCGTGCCTATTACAACGACTGGGAGCACCAGATCCGCATGGCGAAACTGCGCAAGACCGACGTGGACAAGGCCCACATCGGTATGGACCTGTTCGGGCCCGAGCCGGACTTCGCCGGACTTGCGCGCTCGATGGGCTGGTACGGCGAAGGGCCCATCGACAAGGCGAAGGACGTCGGGTCGGCGCTGCGCCGCGCCATCGAACGAGTGCGTCAGGGCCAACCGGCGCTGATCGACACCATCACGCAGCACCGCGACGACGACGTGCCGGCCTAAACCGTGGCCTCCGGCGCGGCATAGGCGGCCCGTTTGCCCCGAATGGCCCAAGGCGGCTAATCCTTTGGCGTCATGACACGGGGTGGACTTGGGACTTTAATTTTGTTTTATTCCCTCCATGGGCTGGGGCGAATGTCCCAGCCCATGGCTTGTATGCAGACTCGCATCGTGGAGCGGCCGAAGGCGAGTCCGCGGCATTCAACAACAACGGCGTCAACACGGGGCGGCATAGTCCGCGGCACTCAAGTATGCGCAGAATTATCATCGGCATTTCCGGCGCCTCGGGCGCGATCTACGGCATTCGCTTGCTGGAAGCTCTGCAGAACGTGTCGGAGGTCGAGACTCATCTCATCATGTCGCCGTCGGCGGGCCAGACCGTGCTTGACGAAACCGATTGGAAGCTGGCCGACGTCAAGGCCATGGCCAGCGTGGTTCACAATCCGAAGGATATCGGCGCCTCGCTGTCGAGCGGCTCGTTCCGGACCGACGGCATGATCGTGGCGCCGTGTTCCGTGAAGACGCTGTCCGGCATCGTCAATTCCTATGACGACAACCTACTGACCCGCGCCGCCGACGTCTGCCTTAAGGAGGCGCGCCGCGTGGTGCTGCTGGTGCGCGAGACGCCGATGCACCTCGGGCACATCGATTTGATGGCGCGCGCCGCGAAATACGGCGCCATTGTCATGCCGCCGGTGCCGGCCTTCTATCACCGGCCGAAAACCCTCGACGACGTCATCAATCAGACCGTCGGCAAGGCGCTGGACTTATTCAATATCGAGCATAATCTGTTCAAGCGCTGGAAAGAGACAGATCGGTCTTAGGCGGCGCCGTCCTGGGTCGTCTAGACGGCCCGAGGCGTGATAAACGATTCGTCTTCGGGTGTGGCGATTGCTTCCATTTCGGCACAAACTATTCAAGTTTGGTTGACGAGCCGTACGGGTTCCCGTATTTTTCGCAAGCCAAAATGGAATTTTATTTTTTGTCTGAAATTCGACCATCGTAACGATAAAAAACAGCATTGGGGCCGGGGAGTGAGCATTCAGACAACCAATAGCGTGTATGTGGACGCAGGTATGCGGCCATGACCCGCTTTGGTGACGATGCCACGAAGCGGTGCACGATCGGGCAGGCCGAAATCGTAAGTTTCGGCCCGATCTCCAGAAACAATCTGGAAAAGAGGACAGCGTAAGCCAGTTACCCGGCCGAGTCGGCGGGTCCCGGGGACGGGCGAGGTGTAACTGGGATGAAGATTTTGCCTTTGACCAAACGGCTAAAAAAGCCGGCTCTGTTTGAACTAATTTTTTCGTCGGGGATTTAGGGCTATGGAAGTCGATATGTTGAGTTCAGCAGGCCGAGCCCTGCTGATCATTCTTGATCCCGAGCGGCTGATGTTCCTGTCGCTGGGCGTTATCATGGGGCTGGTCCTGGGCATTATCCCAGGTATCGGCGGCGTTGCCGGCACGGCGTTGCTGCTGCCCTTCACCTTCGATATGGATCCGTATTCGGCCTTCGCGATGCTTCTCGGCCTGGGCGCGGCCACCAACACGGGTGATCCGATCCCCGCTGTCCTGTTCGGCGTGCCGGGAGGCGCGGCTTCGGCGGCCACCGTGCTCGACGGCTTCCCCATGGCGAAGAAGGGCGAAGCGGGCCGCGCGCTCAGCGCATCCTACATGTCGTCGCTCATGGGTGGGCTGTTCGGCGCCGCCTTGCTCGGCGTCAGCATTCCGCTGCTGCGGCCGGTCATGCTGTTCATCGGCTCGCCGGAATTGCTGGCCCTGGCGCTCTTTGGCATTTCCATGGTCGCGGTGTTGGCCGGCACGGCACCGCTGCGCGGCATGACTGTCGCCTGCTTCGGCATCATGATCGCCATGATCGGCTCCGATCCGCAGACCGGCACGCTGCGCTGGACCCTGGATAGCCTCTATCTGTGGGACGGCATGCCGCTGCTTCCGGTGGTGCTCGGCCTGTTCGCTCTGCCTGAGCTGTGCGATCTGGCCATCGCCCGCACGGCGATCGCCGGCGAGGCCAAATACGACATCAAGGCCGGCATGCTGTTGGGCATCAAGGACTGCTTCCGCCATTGGTGGCTGATCATCCGCTGTTCCTGGATCGGCGCCGGCCTCGGCGCGGTTCCCGGCATCAGCGGCTCGGTCGTCGACTGGCTCGCCTATGGTCACGCGCTGAAGACCGAGAAGGGGGCCTCGGCCACCTTCGGCAAGGGCGACGTGCGCGGCGTCATCGCCTCCGAGTCGACCAACAACGCCAAGGAAGGCGGCTCGCTGGTCACCACGGTGGCGTTCGGCGTTCCCGGCGGTCCCGGCATGGCGATCCTGCTCGGCGCCTTCCTGATCCACGGCTTGGTCCCGGGTCCGGACATGCTCAACAAGCACCTCGATGTGACCTATTCGATGGTGTGGTCGATTGCCATCGCCAACATCATCGGCGCCGGCATGTGCTACCTGTGGAGCGGCTGGTTCGCCAAGCTCGCGACTCTTCGCTACACCCTGATCTGCCCAGCGGTGCTGAGCGTCATCTACATCGGCGCGTTCGAGGGCTCGCGGCAGTGGGGCGACCTCTACACGCTGCTCTTCTTCGGCACCCTCGGCTGGACAATGAAGCAGATGAAATGGCCGCGTCCGCCGCTCATCCTGGGCCTCGTGCTGGGCGATATCATCGAGCGCTACATGTTCATCTCGGTCGAGCGCTATGGGCTCGAATGGCTGAAGCGTCCGGTCGTCATCGTGGTGCTGGTCCTGGCGGTCCTCGGCTTCGCGCGGCCGGTTCTGCAGGACATTCGCATCCATGGCGGTCTCAAGAAGATGGCGACGAACTTCGGTGCGCCGCACTTCACGCCGTCCAACCTGTTCTATGTGCTCTTCATCGGTCTGTTCGCCACGATGTTGTACCAGGCCTACGGTTGGAACTTCGACGCGCGGATCGTTCCGATGATCGTCGGCTGGAGTGGCTTGTTCTTCTGCGCCGTCAGCTTGCTGAATCAGGTCTTCCGCAAGCCCGAAGCGCTGCTGGGTGACATCAGCATGGCTGAAAGCATGGCCGAAAGCATGGCTGAACAGACCGTAGCCAGCGTCGAGACGACGCCGACCAAGGAGATCGTACAAAAGATCCACATGGATCTTCAGTCCGACACCGCGCACGTCCCGCAAAAGACGATCGTGCTGCGCGCGTTCATCTTCTTCGGCTGGATGGTCGCCTTCATGACGTCCATGGC
This sequence comes from uncultured Rhizobiaceae bacterium, assembly GCA_964577835.1. Lineage (GTDB taxonomy): Bacteria > Pseudomonadota > Alphaproteobacteria > SMXQ01 > SMXQ01 > CAVVYA01. The sequence continues at coordinate 16,928 of CAZOBN010000035.1, forward strand.
GGCGATCGGACTCATTCCGACCTCGCCGCTCTTCATTATCGCGTACATGCGCCTTGAGAATAAGGAGCCCTGGCGGATCGTAATCCCCTACGCTCTTGGCATGGTCACGTTCGTCTACTTAGTGTTCGACAAGCTGCTGACCATTCCATGGCCGCAAACCTTTGTCGGGACCTGGTTCCCGGCGATCAAGGCGCTGGGTATCCCCAGCCTGTAGCCGGCCATCGCGTGCAAAAAGAAGAAGGGCGGGACGCAAGTCCCGCCCTTCTTTCTATGGACCCGGCTTGGCCATGCGGACGCCGGCCATTCCCGATCGGAATGTCTGCGAGCCGGAGCGGCCGAGGCGCTTGGGCTGGCAGCGCCCGGCCGGTCCGATGAGAAAGGGCGGGAGAAGCTCTCGCCCTTCGGCATTTGAAAAATCACATCCAGGCACGGGCTCAAGGATGCACGTCCTCCGTGAACCAGTCGGTCGGCAGGTCGTGGCCGACGCCGCTTTCCTTCGCCTTGCGGTAGACCACCGAGCCGGCGGCGGCGAACTGGTAGCCGAGGCCGAGGTTGTTGAGGAAGCAGGTGACCTGCTCGTCCGAATCGCGCCCCGGCGTGCGGCCGACGATCAGGTCGGGCAGGGTCGGCAGCCTGTCGAAGTCGAGTTCCTTGGCGCCGCCCTTGCTCTTGGCGGCTTCCGGCATGGTCAGGCCCTTGGTCGCGACATGGATCGGGGCGGCGTCCCGGGTATGAATGACGACGCGGTCGGCGCGCTTGATCGCCTTGGTCTCGAGCTCCGGCCTTTTCAGCTCGCTCAGATGCATGCCTGGCTCGATCCACCGCTCGAAGAAGATGTTGTCGATCGAGTTGGTGGCGCACATCGCCACGTCGGCGCCGCGGATGGCGTCCTCCGGCTGCTCGACCGGAACCACGTCGATGCCGAGGATCGGGCTCATCTCGCGGCAGAACTTCTCGCGGTTGTCCTTGTTCGGGCTGAAACAGCGGATGCTCTCGATGTCGCGCACGGCGCAGATCGCCATGAGCTGGGTGCCCGCTTGCCAGCCGGAGCCGAGGATGCCGACGGACCGCGCATCCTTGCGCGCAAGATACTTGGCGCCCAGCCCATTGGTGGCGCCGACGCGCATGCGCTGCATGACGCCGTCCGGGAAGATGGCGAGCGGCTCGCCGGTTTCGCTCGAGAACAGCAGCACGAGGCCGACCCAGCGGTTGCCCGGCGCCGACGGCACTTTCTCGCGCCGCATGTTGTTGCCGACCTTCGGCCAGGTGACGATGTCGGAATTGATGCGTACCGCGCCGACGCCGAACTTGGGGATCACGCCGTCCATCGACTTGAGGCCATAGATTGCATCCGGCCGCTTGGTCGGCGTCAGGCAATCGGAGCGGGAGCGCGACACGCCGCGGCCGTCCGCCAGCTCGACATAGGCCTCCTCGAGGGCGGCGATGCATTCCGGCATGGTGAGCAGCTTGCCGACGTCGTCGTTGGACAGGATCAAGGTCATGCGGATTCCTCGGAACTGGACGGTTTGGTTGACGAGAGACAAAGAAAAACCGCCGGGGAGGGGTCCCCGGCGGCGATCAGGCTAGCATGTCCGTCAGATTATTTGCACGCGATGGCGCTGGGCTCGTTGCTACCTTTCGCATAGGTCACTTCGCAATTCTGACCCGTCTTCAAATCGTCGCGCTTCGCCTCCTTGCCCGCGACCGTGATCTTGGTGCGCGAGCCGCTCGGCTCCAGGGTCACCGGTTTGCCGTCGGCGCCCTTGACGATGACTTTGCGGCCCTTCTCCTGGACCTCGATCGCGCCGGACGTCTTGAGCGCCGACGGCTTGGCCTGGAGCGCGTTCTTCAGCATGGCCACCGTCTGGGGCGTCTGGCCAAGTGCCTCCTTGACCATCTTGGCCACATCCTCGCCGATCGCCGGTTCCACCGGACGGCCGCCTTTTTCCGCCTTCGCCTGGAGCTCCTTATCGTCCATGGCTTTCCTATAGGCGGCGCGTAGTGCTTCGAGCTGCGGCGCCGGGATGCTCGGAGGTCCGGCGGTGAGGCGCGAAATGTCGCCCTGAGACTGGATGAGTGCGATCATCGCCTTAGCCTCGGAGGAATCCGCGAAGGTGGAGAGTTGCGGCACGTCCTTGTCCGACCCGCCGATCTGGGCGATGAACCGGCCGTAGCCGTTTTTGACGAAGTCTTCCGTGGAGGAGCGGGATGCGATGCTGCCGACAATCTCGGAGCGCCGCATGGCCATCTGATCCTCGGTGCCGTTGTAGCCGGTGATGATCTTGATCGGCAGCTTCATCGCATCGGTCAGCACTTTCGTTTCGACATAGGCGGCGCTGCCGACGCCTGACGTGGCGAAGTTGACCTCCTTCGACGATCTCAGATCCTGAAAGGTCTTGATCGGCGAATGTTGGGCGATCACGAAGATTCTCGGATCCGATGCCGCCTTCCCGATCCACGACATCTTCGTGAGATCGAACTTTATTCCCTCGAGTCCGACCAACTGGTTATAGATCAGGCCGGTGTTGAAGGTGCCGATCGTCGTGCCGTCCGCCTTGGAAGCATAAATGGCGTTAGCGCCGATGATATGTCCGGCGCCTGGCATATTCTTCACAACGAATGTAGAGCCGGGCAGATTCCGCTGCATGTATTCGGCGACAAGACGGCCGTAATAGTCATAGCCGCCGCCGGGCGCGGTCGCGACGATATAGGTCACCGTCTTGCCTTTGAACAGATCGGCTTGTGCCGCCGCCACGGAGGGCAGCGCCATCAGAGCACCGCACGCTCCCGCCACAATGGTCGTCCATCGTTTCGTAGTAAGCATCAAATCCTCCATGTCGTTATAGGTTTTGTTTTTATGCGATGGGCACTCCTCGGCGAAATCAGGCGCCGAACATGTCGAGCACGTAGGTGGTCAGGAACCCGTCGTGCAGATCGACCCGCAGGCCTTTTTCCACGGCCAGGTAAAGCACGGTCGTGCCGACCACGCCGGTGAGCAGGGCGTTGCGCCAGCTCAATTTGGCCTCGTTGTGCAGGAAGGCCACGAGGAAGATCGGAATGGTGAACCAGAAGCCGAACACCAGGACAGAGGAGACGAAACCGAGGAAATAGCTCCACAGGATGATTTCCCGGCGCGCCATATTCGGCGGAATGCCCGCGTCTGGCATCATGGGGATTTCGGCCGCGGTCGTTGCCTCGGATTCGACATGCCGGCCGGCGTAGCGCGAGACTTCGTCCTGGGCTTTTTCCACATCGCTGCGATTGTCCTCCGCTTCGACGACGTTCCGCCGCGCCGCGCGGATGTCGAGGAAAATCTGCAGGAGGCACAGCACGATCGCCGGAATGCCGACGACGAACGGCATGAAGCGGGCCTGGGGCGGGTATTGGCTGGCGATGCCGACCAGCGTGACGAAGATGGCCAACATCACGAAATTCATCAGGAAACTTGTCGACTTCATGCTGAAGCTCCCGCGCCGTACGGCACTTTGGCGGGTTTACGGGACTTGTAGATGGCGAAGGCGATGGTCAGGGTGATGAGCCCGATCAGCACCAACGACAGCGGCCGCAGGAAGAAGTTCATGCCCCACAAGGCAAGCGCCTTGTTGAGCGATTCTTCCGCGATCTTGCCGAGCACGAGACCGATGACGAACGGCGCCCGCGGCCAGCCGGCGCGCAACAGGGCGTAACCGATGGCGCTGAGCACCACCAGGATCACCAGGTTCTGCCACTGACCCTCGTTGATAAAGGCGCCGAGCACCACCAGCACGAAGACGAACGGCACGATCAACGTGCCGCGCACGAAGGTGAGGGCGGCGGCCCAGCGCGCGACGAACAGCAGGATGCTGACCGCGATGATGTTGCCGACGACGAGGGCCCAGATCAGCGTCCACACCAGATCCAGGTGTTCGGTGATCAGGGTCGGACCGGGCTGGATGCCCAGGATGAGGAAGGCGCCGAGCAGGATCGCCATGCCCGAGCTGCCCGGAATGCCGAACAGCAGGGTGGGCAGCAGGGAGCCGCCTTCCTTGGCGTTGCTGGCGGTCTCCGGCGCGATCACGCCTTCGACGGCACCCTTGCCGAAGCGTTCGGGATGCTTCGAGGTCTGAACCGCGTGGCCGTAGCACATCCAGGCCGCGGCCGAACCGCCGAGGCCGGGGATCATGCCGATCACCGCGCCGATGATCGAGGTGCGCAGCGCCAGCCACCAATGCCGAGGCACTTCCATCACGCCCTGGAACACCTGTTTATAGGAGAATTTGGCCGTTTCCCTGGAAATGCCCGAGATCGAGCTGCCCTTGACGCCGAGCGCGATCATCTCGGGCACGGCGAACAGGGCCAGCACGGCGGTGACCAGGCTCAATCCGTCCCACAGGAACAGAAAGTCGCCCGAGAAGCGCGCGATGCCGGTTTGCGGGTCCATGCCGACCGTGGCGAGAATCACGCCGTAGAAGCCGACGATGATGCCGCGAAAGATGTTGCCGCCGCCCGACAGGAAGGCGATGAAGGTGATGCCGAGCAGCGCGAGCAGGAAGAATTCGGCCGGGCTGAACGACAGGATCACCGGTTCGAGGACCGGGATCATGACGGCGAAGACGCCCGCGCCGATGATGCCGCCGACGCCCGAGGCGGTCATGCTGGCGCCCAGCGCGCGTCCGGCTTCGCCTTTCTTGGCCATCGGGTATCCGTCCAGCGTGGTCGCCGCGTCGTCGCCGTCGCCGGGCACGCCGAACATGATGGACGAGATCTGGCCGCTGGTGCCGTTCACCGCATGCATGGTGAGCAGGAACACGGCGCCCGCGATCATGTCCATGCCGAAGACGAAGGGGATGGCGAGCGCGATGGACAGCCGGCCGCCGATGCCCGGCGTGATGCCGACCCAGATGCCGATCAGGACGCCGATCAGCATCAACCCCATGATGTTGGGCGATGTCAGCATGTTGAACAGGGAGCCGAACATGACGTCTAACATGGCGAAAGAGTGCTCCTGGCGAGAACGTGGCTAAGGCCGCATGCGCCCGGTGTCAGCGTGCCCAACGGACGCGCCAGGCAGCGGCGCAGGACGGCTGGGCATGCAGGGTACGAAATCCGGTCCGGACACATGAAGAGGTAGAGTAACCCGGTAGTTGCAAGGTCGTGCGGCGGTGGATGCCGCCGCGGTTCTTGGCCCGTTCAAGTTAGGCGTTTTCTCCCCGCTACGTGGGTCGTTGTGACCGACGCTTATACCTACAGGACAGGCCGGCTTCTTGGGGCCGGCGTTCATGCCATGCGGTCATGAAAGTATCATAAAGACAAGCTGTTGCAACGGAAAGCCGCGGTTGTACTGATCCGATAAAGGAAATTCTAAGGGAAAAACCGGCGGCAATGGCGCCGGTCCGTCCGGCACAGGCCGGGGCCATCCATGGCGCGCGCAAGGATCGAGCCCCGCGGCAGCTCGATCCTTCGGCGAATGCTCGTTCATCCCCGCACCGGCGGGAATCGCCGTCGGGCCGCCTCTCAGAAGCCTTCGGCGCGCTCGATCTGCTCGAACCAGTCGAAGCCCATCTTCTTGACGATGCGGCTCGTGATCATGACGATGCGCGCCTCGTTCTTCGGATCGGCGTTGAAATGCTGGTAGGTGACGTAGGGCGGGATATAGACGAAGTCACCTTCCTTCCATTCGAATTTCTTGGGCTCCTTGGCCCACTCCCATTCGAACTCGTCCTTGCAGTCGAATTCCACGTCCCAATGCAGGTCGTAGCCCGAACCTTCGACGACGTAGAAGATGGCCTCGCTCAGGTGACGCACCTTGCCCGAGGCCTTGCCCGGCTCGAGGAACTGCATGAAGATGTCGACGCACATCTCGGTGGTCTTCATCTTCTCGTGGATGATGTGCTTGATCAGGCCGTTGGGCGAGCGCTCCATCGGCATCTCGTGGGCCTTGATCACCTTCTTGTAGTCGTTCTTGTATTCCTTGCGGAACTGCGCGGATTCGGCCAAGCCTTCGGCGTAGTAGTTGCAGAAGACCTTGGAGCGCGCCTTGACTTTCTCGTCAGCGTAACTCATCGAAACATTCTCTCCGCTAGCAATGCGCCCTCGCGGGCGGATGGGATGGCTGGACTCCGCGCGCTCGGCCTAAAGGTGCTTTGGCGGCTGGTAGTTCTCGGCGCCCTTCGGCGGCGTGGTCGGCGGATACTCGACCATCTTCTGGAAGATCATGTGCATGAAGAGGAAGAGGGGCTTCGCCTTCATGATCAAGACCACAGCGTCGTTCTTGGGGTCGTCGTTGAAGTGCTGGTGCACGCAGCCGTTCTCGACGATGCAGGCGTCGCCCGCCTCCCACGGCAGCTCGAGCCGGTCGTGGACGTCGTGGCCCTTGCCCTTCAGCACGAAGAACACGGCGGAATTCATATGGCCGTGCTTCTGGCCGTGGCCGCCCGGAGCATAGCAGTCGATATGACATTCGATCGACTGAGCCACCTCGACGGATTGCGGGTTGATGATCTTCTTGCCGTAATTGTGCGGTCCGCCCTTCCACTTCCAATCGGTCGTGGTGTAGACGCGCGGCTGGGCGAACAGGCTCTTGTAGACCTCGCCATAGGTGCCTTCGAGGGCGCGCACGAAGGTGCGCTTCTTCTGCCAGCGCTCCCACACCACTTCCTTGTTTTGGTTGTGGCCAGTTTCGCCTGGCTTGATGTAAACGTCGGTTTCTTTTTCCGTGATACCGTCATCGGCCATTGCGGAAACTCCTGAAGCGCATGGATAATGGCCGGGAAACGCCGGCGATCGGCGCTTTTTTCCCGGGCTGAACTGGGCCCCCTAGATAGCTCATTCCCGCCGCCACTGCTATGCGCATTTTCGCGCCCGAAAGGCTGCCCTTTCTTTGAAAACTAAGTATCTCTTGTCACACAACGGGTTGCGACATGGCCGCACCGTGTCGGCGCATTGACCGAAGATGTCGACGGAAAACAGCACGTCCCGCGCCGCCCTTCCTTGGCGCACCACCGTGGCGATCTACGGAACCTCGTTCTTCAGCCTCAGCATCGTGCCCATGGCCGCCCTGGTGGTACCGCTATGGGCGCTCGGACTCGGCGCCTCCCCGTTGTGGATCGGCATCATCGTCGGCGCACGTTCGCTGTTGCCCATGCTGCTCTCGATCCACGGCGGCGTGTTGATGGACCGGCTCGGCACGCGACGGGTCATGCTGTTCTTCGCCGTCGTCACGTTCGCGGCCTTTCCGCTCTATCCCTTGCTGCCCTCGCTCTATGCGCTGGTCGTGCTGCAACTGATCACCGGTCTGACCCAGGGCCTGTCCTGGGTCGGCTCGCAGACCTTGTACGGCCAGTTCACCCGCGGCAGCCCGAAGCATGCCGGGCGCGTCACCTTCTTCACCAACGCCGGCGGGTTCGTCGGACCGCTGATTGCCGGTGTGGTGTGGAGCGCGGCCGGTGCGGTCGGTTCCTTTGCCTTGCTGACCGCATGGTCGTTCGCATTGTTGCTGACCGTCGTCATCCTGCCGCGTTCGGTCGACAGGCCGATCGAGAAAGTGACGGCGAGGGAGCTCGTCCCGCGGGTTGCGGATTATGGGAAGGCCTTCGCGCTGTGCGCCATTCCGGTGGTCGCCCTGGTCATGATCTTCACCTTCCTGCGCATCGCCGTGGCCGGGGTGCAGTCGTCCTTTTATGTGGTCTATCTCGAGAATATCGGGATGACGGGCGCCGCTATCGGAATCCTGATCGGCTGCGCCAATCTGGTGGCGAGCCCGGCATCGCTCGTGACGCTGCCCAAGCGCATCCTCAAGCCGGCCTGGCTCATGGTGCATGCCACGATCGCCAGTATCCTGTTCATGACGATCACGCCGTTGTTCGCCGATTTCCATTGGCTGCTGATCATGGCGGCGTTCTATGGTGCCGGTGTGGGCATCGGATTCCCCACGCTGATCTCGCTGCTGTCGAATGCGGTGGATCCGCATGTCCAGGGCATGAGCGTGGGATTGCGCACCACCGTCAACCGCGTCGCATCGCTGATCGTGCCCGTCATCATGGGTGCGATCGCCGAGATCTGGGACATCGAGACGAGCTTCCTCATCGTCGGATTGGCGCTCATGATCATTGTCGCGGCCACGGCTTATTTCATCGGGCGTCGCCCGGAGGCCTATGGCTGAGCATGGCTCTTTTCGCGGTTAGATGGGAAAAATGCCGGTTTTTCGGCTCATTTGTCGCGAAAGCCGGCGCGCAAAGCGCTTGAAACCCTCGGCCCTTATGGATACGGTTGCGTCACTATGATGTTGCGGTTCGGCAGTCGCCTTTCGTAACGAGGGGAAAGACGCAGGCCTCGACATCGCAGAGTTGTGTGGCCTTCAGTAAGCGGCTCAGTAATTTGGCCGTGGATTCGCTGCGGGGAAGAGTGGCTGGCCTGGCGGGCCGGCCATCGTATCGCGGGTCCCGGCCAGTCGGTTGGCGCATTTCGCTTCAGGCTTTGGCAAGCCACGGGATCTCGGCGAGGAGAATCCCATGAGGCCATGATCCGACAACGGTTGCCGCGGCTGGAGGCTGTTCGATCGGCTGGCGAACAAGACGGGGGAGTCTTGCGGAAGCCTGAAGTCCAGTGGCCCATGCCGCCAGGCTCGCGACAGAAGCATCCGATACGGCGCATCGTCGCCGCAGCCGGCATGTTCCTGGTCAGAGCCTTCCCAGAGCGCGAAGTGCTGCTTCGCGCCGACGGTCGTGTGCGATTCATCCGCCTCGGTCTCGGCGTTCAACTCGCGGCGGTTGTTCTCGCACTGGTGCTGGTGCCTGGCGCCATATACGGCCTCGCCAAGAATTTCATCTTCCAGGACGCGGTGATCGCGGCCAAAACCGCCGAGTTGCACAAGCTCGCATCCGCTTATGACGCCCTGAAGGCGGAGACGGCGGATAGCCAGAAGCATTACCGCATCATCACCCAGCAGCTCGAAACCAAGCACTCTTATCTGCTGAAAGTCATGGAGCAGAATAAGGCGCTGCGGGCTGACCTGGGCCAGACGCGCGGTGCCTTGCAGATGTCGGAAGCGGAGCGCCTCAAGGTGCAGACCGCACGCGAGACCCTGCTGGCGCGGCTCGACCAGCTCGACAGCTCGCTCAAGACCATGGCCGCGGAAAAAGAAACACTGCTCGGTAGTCCCAAGAATTCGCACCGCCAGCAGGCGATCGCCGAACGGGCGCGCGCCGACGAATTGCAGGAACGCCTGATCGCCCTGCAGCTCGGCCAGCAGGAGGTGTTGAAGCGGCTTTCGGCGCGTACCGCCGGCAGCATCGGCGAGCTCAAGGATCTGATCGCGATGATCGGTTTGAACGCTGATCGTCTGCTCGCCGGCATCACGGCCACCAGCGGGATCGGCGGACCCTTTGTCGAGTTCGACCTCGATCGCGACGAGCCGCGCGCCGATTCGCAACTCGCCGCGTTGAGCAGCCATATCGACCAGTGGGATGAACTGCAGCAGGTGTTGCGCCGCCTGCCGCTCTCGGCGCCTGTCGACAATTACGTGACCATGAGTTCCTATGGCAAGCGGCGCGATCCGCTCAACGGCCACTTGGCCATGCATCACGGGGTGGATCTGGGCGGGCCACCCAAGTCACCGATCCTAAGCGCCGCGCCTGGCGTCGTCGTCTTCGCCGGCAGCAACGGCAGTTATGGCCGCATGGTGGAGATCGATCACGGCATGGGCATCCGTACGCGCTATGGACATCTCAGCAGCACCTCGGTGCGCAAGGGGCAGAGCGTCGGCTATCGCCAGCAGATCGGCGTCATCGGCACCACGGGTCGCTCGACCGGCGTGCATCTCCACTACGAGGTGCTGGTCAACGACACGCCGCACGACCCCATGCGTTTCATTCAGGCAGGGAAACATGTTTTCAAAGGGTAAGAGGGAGGTTGAGGTGCCGCGTTCTCTCAGCCGCAATCCGCCATCGATCATCAGTGCCAGCCTGCGCATCGTCGGCAATCTCGTCAGCGACGGCGACATCCAGGTCGACGGCACCGTCGACGGCGATGTGCAGAGCCGCAGCCTGACCGTCAGCCAAGGGGCTGCGGTGAATGGCGGCATCTCGGCCGAGTCGGTGCGCATAGACGGCGCGGTGAACGGCCATATCAAGGCGTCCAACGTCATGCTCGGGCCGACCGCCCGGGTGCTCGGCGACATTATCCATGCCCAACTGGTGATCGAGGCCGGCGCTTTCCTCGAAGGCCATTGCCGACGCATGGAAATGGAATCGGCGCCGATGATCTCGGGACCGTCTGCCATGACCGCGCAGGCGGACGAAGCGCCGCTCTACGGCACGGCGCAGTAAGAACCTATTTCGCCGATGAGGCGCGCGCCCGCGCGCTTCCCAGCGCCGCGGCGAACGCCGCCGGCTCCACATTGCCCCCCGAGCAGACCACGGCGACGGTCTTTCCCGCGCAGTCGAGCTTGCCGGCCAGAGCAGCCGCCAGCGCCACGGCGCCGCCGGGCTCCACCACGATCTTGAGCTCGGCGAAGGCGGCCGCCATGGCGCGCGCGACCTCCGCGTCGCTCACGGTCAGGCCGCCCGCGAGAAGACGGCGGTTGATGGGAAAGGTGAGTAGGCCGGGCGTCGGCGCCAGCAGCGCATCGCAGAACGAGGCATCGTCGGCGCGGAGCGGCGGATTGGCGAGACGCTTACCGGCCGCGAGCGAGCGCGCCGTATCGTCGAAAGCCTCCGGCTCCACGGCATAGATCGCGATACCGGGAACACGCTCGGCCAGGGCGGTTGCCGTGCCGGCGATCAGTCCCCCGCCGCCGCAAGGGACAAGCGCCGCATCGAGCCGGGCTTCGAGCGCCGCGGCTTGCATCGCGACTTCGAGGCCAAGCGTTCCTTGCCCGGCGATGATGCGCGTGTCGTCATACGGCGGCACCAGACTGGCGCCGCGTTCCTCGGCGAACCGGGCGCCGATCGCCTCGCGATCCTCGCTATAGCGGTCATAGGTCATCACCTCGGCGCCCCAGGCGCGGGTCGCCGCCATTTTCGTTGACGGTGCGTCGGCTGGCATCACGATGGCCGCCGTCACGCCCAGCATCTTCGCCGCCGCCGCCACCGCCTGGGCGTGGTTCCCCGACGAGTAGGCGACCACGCCCCGTTTTCGTTCGGCGGCGCTCAACAGGCTGAGGCGATAGAAGGCGCCGCGAAATTTGAACGAGCCAGTCTTCTGCAGGCATTCGGCTTTGATCAGCAGGCGGCCGCCGACGTACTCGTTCAACCGCGCGGACTCCAGCAGCGGCGTGACAACCGCATGTCCCGCGAGCGCCCGTGCCGCCTCTTCGATGTCGCCGATCGTGACGCCGCTCATGGCAAGCCGTCCAAGAACCGGGTTAACGCCGCGGCCGCGACCGGCTCGCCCAAATTCGGCGTGTGGCCGACGCCGGGCACCGTCACCGCGACCAGGTCTGGCTTCTCGGCCTTCATGCGCGCCAGCCCCCCGGGCGACAGCACGGCCGATGTGCCGCCGCGCAGCGCCAAGGTGGGAATGGGGCGCAGCGCGCGAAAGTACGGCCACAGATCTTGCCGTTCGCGCAGGGTCTTGCGCGCAGCGCGCGCGAGCCGCACGTCCCAATCGAAATGCAATTGGCCGTCGGGAGCTTCCCGATAGGTCGCGCGCGCCATGCGTTGCCAATTCTCCGGCTCGCCGAGCTCGAGATAGCCGAATATGCGTTGCATTTCCGCGCTGGCGGCTTCCCAGGTCGGTTGAGGCCGGTCCTTGGCGACGTAGTCGAGAATGCGCCCGACGCCGGCGGTGTCGAACTCCGGGCCGATATCGTTCAAGACGGCGCCGGCGAGGATATTCGGTCGCGCAACGGCGAGCCCCATGGCGAGCGCGCCGCCGAGCGAGGTGCCGATCACGACGACTTTGTGGATATTGAGCGCGGTGAGCAGATGCAGGATGTCGTTGAGGTAGGTCGGCGGTTGATAGTTGCGCCAATCCGCGTCATAGCCGGACAGCCCGCGGCCGCGGTAATCCGGACAGACGATCCGGCGCCGCGCGGCGAGGGTCTGCGCCAGGTGGTCGAAGTCCTTGGCGTTGCGCGTCATGCCGGCGAGACACAGGACCGCCGCTCGCTCGGACCGCCGCGGCTCATAGTCGCGGGTATAGAGGCTGACGCCGTCCTCGGCCAGGATCCGGCGCTCTTGAAAAGGGATCGCGACGGCGGCCATGGAGCGCGGTCAATGGCCGAGCAGGGCAGGCAGTTCGTCCAGTCCGCCGAGCTTGAGCGCGATGCGCGCCGGTTCGCCGCCGCGCTCGACCCAGACCGCGCGGAGCCCGGCCTGCGCCGCGGCTTCCGCGTCCCATGCATTGCCGGAGACGTAACAGATGGCCGCCGGCGGCAGGTGCAGCCGGTCGCAGATCAGGGCGTAAGTTGCGGGATCCGGTTTATAGGCGTGCGCGCTCTCGGTCGAAACCACCGCGTCGAGGAACTTATAGAGCGCCGTGTGCTTGGTCGCCGACAGCAGCATCGTGGTCGTGCCGTTCGAGAGAATGGCCGTTCTTATGCCGGCCTGCTTCAGGTGCTGCAGGGTGGGCAAGGCATCGGGGAAGGTATCGGCATTGAGCACGAGCTGCATCAGGCGCGCACGCAAATGGGCGTCGGCGAGTCCCAATTCGCCCATCGCTTCATCGAGCGCCGTGCCGGTGACATGCCAGTAGTCGCTTTCCCCGACCGCGGGCCGTTTCGCCAAAGCCATCTGCTTGGCGCGCCAGATGCGGGTCAGCGCCGTGGTCTTGTCCCCGATACGGTCGCGGATCCGCCCCACGGTCGCGTCGAGATCGAACAGCGTGCCATAGGCGTCGAACACGCAAGCCTGGATATGGGTGAGCGGCACCAGCGGAGAATGAGGCGTCATGTCGGATGTGAGATCGGTCATGTGGGCGGGTGGGGGCATGTTCTTCAGATATCGGCCTAGTACTCGGAATCACCGATGCCCGCATCACCCCCACCCTCACCCTCCCCCACAAGGGTGGAGGGGATTCGCAATGTTG
>CAZOBN010000036.1:0-27561 GCA_964577835.1 uncultured Rhizobiaceae bacterium
AGCGCGTGGCCGATATGGATGTTGCCGTTGGCATAGGGCGGGCCGTCGTGCAGCACGAACTTCGGCTTGCCGGCGCCGGCCTGACGCAACTTCTCGTAGAGCCCGAGCTTCTGCCAGCGGGCGAGCAATTCGGGCTCGCGCTGCGCCAGCCCGGCTTTCATGGGAAAGCCGGTGCGCGGCAGGAACACGGTGGATTTGTAGTCAACGGCCATGGCTCGGTTTCTTCACGGGTCTTTACGGAAATGATACGCGTAAACGCGCCGGATCAGTCGCGGGCGGCACTGTTCTCCATCGGCGCCCGCGCGTCAACCTCGGCAAGCACGGCGCGGGCCTCGGCGGCATCCTTATGCATCTGGGCGATCAGGGCCTCCGCGCCATCGAATTTCAGCTCCTCGCGCAGATAACCGATCATGGTGACGCGCAAGTGGCGGCCGTAGAGGTCGCCGGTAAAGTCGAACAGATGCACCTCGAAGCGCAGGTCCTGGCCGTTGAAGGTCGGCCGCCATCCGAGCGAGGCGACGCCGTCGTGCCACACCGTCGCGGCGCCCTTGTCGACCCCGGCGCGCACCGCATAAATGCCCGGCTTCGGCCGCTGATATTCGCCGAGCGCCACATTGGCGGTGGGGAAGCCCAGGGTGCGGCCGAGTCGGTCGCCCTTCTCGACGCGGCCCTCGATCTCCCAGAACCGTCCGAGCAGGCGGGCCGCCTCGCGCGGCTTGCCGTCGCTCAGCAACTCGCGGATGCGGCGCGAGGCGATGATGGCGCCGTCGCGGTCGCACACCGGCGGCAGGCAGGTCACCGCGAAGCCGCCTTGCCGGCCGAGTTCGCGCAGCAGGTTGACGTTGCCGAGCCGGCGATGGCCGAACACGAAATCCTCGCCGACCACCACATGGCGCGCCTTGAGCCCGTTCACCAGCACGTCCCGGACGAAGGCTTCGGCGCTGCGCTTGGCGAAATCGAGGTCGAAATGCTGGGCATAGAGGCTGTCGACGCCGAGCTCTTCCAGGAGATGGGCCTTGGTCCGCAACGAACTCAGCCGGAACGGCGGAATGAACGGCTGGAACACCTGACGCGGGTGCGGTTCGAAGGTCAGCACGCCGAGCGGCATGGCCTGGGCGCGCGCCAGCGCGGCGGTCTTCTCGATGACCGCGCTGTGGCCCAGGTGGACGCCATCGAAATTGCCGATGGCGACGGCGCCGCCCGTCGCCTCGGCCGGCAGTCCTTCGTAGTGACGAAAGAGATGCATCGGCGGGTGGATTAGCCTCGAATTTCTGGCTGAAACGGGCGCGAAAGCCGCGCGCCGCAATGGCGCAGAGTTATAGCCCGGGCGCAGCCGGCTGGGAGCGAAAACTTATGGTCGGCGGATGGATGAGCAGGGCCTCCGGGGCGTCTGAACGGGACGGGTGGAGGGAACCCGGCGGGATTTCGAGGGGCTAGGCGACGAAGGAAGAGGCCTGGGGCAGCGGGTCGGGAGCGAAATCGGTGCGCGACGGCACCATCATCACGGCGGTGCCATCGAGCACCACCTTGTCGCCGACGGTGCATTTGGTGGCCAGCACCACGCGCTTCTTGTCGCGCAGGACCTCGCTCACCGTGGCCTCGGCCCGCACCGTGTCGCCGATCCGCACCGGGGCGCGAAACCGCAGATCCTGGCTGACATAGATACAGCCAGGTCCCGGCAGCTTGGTGCCGAGCACCGTCGAAATGAAGCTTGCCGTCAGCATGCCGTGGGCGATCGGCCCCTTGAAGATCGTATGCTCGGCATATTCCTTGTTCATATGGACCGGGTTCATGTCGCCGGACACGCCGGCGAACATGACGATGTCGGTCTCCGTAACCGTGCGGGCGTAAGCCGCGGTCATGCCCACCGTCAGTTCTTCGATCATGTAGCCCTGAAATTCGCTCTTCCGAGAGATGCCGGTGACGACCATGCTGGGCTCCGCTCTGCGGCCGAGCTTGTCGAAGCCCGGCGTTTTGCAATGCATCATATTATGTTGCAATGCAATATAGCGGTTCCGTCTATCGGCCACAAGGGCGGACCCCGCTTTTGGCATAGGGATTTCGTGAGGCTTTGTTAACCAAGTTAGGCCGCGGCGGGCTTAGGCTGGAGCGGTCCGGGCCTTGTGCGGCGCAATCAGGTCACTTCCATGGCCATGACGCCGCCATCGACGAACAGGATATCGCCAACGATGAAGTCGGAATCGTCGGACACCAGGAACAGGACCGCCTTGGCCAGGTCGGCCGGCAGGCCGGTGCGGTTGCGCAGGTTGACCACCGGGCGGGTCGGATCGAATTCGTCCTTGCCGACCGGCGAACCGATCTTGTTGGGGGCCACGCAATTGACCCGGATGTTGTGGGGCGCGAGTTGCACCGCCATGGAGCGCGTCAGGTTGGCGACGCCGCCCTTGGCGGCCGTATAGGCAAGAGCGCGCGGCCTGCCACGGAAGCCCGAAGTCGAGCCGACATTGACGATCTTGCCGCCGCGGCCCTGGGCGACCATCTGCTTGGCCGCCGCCCGACCGACCAGGAACGGGCCGGTCAGGGTCACGGCGATGACTCGGTCCCACTCCTCCTTGGTGATCTCGAGCATATGCTTGTTGTCGGAGATCGCCGCATTGTTGACCAGGATATCGACCCCGCCGAAGGTCGCGACCACGTTCTTGACCATGGTCTCGACCTCGGCCTCGTCCGCCACATTGGCGACGAAGGCAGCCGCCTGACCCCCGTTCGCCTTGATGGCGTTCGCCACCTTGTCGCCGCGCCCCCTATCCATATCGACGACCGCGACCTTGGCGCCTTCGGAGGCCAGCAGCGCCGCAACCTCCTCGCCGATGTTGCGGCCGGCCCCGGTAATGATCGCCACCTGACCCTTGAGTTTCATCCCTATATATCCTCTGTTTTTTTGAGTGAGCGCATTCAAGCAGTCGGCGACCGACGACGTCAACGCCGCTTCCTTAGGCACTATACCAACGTGCATTCCGGCGAGAAGCAGATCGAGGCCTCACACCGGCGCTCTTTCGCCTGAGGAAAAATCCGGTCTACAGTCGGCCTCGATCGGCCGGCGAACGGCGGCACAGGGGGATTAATGGCCAAACTCACGCTTACCATCGCGCTCGACCGCTACGACCGCCACATGCCGTTTTTCGACGGCACGGTGAAACCACCCGACGGCATGACGCTGAAAGCGCTGCAGGTCGGACAGAGCGACGTGCTGCGCGACGGCACCGGTCGCCATGAGCGCATGATCAACGGCAAGGAATTCGACGTCTGCGAATTCTCCATGTCGAGCTACCTGATGGCGAAGGACCGCGGCGTGCCGATGACCGCGGTGCCCGTCTTTCCGCGCCGGCTGTTCAGCGCCAGCCAGATGTTCGTGCATCCCGATTCCAATCTGTGGGAGCCGAAAGATCTGGTCGGCAAGACCGTGGCGCTCAGCTCGTTCCAGACCACGCTGTCACTGCTCGCCAAAGGCGATCTCAAGTTCGAATACGGCGTGCCATGGGAGAGCATCAACTGGCTGGTGACCACGGGCGAGAAGGTGAAGTTTCAGCCCAAGCCCGGCGTCAAGATCACCGCGCTCGCCAATGTCGATCTCGGCGAACTGCTCGAGGCGCGCGAGATCGACGCGTTCTTCCTGCCTCACCCGCCTCATTCGGTGATGTCCGGCGCGCGCAAGTCACGCCGCCTGTTCAAGGACACCCGGGCCGAAGAGCTGCGCTATTTCCGCAAAACCGGCTATTTCCCGATCATGCATGTGCTGGCCATCCGGCATGATCTCGCCGAGCGCGAGCCCTGGCTGCCCAAAGCCGTCATGGGCATGTACGCCCAAGCGAAGACGATCGCCGCCTCCTATTACGACGATCCGAATTGGTCGCGGCTCGCCTGGGGACGCCATTATTTCGAAGACGAGCGCAGCCTGCTGGGCGACGACCCGTGGCCCATCGGGTTCAAGGCCAATCGCAAGAACATCGAACGCTTCATCGAATATTCCCACGATCAGGGACTGATCAGCGAGGTCTACCCGCCCGAACGGCTGTTCGCCGCCTCGACCCTGGACAGTTAGCGGACGATCGTCACGCGCAGAGGCTGCCCTGGCCCTCTTCGCGCTGACGACGATCGCGCCAACGGCGAGGCGACGGTCCAGGCGGCGGCCTCGCGCCGCGATTGTCCCGACGCTACCCTGCGTCCAAACGCGCCGCATCCCTGACCTTTGGCATCGCCGCTTTCGGATCGGCGGAACCCGGCATCCCATGCTATAAGACCAGCAACAACACGCCAAAAAACGGCGTCTGGGAAACGATCGCGCCGGCGCGCGCTTAAGCTGGACAACGCTGAAATTCGGCCAACGCCAAGCAGAGCCTGGGCAACGAACAACCGCATTGAGCGCCGGACAAACACGTCAGCTGGGGAGAACGCAATGAACGCTCCGCTCTATCTCTTCGTCGTTCCGGCCATCTTGGCTTCAGGCGCCGCATTGGCCGATCCGGTCGCCGACTTCTACAAGGGAAAGCAGATGCAGTTCGTCATCCGCTCCAATGCCGGCGGCGGTTATGACCAATATTCCCGCCTGCTTGGCCGCCACATCGTCAAGCACATCCCCGGCAACCCGACCATGCTGGCGGTCAATATGCCGGGCGGCGGCGGCATCCAGGCCGCCAACTTCATCGCCATGGCGGCGCCCAAGGACGGCACCCACCTGACCATGGTCAGCCAAGGCCTGCCGATGGACCAGGCGCTCGGCCTCAACAAGGGCCTGCAGGCCGACATGAAGACCTTCAATTGGATCGGCAACATGAGCGATTCGAACCAGGTCACCGTGACCTGGCATACCTCGCCGACCAAGACGATCGACGACGCGATGAAGCGCGAGACGGTGATCGGCGCCACCGGCGCGGGCTCGATCTCGACCCAGATCCCGGCCGTGCTGAACAACGTGCTCGGCACGAAATTCAAGGTGATCTTCGGCTATCCCGGCGGCACCGACGTCAACCTCGCCATGGAGCGCGGCGAGGTCGAGGGCCGCGCCACCAATCCGTGGGCGAGCTATGTCGCGACCACGCCGCACTTTATCGCCGAGAAGAAGATCAACCTGCTGGTGCAGGTCGGCGTGCGCAAGGATCCCGACCTGCCGAACGTGCCGCTGATGCGCGACCTGGCCAAGAATCCGCAGGACCAGGCCATTCTCGATTACGTGTCCAAGGCCGTCTCGGTGGGCCGCCCCGTCGGCACCACGCCCGGCGTGCCGAAGGAACGGGTCGAGGCCTTGCGCGCGGCCTTCGACGCCACGCTGAAGGATCCCGAGTTCAAGGCCGAAGCCGACAAGCAGAAGATGGAAATCAACCCGATGACCGGCGTCGAGCTGCAGCAGCTCATCGCCGATCTGATCGACGCGCCGAAAGATTTCCTGGAGAAGGTACGCCAGGTGACCCATTCGCGCGACGCCAAGAAGCTTTCCGGCGCCAAGCCCGGCAGCGGCAACTGACCGAGACGGGCGGCCGCGCTCTAGAGCGTTTTCCGCCGAAGTGGAAACCGGTTCGGCGTAGAAAACGCGATTAAATCAAGACTCGAGAGCATAATCCGTTTCCACTGAAACGGATCATGCTCTAGGCCTCGCCGCCCCGCTTCTGCCGCGCCGCACGCCAGCCGGCCGCGGTGATGCGCCAGATCTCGGATCGCGTTTCGCCGCTCAGATAGGGGCTGTGCTTCTCGCCGAGACAGACCGCGCCCGATCGCTCCTTCAGGCGCCGGGAGGCGGGATTGTCGGCCGCGTTTTCCTCGACGAAGCTGTCCAGACGGAGCACGTCGAAAGCGAACCGGTTCACCGCCTCGACCGCCTCGGTCATCAGGCCCTGTCGCCACCACGGCTCCGCCAGCCAGAAGCCGCGGTCAGGTTCTTTATCGGGCGGCAGACGGAATTCCACCACGCCGATCGCCTTGCCGGCCGCGCCGCGCAGACGCAGGGTCCACGCATGGGCCATGCCCTTGGCCATGCGCGGCAGCAAACTGTCGCGCAGGAAGACCGTCGCGCCATCGTCGGGATAAGGCCACGGCACGCCGCCGCCGATATGCTGGATGACATTCCAATTGTTGAAATGCCTCTGGATGTCGGCGGCATCGGCGAGCGTGACCGGCGGCAAAAGAAGCCGCTTCGTTTCAAGCGGAGAAGTTACCACGGCCTCACTATAGCACGGCGCGCGCTCCGCCGCCCTTCTCAGTCGGGCCGCGCGCCCGGCAGGGTTTTCGACTCCAGCGTCTTGAAGGCAAGATAGCCGCCGTCGATCAGCAAGTCGGCGGCGGTCATGAAGGAGGAATCGTCGGACGCCAGGAACAGCGCGCCATTGGCGATCTCGTCCACCCGGCCGGGCCGGCCGGTCAGATAGAGCGGCCCGCGCGCCTTGCGCGCCTCCTCCAGATTGCCGCCGTAGCGCCACAGCGCGCGCGGCGTGTCGATGGCGCCGGGCGACAGCGAATTCACCCGGATGTTGTCGCCGGCGTGATCGATGGCGAGCGCCTTGGAGAAATGGATGAGCGCCGCCTTGCTCGTGCAATAGGGCGAGCGCTTGGGTACCGCCATCTGGCCGAGCTGGGAGGCGATATTGATGATGCTGCCGCCGCCCGCCGTGGCGATATGCGGAATCACATGCTTGCACATGAGGAACGCGCCGGTGAGATTGACCGCGAACGCCTTGTTCCAGTCGTCGAGCGACAGGTCGACCACCGTGCCGTCGGGCGTGACGGCGGCGGCGACATTGACCAGGATGCGGATGTTGCCGAATTTATCCACGGCGAGCCGCGCCACCCGCTCCGCGTCGGCCGGCTTCGAGACATCGACCGCAGCCCCGATCGCCTTGCCGCCGGCTGCCGCGATGTCGGCGGCGACGGCGGCGGCGTTCTCGCCTTTGAGATCGGCGCAGACCACGTTGGCGCCCTCGCGCCCGAAGATCCTGGCGATGGCGCCGCCAATGGCGCCGCCGCCGCCCGTGACGATGGCGGTGCGGCCCTGGAGTTTGCCGGTCTCGGTCATGTAAAAGACGTCCTTTCTGCGCTTTTCGAGGGTGGTGCATTCGGAAAATCACCAGGACAATCCGAATGGAGTTATGAGACAGTAGCAGCCCGTCACAAGCAAAAAAGAAAATCGACGGTTCTGGCCGCCAGCAGGCCTTAGGGAGGCCGACATCCATGAACATGCTGTTCTACACCGCCAAGGAAAAGGAAATCATCGACCGGCTGGCCAAGGGCTTTCCCGATGTGACAATCCTGACCGCCAGCACCGACGAGGAACTGCGCAGGACGATTCCCGAGGTCGATATCCTGGTGACTTCGAATCGGGTCTATGTGCCGGAACCGGCGAAGATCATCCGCCACGGGGCCAAACGGCTGAGGTGGATCCAGTTCACCACCTCGGGCATCGACAAGGCGGTCGCCAGCGGATTGCCCGACGGCATCCCGGTGACCAACGCGGCGGGGTTCCATGCCAACAAGGTGGCGGAGCACGCCATGTCGCTGCTGCTCGCCGTCGCCCGGCGTCACATGGACGCGCTTGCCGCAAGGCCGAAGCGCGCCTGGGTGCGCGACGAGATTTCGCCGATCATCCTGACGCTCGAGAAGGCGACCATGGTGATCATCGGCATGGGCTCCATCGGCCAGTCCATCGCGCGCAAGGCCAAGGCCTTCGACATGCGCGTCATCGGCATCAGCCGCAGCAGCGATCCTATCCCGAACGTCGACGAGATCCGGCCGCGCGCCCGCCTGGTCGAGACCATGCGCGAAGCCGACGTGGTGATGATGGCCGCTACCTACGACGACTCGACCCACAATATTCTCAGCGCCGAGGCGATCGCGGCGCTCAAGCCGAATGCGGTGATCGTCAATACCGCGCGCGGACCGCTGATCGACGAGCCGGCGATGATCGCGGCACTCCAGGCGAACAAGATTTACGGCGCCGGGCTCGATGTGATGCAGGTCGAGCCGCTCAACCCGGAGAGTCCGCTGTGGGACATGCCCAATGTGGTCATGACGCCTCACTCCGCCGGTTCGGGCGGCGACAAGATCGACCCGATCGTCAATATCATCGCCGACAACCTGAAGCTGTTCCTCGCCGGCAAGCCGCTCAACAAGCTGGTGCACGGCCCGATGTTCGCCAAGGTGCCGGCTTAAAGCGGCCGGAGGAACCGGTACAGACTGCATTTCCGTCGTGGCCCGACTTGGGCGGGCCATCCACGCGTTTTCTGCAATGCTCGCAAAGGAAAAAACGTGGATTGCATGGACAAGCCCACGGCTGTCCGGTTGAGCATCCAAGTTTCCCAGGAAAGCGCCGACAGCATGACATTCGATGATGAGTTCGCGGAGGACGGACACCGGTCGTCACAGTCACAAGCGACGGCTCGACGCGGATGGCCCGACTTGATGTACAGCCCGGGGACATGGCTGACACTGTTCGGAGACATCACTGACACTTGCCTCCCCTTGTCAAGTTGATGCTGGCGATCTTGTGGGAGCCGAAGAAGATGCCGTAGTGGCCGTCCTGGCGGCGAGGTCCGAGTGGCGGATTTCCATGGCTTGACGGGACGCGCGGCCCGGTTACAGTCCCGCCTATAAACAGGGCGCCGCGCCAGCGTGCCGGGCCCGGCAAACAGGGAGCCTGAGATGCCGAAATCGATCCTGTCCGGAGTCTGTGCGGCGGCGGCCATGGGCGGCCTCGCGGCCGTTCTAGCGAGCCCAGCCGCGGCGCAATCGCCCGCCGATTTCTACAAGGGCAAGAACATCGACTTGATCATCGGCTTCACCCAGGGCGGCGGCTATGACGTCTATGCCCGCGTGGTCGGGCGCCATATGGAAAAGCACATCCCCGGGCAGCCCAAGATCGTGCCCAAGCAGATGACCGGCGCCGGCAGCCGCAAGGCGGCCGGCTACGTCTACAACGTGGCGGCCCAGGACGGCACCACCATCGCCACCGCCGACCAGTCCCTGCCGCTGCAGCAGGCGCTCGAGGAGCCCGGGCTGCAGTTCGACGCCACGAAGCTGCTATGGATCGGCAATGTGAATGCCGACATCAACACGACCGCGGTGTGGCACACGCACGGCATCACCTCGATCGAGCAGTGCAAGACGCGCGAGGTGGTGCTCGGCGCCACCGGGCCCAACACCTCGGCGCAATATCCCCAGGTAATGAACAATCTGCTCGGCACCAAGTTCAAGATCATCAGCGGCTATCCGGGCGGCGCCGACATCAATCTCGCCATGGAGCGCGGCGAGGTGGCGGGCCGCGGCTCGAACGCCTGGGCGTCGTGGAAATCGACCAAGGCGGACTGGCTCAAGGAGAAGAAGATCAACATCCTCGTGCAGATCGGCCTGGAGAAGGCACCCGACCTACAGGATGTGCCGCTGCTCATGGACATGGCGAAGAACCCGGACGACCGCGCCGTGCTGCGCCTGCTCTCCGCGCCGACCGCCATCGGCCGGCCGATCTTCACCACGCCGAACGTGCCGAAGGACCGGCTAACCGCGTTGCGCGGCGCATTCGACGCCACCATGACGGACCCCGGTTTCCTGGCCGAGGCGAAGAAGGCGAAGCTCGACCTCAATCCGGTGTCGGGCGAGAAGCTGCAGGCGATCGTCGGCGAGATCGTCGCCGCGCCCAAGCCGATCGCCAAACGCCTGGCCGAGGCCCTGGTGATCCGCGACGTGGTGCGCGACCTGCAGACGGAGAAACCGCAGAAGCCCAGCGCGAACTGACGAATGCCGAGCGGTCGTCGTGGCCCCGTCGCGGAGGGCCACGACGGAGCAGGAACAAGCGCGGGCAAGATCTTCCGGCCAGGCCGTCGCTCGATCTCCCGCCCTAGGTCGTCCCGCGCCGATTTCAACCAGCGAATATGTCGATCGGTAGGTTGATCGTCGCAATCAAACGCGGAACCGCGCCCGCCGCGAACCGTTTCCATATCAGCCTTCGCAGCGTCCGTCCGTGAGTTCCGCCCCGCCGAAACCGCGCGGCGCCGCCTTCATTTCGAGCATAGGAGAGAGAGCCGATGGCTTTCGCATTGCCGCCGCTACCTTACCCGGAGAACTCGCTCGAGCCTCATATCTCGGCGCGCACGATGCAATTCCATCATGGCAAGCATCACAAGAAGTATGTCGATACGCTGAACGAGCTGATCGCCGGCACCGAACTGGCGAACAAGCCGCTCGAAGACATCATCCGCGCGACGGTGAACGACGAAGCGAAGACGAAGATTTTCAACAACGCGGCGCAGCACTGGAACCACACGTTCTTCTGGCAATGCATGGCGCCGGCGGGAACCGGCGGTCAGCCCGACGGCGACATGAAGAAGCGCATCGAACGCGACTTCGGCAACTACAAGTCATTTCAGAAGGAGTTCACCGAGGCGGCCGAAGCGCAATTCGGCAGCGGTTGGGCCTGGCTGGTGGAGGACGGCGGCAAGCTCGCGATCACCACGACCCATGATGCCGATCTGCCGCTCGCACACGGACGGAAGGCTTTGCTCACCTGCGATGTGTGGGAGCACGCCTACTATCTCGACTATCAGAACGACCGCGCCGGGTTCGTCGAGATGTTCCTGGCCAAACTCGCCAACTGGCGCTTCGCGAAAGATCAACTCAGCAGGCAAGGAGGATCCATGACCGCAGACAAAGACAGCGACCGCATGACCGGCAACTCCGGCGACGAGGAGACGGGCCGCAATGCGGCCGGCGGCATCGCGTCGGGCAAGATCCGCGACGACAAGCTGAAGCGCGCCAAGGAGGCGCCCCAGGGCCGCGAGGCCGGTTACGCGGAGAAGATCGACCCATCCATCGCCAAAGCTCCGGGCGTCGAGGGCGAGGGCAGCTATACCGCCACGCGCGACTACCAGAAGGGCGTCGAAAAGACCGTGAAGTCCGGCCAGGTCGAGCAGAAGGCGCGCGAGGCGGAGGAAGCCTTGGAAAGGCCCGAGGGCGAGGACCTGCGCAATGCCGAACGCCGTGGCCAGATGGCGGCGAAAATGGAAGACCCCGCCCTGCACACCAAAGGCAAGGGCAAGCAGCAGGGCTAGCCTGCCGCAACGCCGAAGACAGAAACGCCGCCCCTCACCGGGCGGCGTTTTTCTTTGTAGCGTCGGACTGCCTGCCCCAGAATGAGCAGGGCACGAAACGTCGATCGCCGCACCGGCATCGCGCGCCAAGAAACTCCGCCGGAAAGGCGCCAGGGGACCATGACCATCTTCCTCGACCAATCGCATATCGAGGCGCTGCACGCGAGCGGCGCGGTGACCATGGCCGACTATGTGGATGCGGTGGAAGCCGCCTACCGCGACCAGGGGCTCGGCGACTTCCAGATTCTGCCGCGGCAGAATTTCTGGATCGAACGGCCGGGCGCGACCCGTCCGGGCTCGCTCAAGATCGGCGGCGGGCTGTTGAAGAATGTTGGCGTCATGGGCTGCTCGATGTATTCCACCGGCTATGGCGGCGGCATGAACCTGTGGATCATGCTGTTCTCCGCCGTCAACGGCAACGTGGAGGCGATCATCCATGGCGGCGTGATCAGCAAGATGAAGACCGGCGCAACGGCCGCCGTGGCGACCAAACACATGGCCCAGCCCGAGGCCTCGGTCGCCGCGCTGATCGGCGCCGGCGACCAGGCGACAACCCAGCTCAGCGGCCTGATGGCGGTGCGCCCGCTCACCGAGGTGCGCGTGTTCAGCCGCAAGCCCGAGAACCGCGAGGCCTTCGCCGCCTGGGCGCGCCGGACATTTCCCGGCCTGACGGTGCAGGCCACCACTTCGGCTCAGGCAACGGTCGAAGGCGCCGACATCGTGGTCACCGCGACCAATTCCAAGACGCCCGTCATCGAGGCCGGCTGGATCGCGCCCGGCGCCCATTGCAACTTCATCGGTGCCCATTACCCCGAGCAGCGCGAGGTGGATGGCGCGACGCTGAAGCGCGGCCGCATCGTGGTCGACGACCTTGACCAGGCATTCCACGAGAAGGGCGATATCCTGATCCCGCTCGAGGCCGGCGAGATCGGGCGCGACATCGTGCTCGGCGACATCGGTTCCGTCATCACCGGCAAGCTCAAGGCTCGCCGGAACGATACCGACATCACCATGTTCCTATCGGGCGGCACGGCACTCGAATACATGGGCGCCTCGGCCATGCTCGCCAACAAAGCCCTGGAAGCGGGACGGGGTCAGGTGCTCGACGGCGGCAATCCCTGAGCCAGGGCGGCTCCTAGATCAAAAAAGGGCCCGCGCGACGAGCCTCTTTTCACGCCCCGCTCGCTGCGTAATACTCGGGTGCTGGATTGAGGAGTTCGCCATGTCCGTTGCGTTGCTCCGTCGCGTCCTGCTGCTGTGTGTCCTGGCAGCTGTCGGTGTGGTTCTCGCCGGCGTTCGCGCGCCGAGCGCCCAAGGCATTCCCGTCGATCTCGAGCTCATCCTGGCCATCGACTGTTCGGGCAGCGTCGACGAGGTCGAGGCGCAACTGCAGCGCGAGGGCTATATCAAGGCGCTGACCAGCGACCGGGTGCTCAGTGCCATCCGCTCGGGCGAGAACCGCCGCATCGGCATCGCCTATGTCGAATGGGCCGGCGAGACCTATCAGCGCACCATCGTCGGCTGGACAATCATCGAAGATCAAGCTTCGGCCAATGCGGTGGTCGACAAGATCGCTTCCTCGCCCTACATGGCGATCCGCTGGACTTCGATCAGCGCCGCGATCGACTATTCCGTGGCCTTGTTCAAGACGAGCCCGTTCGAAAACCAGCGGCGCGTCATCGATATTTCGGGCGACGGCAAGAACAACAATGGCCGCGACGTGGTCAGCGCGCGCGATGCGGCGGTGGCGGCCGGCATCACCATCAACGGCCTGCCCATCCTCAACAGCCGCCAGGGCGCCATCGGATTCAGCCCGCGCGGCTTCCCCTCCGACCCCGATCTCGACACCTATTACCAGAACTTCGTCATCGGCGGCCCGGGCGCCTTCATGGTGCCGGCGGAAAGCTTCGACACCTTCGCCAGCGCCATCCAATCGAAGCTGATCCGCGAAATCGCCGGGCTCGATTACACGCCGAGCGACAGCCGGCTCGCCGAGGCGCCGGCGGGGGAGTAGGGCGCAGTCACTGGACCTTCAACATGTTTCCCTTCCCGCCGTGCTTTCTCAGGCTCGCTCAGCCCATGGTCGGCATGAAGAAGTCGGCGCCGCCGCGCCCGTTGGGCCAGCGCGATGTCACGGTCTTGAGGCGGGTGTAGAAGCGCACGCCCTCCATGCCATGGATGGCATGGTCGCCGAACAGCGAGCATTTCCAGCCGCCGAAGCTCATGAACGCCATCGGCACCGGGATCGGCACGTTGACGCCGACCATACCCGCCGTGACCCGCGTCGTGAAGGCCCGCGCCGCATCGCCGTCACGGGTGAAGATCGCGGTGGAGTTCCGTCACCATTGGGTTGCGACCACCCCTCCCTGTTGCTGGCGGCGCCGTTACGCGGATCGGCGCTTCGATGATGTGTCAGCATAACGCGAATTGAGCGTCTGAGAAATCGCACGCCGCGCGCTCGGCGGCAGCGCGCAACGCCCGTCAGATCTCGCGCAGCGTGCCGTCCCGGGTGCGCATGAAGTTCTTCACCTCGTTTTCGACCATCTCATAATCGGCATTGGAGTGAAGCTGAATGCTCTCGTTGTTGGCGATCGTCACGTTGCGGTTGGTGGCAATCACCCGGATTCGCGCGCCATGGCCAACGCCGGAGAAGGTTACGAAACGGCGCTCGCTCGGCACCGAGACATAAATGTCGGTGAAGCCGTCGGCGGCGATGTCGGTGCCGTCCAGAACCTCGGCGTAATGCCGCGAGCGGCGGTCGTCGAAATTCACCTCGCGCAGCTTGTCGCCGTCGCGAATCAGCGTGATGAAGACCCCAGGGCTGAGATGACGGCCTTCGCTGCACTCGAATATATCCGATGTCTGCGGCAGATAGATTTTGCGGATGGCGCTGCCGTTGGTCAGCACCAGCCGCTGGCCTTGGGTGTAATCGCCCGGATTGAAACGCGGCGTAACCGGGTCGCCCTCGCCGGCCGGCAACAGGGCCACCGGCCCCTCGTTGTGCAGCCGCACGGGTGCGCGCCCGTCCACGGGCATGATGTTGTTCACGGCATCTTCGAAGCCGATGGCTTGATTGTCCCACATGGCGGGCATCGGGGCGCTGTCGCCCTGCTTGGCGAGCAGGTTCTCCGCGAGTCGCTGGGTGCGGTAATAGATGTTCTCGCTGACATGGATTCCCTCCACGTCGGCGCCCGCCGCCAAACCATAGGCGAGCGGCGTCAGGAAGCGCTTGTTGCGCTCCACGCCCGCGCCGCTCGATCCGATGAAATTGCCCGAGATCACCACCGATTTCAATTTACGCCCCGCGCGGCAGGTCAGCGAGATGCCGGCGCCGCCGTCGCGACTGTGGCGCAGGAAATGGTTGTCCTTGACAATGATTCCACCAAGCGCCGGCGCCGTCTGGCCGCGGCCCGGCTCGAGCGCCAGTGCCGCGTGCTGCGCCTGGCTATGGCCGCAATCGACGAACGTGTTGTTGGAGATCAACGTGGCGCCGCTCTCCATATTGAGAAGGATGCCGTAGTCGGCGCATTCGGTGAAATTATTCTCCGAGATTTCGACGGGATTCGGACTGTCCCACGCGCTCTGGATATTGAGGCCCATGCGCGCCGCGAAGAACCGGTTGTCGACGTAGCGCGCCGGCTTGGCCAAAGAGGAGCCTTCGACACAGGCGTGTGCCGCATCGTAGAAACGGCAGCCGCGCACAACCTGGGAGGCGACGAGCGACAAGCAATCGGCGTTTGTGCCGTGCAGCTCGCAATTCTCGATCAGCACGTCGTCGATGAACGGGCCGCCGCCGAACACGAGTTCGCCACGGAAATCATGGACATCCACATTGCGGATGACGATGCGACGGTGGTGCCGGTCTTCCTGCAGGTTGATGCCCTTGTGGCTGATGTCCCAGCCGTCGCGTGCCTGGGTGCCGGCTGGGCTGCGGTCCCAGGTATTGCCCGGCCGCGCGCCGCCGTCGATCTCGAGATTTTCGATCACGATATTGCGGCGCGGCTGTAACGAGTCATCGCCGCCGGCAATGAATATGGCGCTGCCACGCCACACATTGGCCGTGCCATCGTTGGAATACCACGGGTGCAACTCGTAGCTGTTGGTTGGGTCGCGGTCGCCGAACACGCGGAACGTGAGCTTGCTCAGCGTCGGTCCGTCGCCGGTTAGCACCACGTTATCGGCGGCGATGGTCAGCGCATTGGCGCGGGCGCGGTCGACGGCGATGCTGGCCTGCGGCTTGATCTTGTAAGTACCGGCCGGGAGATAGACGATGCCGCCGCCGCTGCTCGATACGAAGTCGATGGCAGCCTGGATGCTGGCGGTATCGTCGACGATGCCGTCACCGCGCGCACCGAAGCCTTGCACATTGGCGACCGGGCCGACCAGATGCTTGCGCAGCAAGTCCTTGCTGACCGGGGCGTCCTGGGGAAAAAGCGAGAACATATTGGTCATGAAAGGCTCAGTCGGCGAAGTCTGTACCATCGGCGAAGAAACCGACCGACGCCGGCTCGATCTGCCGGGCCTCCCGCCAGCTCTCGCAGCCGCTCAACACGCCGGCGCCGAGCAGGGCCGCCACCGCGACGCCGCAATGTTTCAGAAAATCCCGCCGGCCAACGACGAAGGCGGGCGCGGCGGACGCCAATGACGGATAGGGCAGCGGCAGGCGATCCATGGGGTGAGGCCAGGGAGAGGGTAAGGGTAATCGAAAATGCTGTTCGATTGATAAAGCCCGGCGTGCAGTCTGTAAAGGCACGCCGGGCCTTATGTTCCCGGTTTATTTCTGAACCCAGCCCCGTTCGGTCAGAAACCAGGTGCCTTTCGGCGCCTGGTCGAGGATCTGGCGGGCATAGACGCGCCCGACCTGGTCCGCGGGGACGCCCTGCTCGGCTGCCCGCTGCTTGTAGATGCCCTGGCGCTGAGCATTGATCTCGGCCGCCAGGCGATTGGTCTCGGCGCTGGGTTGGCGGACCACGACCAGGCCGTCATAGCGTTCGCCCAGCGCACCGGACAGACGCAGAGCTTCCAGCGATTGCGCCCACACGGGATTGGCGACGGTCGCGAACAAGAAAGCGCCGGTCAGCGCGAGGGCGGCAAAAATCTTGAATGCCTGGCGGCGTGACATGCGGTTCATCGGAAAATGTCCGGGTTGCGCTGAATGTCTTCCTTGGCCCGCTCTTCGAGCCTGACGCGAACGTCCGCATCCAGCTTGATGTTGAGATTGATCGTGATCGGCTCCTTCGGGGCTTCGAGCGCGACCCTGGGCTGGCACGCGATCAATGCGCAGGCTGTCATCAGAATACCGACCGCGGAGCGCCAGCGGCCCGTGCATCGGCTGCGGCCTGGGAATCGCGTCATCGTCGTCACGCTTCCTTGTCTGGCATCATGTGTTAGCGACGGGTGCCGACCATGGCACGGATCACATCCTGCGACAACCGCCCGCCTTGCGCGACGACGCCGAGGATCTTGTCCAGGTTCGTCGTCACGGTCACGTTGATCTGGAAAGGATGCCCGTCAAGAACGGCAGGATTATGGCCGAGCATGTTGAACGTGAGACGGGATTCGCCGCTCAGCGGCTTGTCGAAGGTCATGGCCAATCGCTCGTAATGGAAGTCGGCCAGCGCCTGGAGCAGCAAATTGGTGTCCCCGCCGCCCTGGGCGAGCGCCGCCGCCGTGTCCGGCGAGGCCATGCGCAATACACCCGGCCCCTGCGCTTCGAGCCGGCCCGATTCGACCGCAACATCGTCGCTCGCCACCAGCAACGGCAGAGTGCCGGCGAACTTGCCTTCGCCGCTGACGCCTTCCATGTCGAGGGCGGCGAGCAGCAGGGAGAGGTCCAGATCGTTGATCCGCAGGATGAGGCGATTGCGCTCGGCGAGCGGCCTGAACACAGTCCCGACTGTGGCGATGCGGCCGCCGGCCAGAGTCAAGTGGGCCTCGTCGATGCGCAAAACTGGTTCGGCCGACGCACCCTCCCCCGCCAACGCAGCCCGCGCCGTCAACTTTTCGACGGGCAGTCCGCCCACCTCGAAGCTCAGATCGTCGATGCGCAATGCACCCTCCGGGACGATCGGACGGCCAGCTCGCCAGTGCGCGGCCAGATGCCCGACGACCATCCCGGTGACGGACTGCATGGCGCCGAGCGCGGGCACCATGTCGCCAGGCTGCAGCCCCTCCGGCGTGAAACGGATAGACGGCAAGGTGAGGCGGCCGCGGATCGTGCCGTCCGTAAGTCCATAAGAACCCTGCAGTTCGATCTTCGTCGCGTGCGCGCCAGTCGCCGTAGCCGCCAGCTTCCAGACCTCGCCCTGTCGTTCCGCGCGGCCGGCAAGTGCCACGGGTGCAACGAGCGGCTCATCGACATCATGCGCCAACGATGCCAGCGCAAAACGAACCACCGGTTTGGCAAGACCGTCGGCCATATCCACCGTCGCTGTCAGCCCGCCAGATGCGACCCGAAGGCTCCCATGCGTCACCTCCAGCTTCGCCGCAGCGAGCGAATAGCCCGTTCCATCTGCCGCCGGATCCACTGTGATCCCGCCAAGAGTCACGCTGATGTCGCCCGGCAGACGTGCGGTGCCATCGGCGATACGCAATCGCGGCAACCGCGGCGGCGGCGCGTCGCCCTCCTCAGCATCGTCACCAGCCAAAAGACGGGCGAGCGGACCGGATCTGTCGCGTGCCACATCGACATGCAGTCCCGAGACAGCGACCTCTTCGATGTCCAGACCCAGCAATCGCAGCGGATGGTAACACAGTGTCAATTCTGCGGCGGTAAGCTCCTCGCCCAATCGAATATCGACGATGCGCGTCGCTGTTACGCCGACGGAGACGATGCGGTAGCGCGCATCGTCGAAGCCGTAGACCGCGAGCGCGCCATCCACCGCCATGCTCAGAACCGTGACGCGCGCGACGACAGCGGCGACGAGCAAAGCGGTCACCGCCAAACCGCCAGCGACGGCGAGACGTCGGCCTAGACGGCGGCGTGAGCGACGGCGACGCACGGGATGAAATTCGGCAAGAGTGCAGCGCGAGACATGATAGCGATCATTCTAGCAGGATGCGCGCGCGGTGCAGGCGGAGGATTTCGAAGACCGGCCGGTATTGCCGATTTTACGCAAATCGCCCGCCTTATCTGGCGGGCGATTTCAGCGTTTGCAGCGACGGGATCAGGCGCTGCGCGGCAGGAATGCGGGAGACGCGATCGATGTCGACAGCGGATATTTGTCGATACCGCGCTCCACGGCCCAGATGGCGGCCTGCGTGCGGTTGGACACGCTGATCTTCCGCAGCAAGCCTTTCAGGTGAACCTTCACCGTCGCCTCGGTGATCTTCAGACGGTTGGCGATCACCTTATTCGGATCGCCGTTCACCAAGCAGCGCAAGATCTGCATTTCACGCTCCGACAACCCGCTGGTGGAGAAGGGGCGGACGCTCGGGGCTGCCGTCGCGCCGAGCCGGCCCTCGATGAGGAGCTGCGCGAGGTTGGTCGGAAATACTTTCTCACCGAGCATCGTGAGCGTCAGCGATTGGATCAGGGCTTCCGGCGACATATCCTTGAGCAGATAGGCATCGCAGCCGAGTTCGAGAGCCTTGGTCAGCTTGCTGGTGGACACGTCATTGGTCAGAACCACGATGCGCGCGGACGGCGAGTGAGCGCGCAACCGGCGGATATAGTCGAAGTCCTCGACATCGTCCTCGCGGAAATCGAGCAGCAGCAGGGACGGAGCGAAGCCTTCGTTGACGATCGCGACGGCGTCTTCTAGACAATCGGCTTCGCCCTGGATGTCATAAGGCGAATCCGCGAGGATCCGTTTCATCCCCTCGCGAAACAGCCGGCTATCCTCGACGATCAACGCCAGGACACTACCTGACAAATTGCTCTTATCCATCTTCCCCACCTTAATACCAACGCCATTCGATGACAGTCTTGCCGACACGAAGCTCAACGGCACGATCCCCGCGTGCTGTCAGTTTCAGAAGAGGTGAGATGAACAGCTGCAGCATTGATGCAGATCATCGGTTCCCCCGGTACGAATCGTATGTCTGTCTCGTGAAGTTCCAGTAGCGGCGTGGAACTTCAATACATAGAATTTTAAGAAAATTGCAGCGATACGCAACTGTGTTCGCCTGCTTACGTGGTCCCACGTATGCACGTCCGTGTGGGCGAACATACGGATTTTGCAGTGAGTATCTTTAATGCGGGTTATGGAGCTTTGGCCGTCCACTAACGACAGACGTTACCACGCATCCCGTGCCAGCGCCCATTCTAATTATTTTATCCATTTCGATCATCGCCTTCAGGTCGAAACTTCACGTTGAATTCGGGCAAAAGTTCCATTCCTTTGCGGTCTACCTCCACTTCCGAGATAGCCTTCTGAGCCGGCGCCGGCCCATCTGCGCAATACCTGAGCCTCACACGCTCCGGATAGTGTCGGATCGTGTTGCCATGCCGAAAATCGCAAACAGCAGATTTGCTTTAGCCGGCATCCAATCGTCCGACCAATAGCGGAGCGCGCAGGCGCCAGTCGATGTATGGAACGAGACCTCTCGTCGCCGTTGGAGATCTCCAGCTGAAGCGACAGATCACGTTTGCGATCAGTGCCGCGTCCGATTGGGGTTCCGCGCGCGATGGGCGCCATGCCAGGGTATCGACCGCGCCGAAGTCGCGCCGGCGCCTGGTCATCCTCAGTTCGCAGGAACTATCGCGCTATAAGGCGCGCAGCCCGGCACGCCTGAACTTTCTCAGAAAGCGCGCCTGCGTGGTGGTCATCGTGCAGCAGCAAGAAGCCGGAAAGATCCTTGAGGCGATCCGGATGGCCGATGGGCTGGTGTTCCGCGACATCAATTTCGATCGCCTGATGATGATCGCGGACCTGGCCGAGAACGGCTATGTGGCCATCCCATCGTCGTTAGCCGGACAGTTGATGAGCAGGGGTTTACGTCGGGAGTTGGTGCTGTCGCTCAATGTCCTCGAGCATCGCGTGTTGAGCATGCTCGGCCGCGGTTCACCCAATCGGGCGATCAGCGAATCCCTCGGTCTCGATGAAGGGCGAACGAAATATCTCATCCGTTCGGTTTTCAAGAAGCTGCATCTGCAGAACCGCACCCAGGCCGCCGTATTCGCCCGCGAGGTCATCATCGATTCGCCGCCCTTCGGCGCAACCGATGTCGCGCAGCCCGGTAAGGCCGGCACCTTCAGCCAACACCTCGCAGCCCTGTTCTCGTAGAATTTTAGGCGGTGGGGCCCGCCGTCGGGATTCGTCGAGAGGGCCGCGCCTCGTGCGCGACGCCCGTGTTGGCTGTCGCGATAGGCGCCACAATCGCGGCAAGCCGCTTCGCGTGTAGGTCAGCGAGCCTGAACGATCGGACCGGCCACACTTTTCGGCGCTACGGCGGGCGGCATCGAGCCGTTGCCGCTGCGCAGGACAAGAACGATGCGCAATGTGTCGCGCAGCGTCTTCATGTCCATTTTTCGCATGATGCGCGAACGATGGACCTCGACCGTGCGCGGACTGATTTCGAGTCGCCGCGCCATTTCCTTCGTCGACATGCCCTCGATCACGAGGTCGAGAATTTCACGCTCGCGGGCGGTCAGCTTGCCGATGCGTTCCTGCAGGGCCTGCTGCTCCACCCGACGCGCCGACTGGCTCGAGTACTGCGCCATCGCCGCCTCGACCTTGCCGACCAATTCGTCAGGCTTGAACGGCAGTTCGATGACATCGTAGGCGCCGTTCTTCACCGCCTGAACGACCATGGCCACTGTGGTGTGCCGACTAAGAAAGATCACCGGCGCGTCCGGCCAGTTCGCGCGCAGATAGCTCTGGAATTCGGTGTTGTTGATGCCAGGCATCGACAAATCAAGCAGGAAGCAACTGGGCGAACGGGCGCCGCCGCCGACCAAGAAGGTCTCCGCCGCCCCATAAGCGCGCGTTTGGAAGCCCGCATGCTGCATCATTTCCACCAAGGAGATGCGCATGGACAATTCGTCGGCGATCACAATTACGTTGGAAAACTCGCTCATGGCATCCTCTCGCCTATCTGGCGGCCAAACATCCGCGAAACCCGTGCCGCTGTGGCAGCGGCACCTTGTAACCCAATGGCGCCTTTCGCCCTCGAGCGGGAGCAGCAGACTGGAGCCCCCCTTTTTCAGCTGCGCTCATGAATGGTCTGGGCGCTCTTGCCGCGCTTGCCCAAATTTCCCGTACGAGTTGTGCGGGAGGGCGGAGTCATCGCGTCACCCGTAGGCTGGCAACATCTCGTTAACGACAGGTAAATAGCCTGAAAAATGTCGAGCTCCGCGACGCACCGAGCAGAGCTCGATTCGGCGCAAGGATGGGCGAACCGACATTCGCCGATCCGCCGCGGTCACGATTAGGTCGATTATGCGCGGGAGACGGCCGCGAGGGCCCAATCCTGGCCATCCACCATGATCGGCGGGTAGGAGTCGACGACCACGCAGTCGAGGGATTTGACCCGGCGATAGACCAGAATGCTGGTGTCGTCGCCCAGCGTCACCACTCGGTCGTTTTGTGTAAGCAGGCGCTGCACCAGGCTAGCACGCTTGGCAAAGGCCTCGGCCCGGTCGGCTTCGTCACGCCGCGCCCATTCCAACTCCTGGAAGCTGCCCCATGAATAGGACCAGGACTCACCATTCCACTGAAGGGGCGTAACCCAGGCGCTGCGTTCTTCGGCTACTGTCATATGAGTTTCCCTGAGCGTTCCAGGATGGTCGCAAAGTCCTAACAACGTCTTAATTTCGGGGGAGCAGGGCAGGGTTGTCGGGGGAATGCCCCGCCCGGCAATCAGGCAAGGCAGTTTCGGCTAACGGCTTGTTTTAAGCCGGTTGGCCGAACCCTACCGGGATTATTAAGGAGAAAGCGCTGGGTCAGATGGTTAATTTATCCCCTCTCTACCTCTAAAGGTTAATCCATCCACGAGATAGGGAGATCCGGTTCAGCGCAGGCCAGTCGCGGGTCCTCCTTGGGTGATCGCCTTTGCCGTGACGGCGCCGTGGAAACCAATTTGCTGCCAACAGCGAGCATCAGCACCATGCCGCGCCGCATGGAGCTGGCACCACGACCGACCTCTAGCCAAATTCGGGAACCGCAAGGAAAACCCGTGCGTTAGTCCGGTATCGAAGCCGTTTTATCATCAGCTTTGGGAGTCGTTGTGGCATGACCGACACCGCCGAGACCTATTTAGAGATCGTCGGACTCTTCCACTCACCCGACGCCTTGGAGAACGCCATCGCCGAGCTGGCGAGCGCCGGTTGGGACCGGGCGGAATTGAGCCTTCTCGGTGCGCCCGAATTGCTCGAGCACCACCTCGATCCGCAGGCGGCTGAAACGATCGCGGGGCGCCCCGATGTCCCGCACAGCCCGGTGGTCTCCAAGGACGATGTGCGTCAGATGCGCACCTTGACGACCGGCATGGCGGGCGTCGTCGCGGCCTTTCTGGCCGCCGGCGCCACCATCATGAGCGGTGGCGCCGCGCTCGCGGCTGTCATCGGCGCGGCAGCCGCTGGCGGCGGCGCGGCCAGCGCCATGGAAGCGCTGGGCCACAATGCCGATGAGCGGCGGGAGCGCGCGCTGCGCGAGCAGCTCGAGCACGGCGGCATCCTGCTCTGGGTGTTGCTCCGCCATCCTGGCGAGGAGGCCAAGGCCCGCGAGATCCTGCAGCGCAGCGGCGCGACCGACATTCGGGTACAGGAACGCACCGCGCCGGCCAAGGACAAGCTGATGTCGATGCCACGCTAGCCGTCAGTGCGCGCTGCTTGGCAGTGCGCCTCCCATCCGACCCACTTCCCAGTGAGGGCCATCATGAGTTGGAAACAGATCAGCAAGAACTGGACGCTGGAAAAAGGCCGGCTGCAGCGCCGCTGGGATAAGCTCACGGCCAGCGACATCGAGGCGATCGACGGAGACCGAAACCGCTTGGTCGAGCGCCTGAGCGTGCGCTATGGATTAGAGAAAGACGACGCCAACCGCCGCATCGATGAATGGCAGGAAGAAAGCGCCGACCGGCTGCAGGTTCACGATGCGGTCGAACGTGCCTCGGAGGACTCCTTTCCCGCCAGCGACCCGCCATCCTGGACGCCGCAAACCTCGGTGCGCAAGGACCTGTCCGACTCGGACAACAACGTCACCGCAGCCCCAAGGAAACAAAAGAAACAATAGCGGGAGTGGGGCTGCCGGCATTACGATTCGCCGCGGCAGCCCAAAGCCGATCATCTGAGCCCTGGTGCAGCCATGCCCGAGGGCTCGGGGCCCACCTCCCCAGCATAAGTCGCCGCCCCCCCCCCGCATGGACGGCGCTCGCTATGGCGGCGTTTACGGACGCGGAACGCTTTCCAGTTCTATCGGCTACTGACTTCTTGCTACATTGCTCACGGCCAATAGCGAGCAGCGAGTTATTAAGAAATTGCCGGCATACTCGCGGCACCGGACCAATGCGGGTCGTTCCTATTTGGTCGTGATGTCATCCAACCGAGCGGCCGAACCGTCCCGCGCCGGAGTACCCGACCGAATGCGAAGCCTCGCGCTCCTCTCATTGTTTCTGGTGTACCTCCCGCCCGTGTTCTTGCAGCCGTTTTGCGGAATCCTGTTGTGGACCTGGTTCTCCATCATGAACCCACATCGGCTCGTGTGGGGTGTCGGTGCGACAGTTCCGTACGCTCTGATCATTGCGCTGGCGACATTGACCGCTTGGATCATGTCACGCGAACCGAAAGCGCCTCCCGTCAGCGCAGTCAGCGTAGCTTTGGTCGGACTCATTGTAGCGATCAGCATATCCACTCTTCTTGCTCTTTCTCCCGACCTTGCAAATCCCAAGTGGTCCATTGTCGTTAAGACCCTGGCGATGGCGCTTCTCAGCCTCGCGTTGCTTGTCAACAAGATCCGAATCCATGCCTTCATTTGGGTATTGGTGTTGTCGCTGGGTTACTACGGCGTCAAAGGTGGTGCATTTTCCATCATAAGCGGCGGAGCGTATCGAGTTTACGGGCCAGACAGCAGCTACATCTTCGATAACAATCACCTCGCGCTTGCTCTCGTCATGGCGATACCGCTCATGCACTTCCTGCAACTGCATTCGCAGCACCTGTGGCTGCGCATAGGCCTTTTCGCAATGCAGATTTTCTCTGTGGTAGCGGCGATAGGATCCTATTCACGCGGCAGTTTTCTGGGTCTCCTCGTCATGTCGTGCTTGATATGGTGGAGAAGCCCCAAAAAATTCGGAATGACTGTTCTTCTCGTCGCCCTGGCTATCGGCGTATATACGGCAGCACCCGCGCAGTGGTTCGAACGCATGAACACAATCGCGAACTACCAGGAGGACGGGTCCGCGATGTCGAGGATCGCGATTTGGAAAGCTGGATTGGCTATTTTTTCGGAGCATCCGATTTTCGGCGGCGGATTCCGCGCAACCTATTCTCAATCGGTTGTCGACCAATATGCGCGCGGAACAGTGGCTCGCGCTGTACACAATAGTCATCTTGAGCTTCTGATAGAACATGGTGCCTTCGGTTTCTTTTTTCACCTCGTGCTGATTGGCGCCACCTGGATATACGGTCAACGGATAAGGCGAATGACCTATCGCAGGGACAATATGAGATGGGCCCGCGATTTGGCAGCCATGTTGCAGACAGCTCTGGCGGGATACGTAGCTGGCGGGACATTCCTATCGTTGGGTTATTACGACGGCTGGTACAATATCGCGATCGCGATGGCAGCCCTTCATACGCTCGTCGTAAGACAGCTTGGTCAAACAGAAGGGCAACCTATGGAATTATCGGGCACATCCGCGCAGAATGAATTCGCGTCGGCTGCCATGAGCCCGACCAGGAGATAGCACATGGAAGCGCCAGTTTTTCTTCTGTTCGGACTTGCGATCGGCTACTTGCTGTTGTGGACTGCAATTCGCGACAAGCGAGATCCGGATGGAGGATATGACGGTTGGTTCGCCATAAAGCGACCACCGGGCGAGCGTAGCCTTGGCTCGGAACAACGGCCCCGAATAGGCAAACGGTAGCCTCCCGACAACCGAATCTGGGTGGCGATCAGCAATACAGAGCTATGTGTCCCCCGAGCGTGACAGGCCAGCGGCATCCCTAAGAACTGAACTCACGACAGTGCACCGAGTCATGGAACCCATCAGTTTCAAGAGCAATTCAGAACTCACAACTTACTATGACCAGAGGTACTCTGCGGGGTATATGGACGTATGGGACGCGGTCAAACGACGGTGCATCCGAGATATCGTTGCGGCAATCCCCAAAGGGCAAAATTTCCGGGTGTTGGACTATGGATGTGGAAGCGGGTTCTTTTCTCGCCTTTTAGGGCAACTGTTTCCTGACATTCACATCGTCGGGATCGATGTAAGTGCCAATGCCATTGCCATCGCGAAAGAACGCGACACGAAGGCGTCTTACTTCGTGGTCGGCGATACCCACCTCGAGGCACTCAGGCACAGCTTTGACTTGGTATTCTCTCATCATGTCCTCGAACATGTTTTCGACCTGACGGCTGTTGCATCTGACATTGCGTCGTTCGTCTCACCGCAAGGACGCACGCTTCACATATTGCCGTGTGCAAATGCAGGAAGCTTCGAATACGAAATCTGCCGGCTGTACCCGGACGGAATCGATCCAACTCGTGGAAATCGGTTTTTCTGCGAAGACCCAGGCCATCTGCGGAGATTATCGTCAGCAGAAATAAATCAATTATTTGGACGCGTAGGCTTCGAAGCTGAAACGCAATATTTTATGAACCAGTACTGGGGCGCCTTGAAGTGGCTATCAGAAACGCCCCCAGACTATCTAAAGCAAGTATTTGAATATAAACGCACTGACGCTCGCAAAAAAAGCCGCTTATTGTACTATTATTTTTTATGCGCGACTTTATTTCTGATTAGGTATCCACGTCGGGCACACATCAAAGAGAAGTTCAAGAACCTGCATCGTAAGTCATTCGAACAATCGTTCGTTTCCGTTGCCAAGGGCGCGTTAATGGCCAGTGGGTATCCACTCGCATGGATGATGGATCATCTCATGGACCGCCTATCCATTCATGAATGGAACCATCGCCGTCATTCGCCGAATGGCAGCGAGATGGCAGTCCTTTTCCGTAAAACCAAAGTCGTCTGAGTCCCGCGCTCTGCGCTGCCCGACCATTTCGGCCATCCTGACGACTTCAACCGTCGCTTTGACGATGTGTCGTTTGCCCAATTTTTGCCACAGAAATGCCTAACCCGGAGGCTCATGGACTGGCTTGGAAACCGCATTCCGGGAACAAAAAGCGTGGCCCGAAGTCTTCCGCTAGAGAACTCAAATAATATAAATTTCAGTTTATCCAAATAATATAGACAATTAATAAGTAATATCTTCCAATTCCTCCTCGATGTTGCGCCACCAACTTGAAAAACACCCCGCAAACAAGGATTATCAGTAACATAAAATGTCTGTTTGCAGGAAAGTAACCTGCATCAACCTAGACATCGCAATAATTTCGAGTAAAAGTTTATCTATTCTGAATGCTCGTCTTTGAATTTACCATTTTTTAAAGCGCGGCCCCTAGATTCTCCGCAACAGTCGTTGTCCGGCCACGCCGCGGAGCATCATATGCCGAGTTTCAAATTCTTTCGTACCACCCATTCTCACACCACCATTCAGAAGCCTGCGGTCACGTCCACCACATCGCCCGCGTTCATCGACCCCGCGAATCTCCTGGGACAAGCTCTGATCGGCAATCAAAAGTCGAATGTCCTCATTGGCAGCGCGGCGAAAAATGTCTTTTTCGGCGGCGCCGGAAACGACACGATTATCGGCAGCACAAAAGCGCTCAATCTCGCGATTTACACCAACTCTCTCGACAAGTACAAGGTCACGACCAACCGCGATGGCAGCATCACCGTCAAAGCATTGAGCGGCAACGAGGGAACCGACGTTCTCAAGAACGTCACACAGCTCTCCTTCGGTGGCCAAGTTTATAAAGTGCAGCCGACGCAAAACGGCGCGCCCGCTCTCCTTACCCTGATTTCGCAGGTGCCCGGCACCAATCCGGTACTTTCCACGCCGCCGGCCCCGGCCGTGGTCGAACCTCCGCCGGTCAACACCCTGCCGAACAAGCCAGCCCCGGCGCCGCCACCCGCGGTCGAACCGCCGCCGGTCAATACCCTGCCGCACCAGCCCGCCCCGGTCCCGCCGGCGCCGCCGGCGGCTCCGCCTGCGGTCCAGCCGCCGCCAGTCAGCAGCCTGCCGCAGGCGCCGACTACTCCCATCGTCGAGCCGCCGCCGGTCAATAGCCTGCCGCAGCCACCGAGCCCTGCCCCCATCGTCGAGCCGCCGCCGGTCAATAATAGCCTGCCGCAGCCACCGAGCCCTGCCCCCATCGTCGAGCCAACGCCGGTCAATAGCCTGCCGCAGGCGCCGAGCCCCGCGCCCATTGTGGAGCCGCCGCGGGTCGACAGTCTTCCTCCG